>CANCCF010000305.1 GCA_947374485.1 Comamonadaceae bacterium | reverse complement strand
ATTCCGGTGGAAATCGTCTGGTTTATGGCGCTCACGGCGCTGGCTACCTGGGTGCTGCTGCGCACGCCTTTGGGCAACTGGATCTTTGCCTCTGGTGGTGATCCGGTCGCCGCCAAGAACTCCGGTGTGCCGGTGCGCAATGTGAAGATTGGTCTGTTTGTGCTGGCGGCTTTGTGCGCCGGTCTGGTGGCCATCATCACCGTGCTGGACAGCGGCTCCACCGATGCACGTCGCGGCTTTCAAAAGGAGTTTGAGGCCATCATCGCAGCGGTCATTGGCGGCTGCCTGTTGACCGGTGGCTACGGCTCCGCAGTGGGGGCCTTCCTTGGCTCCATTATCTTCGGCATGGTCATGATCGGCCTGACCTACACCCGCATCGACCAGGACTGGTACCTGGTCTTTCTCGGAGGGATGCTGCTGGTGGCGGTGCTCTTCAACAACATCATTCGCAAGCGCGTGACCGGAGAGCGTTGATATGGAATTGAATATCACCCCCCTGGTCGAAATGCGTGCCATCGAAAAGCATTTCGGCAACATCATTGCGTTGTCCGGTGTGTCCTTCAGCGTGATGGCCGGCGAATGCCACTGCCTGCTGGGCGACAACGGCGCCGGCAAATCCACCTTCATCAAAACCATGTCGGGCGTGCATGCCCCCTCTAAAGGCACCATGCTGGTCAGTGGCAAAGAGGTGGTGCTAAACAACCCGCGTGAGGCCATGAATGCCGGCATCGCCACCGTGTTCCAGGACCTGGCCATGATTCCGCTGATGTCGGTCACGCGCAACTTCTTCATGGGGCGCGAACCCACCCGCGGCTGGGGCCCGTTCAAGCGCTGCGATGTGAAGCACGCCAACGCCGTCACCATGGACGAGATGCAGCGCATGGGCATCCGCCCGCGCGAGCCGGACCAGGCGGTGGGCACGCTGTCGGGTGGCGAGCGCCAATGCGTGGCGATTGCCCGCGCCGTCTACTTCGGCGCCAAGGTCTTGATATTGGACGAGCCCACCTCCGCCCTGGGTGTGCGCCAGACAGCCAATGTGCTGGCCACGATTGACCGGGTGCGCAAGCTGGGCGTGGGCGTCATCTTCATCACCCACAACGTACGCCACGCCATGGCTGTGGGCAACCGCTTCACGGTGCTGAACCGGGGCAAGACCCTGGGCACTGCGGCACGCGGCGACATCACCGCCGAGCAGTTGCAAGACTTGATGGCCGGTGGCCAGGAACTGGCCACGCTGGAAGGCTCCCTGGGCGGCACGGTGTAAAGCAGCACGCAACACAAATCAACCCATACGACCAGGGTCCACGATGGTCGCGTATTGGAATCATAAAATATGAGCAATCAACCCTTTCAACTGGCCGCCTGCGCCGAAATGCTGTGGCGCGAAAAACCCATGGAGTGGCGCGTCAAACGCCTGACCGAGCTGGGCTTCCAGGTCGGCCTGTGGAACTGGCCCGAACACGATCTGGCCATGCTGGAAAAATCCGGCGCCACCTTCTCCATCATGAACGGTTACCTGCGCGGTCGCCTGAGCGATGACGAGGGCGCCGCAGAGCTGTTGCGCACAGCCCGCGAAACCGCACAGGTCGGCAAGCGCCTGGGCGTGGCCCGCCTCAACCTGCACGGCACCGGCTTGGGTGACGGCGGCCTGCCCGTCACACCCTGCGCCGTGGTCACCGGCCCCATGTGGCTCAAGGCCCGCGACACGCTGGCCCGCATTGCCGACATGGCCGAGGAAGAAGGCGTGACCTTCACACTGGAAAACCTGAATCTGCCGGTGGACCACCCCGGCGTGCCCTTTGGCCGCGCCGAAGACACGCTGGCTCTGGTCTCGTCCGTGAACCACCCGCGCCTGCGCCTGAACCTGGACCTGTACCACGCACAAATCGGCGAAGGCAATCTGGTCGAGTTATGCCGCGCCTGCCTGCCCTGGATTGGCGAGGTGCAGGTGGCGGATGTGCCGGGCCGCATGGAGCCGGGCACCGGTGAAATCAATTACGCCGGTATTGCGCGCGCCCTGTTCGCCATGGGCTACCGTGGCCCGGTGGGCATGGAGGCGTTTGCCTCCGGCGACCCGGAGGCGGCGCTGCTGGCCTTCAAGACTGCCTTCACGCTGTAGTCCCCTTTTTAGTTTTCCGTTTCTCTTTCAACTCATATATTTTTCAGGAGTGAGCCATGATTAAAGTAGGTCTGCTGGGCGCTGGTCGCATCGGCAAAGTACACGCCAAGAGCATTGTTACGGATGCGCGCAGCCAGTTGGTGGCGGTGTCGGACGTCAATGAAGCCGCGGCGCGCGAACTCGCCGCCAGCTGCGGCGCCACCGCCCGCACATCCGAAGAAATTCTTGCGGACAAAAGCATAGACGCGGTGCTGATTGCAACCTCCACCGACACCCATTCCGGCTTCATCGAGGCCGCCGTTGCCGCAGGCAAGGCCGTGCTGTGCGAAAAGCCGGTGGACCTGAACCTGGAGCGAGCCCTGGCTTGCCAGGTGTTGGCCGCCAAGGCCGGCCGCCCGGTCATGATTGGTTTCAACCGCCGCTTTGACCCCAACTTTGCCGCCCTCAAGCGCGCCTTTGATGCGGGCGAAATCGGCAAGGGCGAGCTGCTGTCGGTGACCTCGTTCGACCCATCACCCCCGCCCGTGAGCTACATCAACGTCTCCGGTGGTTTGTTCCGCGACATGGCCATCCACGACTTCGACATGGCCTGCTGGATCTTCGGTGGTGCACCCGCCACCGTGACCGCCATCGGATCGAGCATCGTCGACCCGGCCATTGGCACCGCCGGCGATGTCGACACCGCAGTCATCACGTTGCACTTTGCCGATGGCCGCATTGCCGTCATCAAGAACAGCCGCCGTGCCGTTTATGGCTACGACCAGCGCGTGGAACTGCTAGGCGCCACCGGTCTGCTGTCGGCCGGCAATGTGCTGGAGAACACCGTGGCCAAGATCACAGTAGCCGGAGCGCTCAGTGCCAAGCCTGAGTACTTCTTTCTGGAGCGCTACATGAAGGCCTATGAAGCCGAGTGGCGCGCCTTTGTGGACGCAGTGGAAGCCGGGTCCAACTACCCCGTGACGCTGCAAGACGGTGTCAACGCCCTGGCCGTGGCCGAGGCCGCCACCCTGTCCTGGAAAACCGGCAAGACGGTGGCGCTCAAAGACGGCCGCCCGGTCGTCGCCTAAGGCTTCATCCCAGCATCGCTGCGCCTTGTGATGACGCGATCAAGAGCTGCGGCGATGCGAGGCACGAATCACCAACGTGCCCGGCGCCATCAACGACTGGCGGTCCACCATGTCCTGCTCGACGATGCGGCGTATGGCTTCGCCCACCAGGTATTCGATGGGCTGGCGGAACGTGGTCAGCTGGTAGCTGGGCGCGTTGGCCAGCTCGATGTCGTCAAAGCCGACGATGGCAATCTTGTGTTGGGCATTGCTCAACACCAGGGCGTCAATAGCACCAATCGCCAGAATGTCGTTCTCGCAAAAAATGGCTTCCAGGCGGTCGGCTCTGGGTGTGGCTTCCATGTAGCGCAGCAAGGCTTGCATGCCTTCTTCGCGCCGGTAATGGGCCGCTTCCATCACGGTGGTCAGGGCAATTCCATGCGCTTTCAGTTGATCCCTAAATCCTTCCATGCGCCGCAGCTCGGTGCGCTCCGAAAGCGGGCCCGCCATGTAGCCAATGCGGCTATAGCCTTGGGTCAAAAACAGGTCCGCGATCTCCGCACCTGCGGCATAGCCATCGGTGCTGACAAAGGGAATATTCGCCTCGCCGCTGTTGCGCAGAATCACCACCAGCGGAATGTGTTTGACCTGCTGGGCAAACTGGATCAGCTCGTTCTTGAGCGTGGTGCCAAGGAAGATGATGCCGTCCACTTGAAACTGGTCGGCCAGTCGCAGTGCGGCGGCCGGGCTGTATTCGGGGCTGATATTGAGCAACAAGGTGCTGTAGCCCTTGGCTTGCAGTTGGCGGGTGGTCTCATTGAGCGTGCGCAGCTGATTGGGGTTACCCAGTTCGTCCACCACCAAGGCAATCAGTTGGGTGCTACGGGTCGAGAGGCTTCGGGCCAGCAAGTTGGGCGTGTAGCCCATC
>CANCCF010000304.1 GCA_947374485.1 Comamonadaceae bacterium | reverse complement strand
AGCATGGTGCCGCCCACGCAAAAGCCCAGGGCGTTGATGGTCGGCGCACCGGTGATGTCTTGCGTGACGGCAATCGCCTTGATCACCGCGTCTTCGATGTAGTTGTCCCAGGTCTTGTGGGCCAGCGAGGCATCCGGGTTGCGCCAGCTGACCACAAAGGTGCGGTGGCCCTCGGCCACGGCATAGCGGATCAGTGAGTTCTCGGGCTGCAGGTCGAGGATGTAAAACTTGTTGATGCAGGGCGGCACCATCAGGAAGGGCTTCTCGAATACCTTGGCCGTGAGCGGCTTGTACTCAATGAGCTGGAACAGCTCGTTCTCGAACACCACCGCTCCCTCGGTGGTGGCCACGTTTTTACCCACTTCAAACAGGCTCTCGTCGGTCATGGAGACATGGCCCTGCTGGATGTCATGCACCAGGTTCTTCACGCCTTTGGCAATGCTCTCGCCCTTGGTGTCAATGGCCTTTTTCTGCGCCTCGGCATTGAAGGCCAGGTAGTTGCTGGGGGCCGCGGCAGCGACCCATTGCTCCACCGCGAAGCGGATGCGGTTGCGGGTTTTGGAGTCAGCCTCCACCGCATCGGCCATGCCCATCAGCGTGCGGGCGTTGAGCAAATACACTGCGGCGGCGTAGGCGGCCATGGGGTTGTCGTTCCAGGCTGTATCGGCAAAGCGGCGGTCGCTGTTGACCTTGGGCGGCTTGAAGCCTTCGGCAAACAGGCCCAGGGCTTCTTTGGAATAGTCCTGCTGCAGTGCCTGCAATTTTTCCGGTGCAAAATGGATTTCTGGGGCCTTGTTTTTGAGCCCTGCACTGGCCGCACCCAGATCAACCGTTTGAAAGGCCTCCAGGGCCTTGGACCAACCTTGGGTCACAGCCTGTTGAAACTGTGCCGCAGCCTGTTGCAAGAATTCGGGGGAGTTTTGGCTCACGGTGTCACCTTTGGAGTTGATCGCTGTTAGACCACTAGTATCTCAGCTTGTCAGCCCGTTTTTCCTTACAAAAAGATATTGGAAACCCCTATGTACATCGTTCCCATTGCCTGGATTTACGTGGCCCTGATGATGAGCGTGGCAGAGGCCACCAACAGCAATGGCACGGTGTTGGGTGCGCTGGTGACCTTTGGGTTGTACGGGCTGTTGCCCGTGGGTCTGGTGCTCTACATCATTGGCACGCCCGGACGCAAACGCCTGATACGGGCCAAAGAGGCTGAGGAGCGGGCCGCCTGGGAATTGCAACGGGCTGCTGCCCTGCCCGCGCTAGCCGACCCGCCAGATGGCAGCCGCCATGCGCCCGCTGACGCCATCGCGCCGGTGCGAAAAGAACCGTAACGGGTTGGACACGGTGCACCAGTCTTGACCGCCATCATTTCCGTAGATGCGGGTAATGCCCAGGGCCCTGAGGCGTTGGCGCGCCAGACCCGGCAAATCGGCCAGCCATTTGCCGTGGACGCTTGCGGTAAAACAGGCTGCCGCCTGGTCAGCGGTCTCGACAAACGCGGCCCGCACTTCATCTCCCACTTCAAAGGCCTGCGGTCCAATGCAAGGCCCCAGCCACGCCATCAGCGGGTGGGCCTGGCTGACGCCAAAAGTTGCCACTGCAGCCTCAAGAATGCCCTGCCCCTGGCTGCCCAGCAGCCCGCGCCAGCCCGCGTGGGCCGCGGCCACCCATTGGCCGGACGGTTCACACAGCAGCACGGGCAGACAGTCGGCCACCATCACCGTGCAGGCAACACCAGCTTGCCGGGTCCAGGCGCCGTCCGCCTGCAGGGCATGTCGCGAATCGGCGGCTATATCTGCCATCGTCGTGCCGTGCACCTGGTCAATAAACACGGCAGGCAGACCCATGGCGGCCTGCAGGCGGGCCCGGTTGGCGTGTACCGTTTGCGCGTTATCGCCCACATGCAGGCCCAGGTTCAACCCGGCATAGGGGCCGCTGGAGAGGCCTCCCCGGCGTGTGGAGCACAGGGCGCGCACGGTGGGGGGGACGGGCCAGTCGGGTACCAGGTAGTCGGATTCGGGAAGGTACATGGCCACAGCATAATCTCCCACCGACCCCCCAACCCTCTCGGAGACCCCATGATTCTCGAACTGGCTGATATTCGCATCCACCCCGGTCAAAACGCCGCTTTTGACGAAGCCATTGCGCGCGGCCTGCGCGACGTGATAGCGCACAGCAAGGGCTGCCAGGGCTTCAAGGTCAACAAGGGCATGGAAAGCCCCGAGCGCTACGTGCTGCAGATTTTTTGGGACACGCTGGAAAACCACACGGTGGACTTCCGCCAGTCCGAAGCATTCACCGTGTGGCGCGGCATTGTCGGCCCCTTCTTTGCAGCACCCCCCGTGGTCGAGCACTTTGAGCTGGTGGTCAAGTCGGCCTGAGTGCGGTTTCCTCGAACTCCCAACAAGCCCATGCCCTATGTTCTGACACCCCCAGCGCCCGTGGCCGTGCCCGTGTACGGCAGCGCGCAGCACTTTCCCGTACACCGCATCTACTGTGTGGGCCGCAATTACGCCGAGCACGCCGTGGAAATGGGGGGCAGTGGCCGCGAGGCGCCCTTCTTCTTCATGAAGCCCGCCGACGCGGTGCTGCTGGCCGGGCCGGACGGCGTGGCACACATGCCTTACCCCACGCTCACGCACAACCTGCACCATGAGATCGAGTTGGTGGTGGCCATTGGGCTGGGTGGCAACAACATTGCCGCAGCCGACGCGCACCGGCACATCTACGGCTATGCGGTGGGCCTGGACATGACGCGGCGCGACCTGCAAAACGAGATGAAGAAGCAGGGCCGCCCCTGGAGCATTGGCAAGGGCTTTGACCACTCGGCGCCGCTGGGCGCCATCACCCGGGCCGATCAGGTCACGGGCATTGAAACCGCAGAGATTGCTCTGGACGTGAATGGTCAATCGCGCCAGTACAGCCACACGTCCCAGCTGATCTGGAATCTGGCCGAGACCATCGAGCAGCTTTCTGCCGCCTGGACCCTGCGGGCGGGCGATCTGGTCTTCACCGGCACACCCGCGGGTGTGGCAGCCGTGGTGGCCGGTGACATGCTGCACGGGCGCATCACCGGCCTGCAGCCTTTGCGTGTGCAGATCATCTGAGACCGACAGCCACTCCCTAATTGAGCCCCTGATGCAAAGACCCCCCATCAAACACTGCAGACAATGCGGCACGGCCGTGGTCTACCGCATCCCCGACGATGGCGATACCAAGATGCGCGCGGTCTGCCCGGCCTGTGCCACCATCCACTATGAGAACCCGCTCACCGTGGTGGGCACCGTGCCCTGTTGGGCGGACAAGGTGCTGCTGTGCAAGCGCAACATCGAGCCGCGCTTTGGCCTGTGGACCCTGCCTGCGGGCTTCATGGAACTGCATGAAACCACCACCGAAGGTGCGGCGCGCGAAACGGTGGAAGAAGCCGGTGCCCAGTTTGAGATGCAGGGCCTGTTCAGTCTGGTGAATGTGGCGCGGGTCGGCCAAGTGCATCTGTTCTACCGGGCGAAGCTGACGAGTGACCAGTTCGATCCTGGCACCGAGACGATTGAGGCGAGGCTGTTTGCCGAGGGCGACATTCCCTGGGAAGAAATTGCGTTCCAAACCACGCGCGTAACGCTGGAGCGCTTTTTTGCCGACCGCCGCGCAGGCCAGTTTGGCATGCACCACATCGACGTCTAGGCGCTGCCCATGCTGCCCTGTTACGTGATGCTGGATCTGGAGACGACGGGTGGCAATGCGGCGCATGACCGCATCACCGAAATTGCCGCAGTGCGCATGGAAAACGGCGTGGAGACTGCGCGCTGGAGCACACTGGTCAACCCCGGTGTGCGCATACCGCCCTTCATCCAGTCCCTCACCGGCATCACAGACGCCATGGTGGCCGACGCCCCGACCTTTGACGAGGTGGCCCACACCCTGCTTGCACTGCTGGACGGAGCCGTTTTTGTGGCCCACAACGTGCGCTTTGACCACGGCTTTGTGCAAAACGAGCTGGCGCGCATGGAGTTGCCGCTCAAGGTCAAGACCCTGTGCACCGTGCGCCTGTCGCGCAAGCTGTACCCGCAGCACAAGGGCCATGGGCTGGACGCCATCCTGCAGCGCCACG
>CANCCF010000303.1 GCA_947374485.1 Comamonadaceae bacterium | reverse complement strand
CCAAGGTGGCGGTGCTGCGCGAGCAGGGCGTCAATTCCCATGTGGAAATGGCCTACGCTTTTACCGAAGCCGGCTTCGATGCCTTTGACGTACACATGACCGACCTGCAGAGTGGCCGCGCGAAGCTAGCCGACTTCCAGGGCGTGGTGGCCTGTGGCGGCTTCAGCTATGGCGACACCCTGGGTGCGGGCATTGGCTGGGCGCGTTCCATCACCTTCAACCCGCGTCTAAGCGAACAGTTCCAGGCCTTCTTTGGCCGGGCTGACACCTTTGGCCTGGGCGTGTGCAACGGCTGCCAAAAAAATGCCGAGCTGGCCGACATCATCCCCGGTGCAGAAGACTGGCCACGCTTCACCACCAACCAGAGCGAGCGTTTTGAAGCCCGCCTGTCCCTGGTGGAAGTGCTGAAGTCGCCCAGCCTGTTTCTGCAGGGTCTCGCCGGTACGCGACTGCCGATTGCAGTGGCGCACGGCGAGGGCTATGCCAACTTCAAATACCGCGGCAATGCAGACAAGGCCATTGCTGCCATGCGCTTTGTGGACAACACGGGTGCAGCCACCGAGGCCTACCCCTTCAACCCGAATGGCAGCCCCGGCGGCCTGACGGCCGTGACCACGGCAGACGGCCGCTTCACCGCCATGATGCCGCACCCCGAGCGCGTGTTCCGGTCTATCCAGATGAGTTGGACGGACCTGGGCACCGATAGCCACAGCCCCTGGATGCAGCTCTGGCACAACGCGCGACGCTGGGTTGGATAAGGGTTGCCTGTGACTGCGGGCGGACCCTAGAATCCGCCCACACCACAACAACTTCGGGGGATTGGCCCATGGCCCAAGTCAGCTGGACTGAAACGCCCACCCTGTGGACCGCATCGCAAAATGGCATGCCGGTCTGCAGCCTCAAGGCCAAGGACATAGGCGGCTGCACCGCCAGTTGGCTCAACGGCCGCTTGTGGGCGCCGCCCGCCCACATGCCCCGGGCCATGCCGCAGCCCACACGCTTTTTTGCGGGGTTCGACGAGGCACGGGAGGCGGTAGAGCAGCAACTCAAAACATAAAAAAACGCGGCCAGGGCCGCGTTTTCTTTGGATGCCTTGTTCAGGCACCAGCGAAGTTTTTACTCCACTTTGGCCTTGGCGCGCAGCTCTTCCTGGTACTTGGCCATCTTCTGCTGCAGCAGTTGCTGCGAGATTTGCGG
Source organism: Comamonadaceae bacterium (assembly GCA_947374485.1). GTDB lineage: Bacteria > Pseudomonadota > Gammaproteobacteria > Burkholderiales > Burkholderiaceae_C > Allorhodoferax. The sequence goes on along the minus strand of CANCCF010000303.1, from coordinate 2,908 downwards.
CTTCACATCGTCAAACTTGGGCAGTTGGGCATCGCGCACGTCGTCCAGGCGGATCACGTGGTAGCCAAACTGGCTCTTCACCGGGGTCTCGGTGGTCTTGCCCTTTTGCAGGCCCACCAGCGCCTCCGAGAATTCTTTCACGTAGTTGCCGGGGTTGGCCCAGTCCAGATCACCGCCCTTGGCGCCGGAGCCCGGATCCTTGGACATCTTCTTGGCCAGGTCTTCAAACTTGGCGCCCTTTTTGAGCTTGGCGATGATGTCGGTGGCCTCCGACTCTTTTTCCACCAGGATGTGGCGCGCCTTGTATTCCTTGCCCGCATTGGAGGCGGCAAACTTGTCGTACTCGGCCTTCACTTCTGCGTCCGTCACCGGGTTGGACTTCTGGTAGTCGGCAAACAGTTCGCGGATCAGGATGGACTGCTTGGTCAGCTCGATCTGGTTCTTGAAATCGTCAGTGGCGTCCAGGCCGCGGTTGTGGGCTTCCTGGGCAAAAATTTCGCGGGCGATGACTTCGTCACGCAGCTGGCCCTGCATTTCGGGGGTGACCTGGCGGCCGGAACGGGCCACTTGCTGGGCCAAAGCCTCCACGCGCTCTTTGGGAACAGCCACGCCGTTGACGATGGCCACGTTCTGGGCCAACACCGCGGGTGACACCGCGCCCATGCAGGCCGCAATGGCCAATGCCGACAAGATTTGCTTTTTCATTTCTGGGGTTTCCTGGTGGATCAATCGAGGGTTTCAATGGCCAAAGCGTGGACTCCCGCGGCCATGAATTCTTGCAGCGCATCATACACAAGGCGATGGCGCGCCACTCGGCTCTTGCCGGTAAAAAAGGGTGAAGCAATGCGCACCCTGAAATGGGTGCCAAACCCGCTGTCACCGGCGCCTGCATGGCCTGCGTGCTGGGCGCTTTCGTCCAGCACTTCCAATAGGGTTGGCGTGAGTGTCTGGCGCAGGCACGCGTCCAACAGGGCGGCAGTTGGTGGCAGGGCGGGGCTCATTGCGAGGCTCCGTCTTCGGGAGCTGATTCATCCGCCTTGAGGTGGGGCGCGATATAAAAACCCTGGGCAATCAAAAAGGTCAGCGGAAACACATAGCCCCAGACCTTGAAGCTGACCCAGGCCTCGGTGCTGTAGTTCAGCACCACATAGGCGTTGAGGGCCGACATGGCGGCGGTGTAGACCATCCAGGCCAGGTTCAGCCGGTGCCATACGCCCTCGGGTAGCTCCAGTTGGCTGCCCAGCATGAGTTTGAGCACGTTCTTGTGCATCACCCACAGAGCCACGGCCAGCGCGATCGACATGGCGGCGTACAGCACCGTGGGCTTCCATTTGATGAAGCGCTCGTCATGCAGCGCCAGCGTGAGCGCGCCAAACACCAGCACGAGAAGCAAGGTGATCTTCTGGATGGCCTGCAGGCGGCCCTCCATGCGGTAGACCACCAGCATCTGCAGCGTGGTGGCCGCCATCAGCACCGCAGTGCCTACGTAAATGTCGTAAAGCTTGAAGGCGCCAAAGAACAGGACGAAGGGCAGGAAGTCGATTAAGGTTTTCATTCAGGCACGAAGTGTAGCGAGGCCGAATTCATGCAGTAGCGCAGCCCGGTGGGGGCAGGGCCGTCCTCGAACACATGGCCCAGGTGGGCGCCGCAGTCGGCGCAGTGCACCTCGGTGCGTTTCATCCACAAGAGGCCGTCCACCTTGGTACCCACGGCATCCGGCGCCAGGGGCTGGAAGTAGCTGGGCCAGCCGGTGCCAGATTCGTACTTGGTGGAAGAAGAAAAAAGCGGCTTGTCGCAGCAGATGCAGGTGTACACGCCGCTGGCCTTGTTGTCCGCCAGGCGACCGGAGTGGGCGCGCTCGGTGGCTTCGTGGCGGGTGACATCAAAGGCCAGCGCTTCGGCGTCCTTGGCCTTGAGCAGGGCCTTCCACTCGGCGTCGGTCTTTTCAATCTTGTAGGTCATGTATGTCTCCAAAAAAAAGGGTCAGGAACTGCAGCTGATCGCTATGCCAGCCGCCCAGTCGGGAGCGAAAGCGGCCCAGGCCTCGTGCTGGGGGTGTTCATCAAACGGCGCCTGCAGCACGGCCAACAGGTCGGCCACCAGCGTAAAGTCTTTTTGCCGTGCCGCGCGAATGGCCAGTTCGCCCAGGTGGTTGCGCAGCACGTACTTGGGGTTGGCTGCCAGCATGCGCCTGGAGGCCTGTGCGCGGTCTGCGGACGCGTGCAGGGCGGAGAAGGCGGCAAGCCAGACGTCAAAGCCCGCGCGGTCCAGAAACAGGTCGCGCACCGAGGCGTCTGCAGCGTCTTGCTCGCGCGTCCAGTGGCTCAGGCGGCGCCAGAAAATGGTGAAGTCCACCGCTTCAGACGCCAGGCGCTGCAGCAGTTCGTCCACCAGCGGCTGCGGTGCAAGCTGCCCTGCGGCCAGCCCCAACTTGGCGCCAAAGCGCTGGCCCAGTGCCTGCGGGAAGTGCGTCTTGAAAGTCTCCAGCGCGGCAATCGCCTGCTCCTGCTCTTCAATCAATGGCAGCAGGGCCTGACCCAGGCAATACAGGTTCCAGTAGGCCACGTTGGGCTGCTTGTTGAAGGCATAGCGGCCCTGGTGGTCGGAGTGGTTGCAGATATGGCCGGGCACAAAGCCATCCAGAAACTGGAAGGGGCCGTAGTCAATGGTCAGGCCCAGGATGCTCATGTTGTCGGTGTTCATCACGCCATGGCAAAAGCCCACCGCCTGCCAGTGCGCCACCATCTGTGCGGTGCGTTCGGTCACTGTGGCCAGCAGGGCCACATAGGGGTTGCCATTCCATTGCGCACTGGTTCGGCACGCCGGATAAAAACGGTCGATGACGTAATCCGCCAAAGCCTTCAGCTGATCGTGCTGGTCGGTGTGGCAGAAGTGCTCGAAGTGGCCG
>CANCCF010000302.1 GCA_947374485.1 Comamonadaceae bacterium | reverse complement strand
GGGCAAAGGCAAATTGGTGGACTGGCTGACCGAAAGCGCGCAAGGCGTGGTCCGTTTCCAAGGCGGTCACAACGCCGGGCACACCCTGGTGATCAACGGCGTCAAGACCGCCTTGCACCTGATCCCCAGCGGCATCATGCGTCCTGGCGTGAAGTGCTACATCGGCAACGGTGTGGTGCTGTCGGCGGCCAAGCTGTTTGAAGAAATCGAAGGCCTTGAAAAAGCCGGCGTCCATGTGCGCGACCGCCTGCGCGTCAGCGAAGCCTGCCCATTGATCCTGGCCTTCCACGTGGCGCTGGACCTGGCCCGCGAAGTGGCGCGCGAGAAGGGCGGCAGCGCCAAGATCGGCACCACCGGGCGCGGCATTGGCCCGGCCTACGAAGACAAGATTGCCCGGCGTGCCCTGCGTGTGCAAGACCTGAAACACCCCGAGCGCTTCGCCACCAAGCTGCGCGAACTGCTGGACCTGCACAACCACGTGCTGGCCACCTATCTCGGCTCCGAGGCCTTTGATTTTGGCCCGCAGCTCGCACCCTTCATGGCCAACGGCCGCGTGCTGTTCGAGCCGGTGTTTGCAGAGGCCATGCGGCACGCCGAACTGTTGAAACCCATGATTGCCGACGTTTCGCGCGAGTTGAATGAAGCCAATCTGCACGGCGCCAACCTGCTGTTTGAAGGCGCCCAGGGCACGCTGCTGGACGTGGACCATGGCACCTACCCGTATGTGACGTCGAGCAACTGCGTGGCGGGCAATGCCGCGGCCGGTTCCGGCGTGGGCCCGGGCATGCTGCACTATGTGCTGGGCATCACCAAAGCCTATTGCACCCGCGTGGGTGGCGGCCCGTTCCCCACCGAACTGGACTGGGAAAAGGAAGGCACACCCGGCTACCACATGAGCACCGTGGGGGCAGAGAAGGGCGTGACCACCGGCCGCTCGCGCCGCTGCGGCTGGTTCGATGCAGCCCTGCTGAAACGCTCGGCCCAGGTTAATGGTTTGTCGGGCCTGTGCATCACCAAGCTCGATGTGCTTGATGGCCTGAAAGAGCTGATGCTGTGCACCGGCTACGAGATGGACGGCCAGACGATCGACATCCTGCCCATGGGCGCCGACGACATCGAACGCTGCAAGCCGATTTACGAAGTGATGGACGGCTGGAGCGACAGCACGGTGGGCGTGACGCAATACGACAAGCTGCCGGTGGCCGCGCGCCTGTACCTGCAGCGCATCGAGCAAGTCACCGGCGTGCCCATCCACATGGTGTCCACCAGCCCGGACCGCGACCACACCATCATGATGCGCCACCCCTATCTGGCCGACTGAGCCGCAGACGTTTAGAAAATACACAGGAGCACACCCATGTTGACTGAAGACGGCAAGCACCTTTATGTGAGCTACGACGAATACCACAACCTGATTGAAAAACTGGCGATCAAGATCTTCCAGTCGGGGTGGGAGTTCGACACCATCCTGTGCCTGGCGCGCGGTGGCATGCGCCCCGGCGACATCCTCTCGCGCGTTTTTGACAAGCCGCTGGCCATCATGTCCACCAGTTCCTACCGCTCCAACGCCGGTCAGACCCAGGAGAACCTGGACATTGCCCACTACATCACCACCCCCAAGGGCGAGATCGCCGGGCGCGTGCTGCTGGTGGACGATCTGGCCGACTCCGGTGTGACCTTGAACGCCGTCATCCACCAGTTGAAAAACAACTACAAGCCCATCACCGAGCTGCGCAGCGCGGTGATCTGGACCAAGGCCCTGTCCAAGTTCACGCCCGATTACCAAGTGGAGTTCCTGCCCACCAACCCCTGGATCCACCAGCCTTTCGAGAGCTATGACGCGCTGCGCCCGCAGCAACTGATCGAAAAGTGGAGCGTCTAGGCAGGTAAAAAATGACCCACCCCGTCACCGATCTCATCCACCACAGCTACGTCCCGCCGACCGGGTTTGAGGCGCCGCAACCGGGCGTGTTCAAGGCCTCTACGGTCTTTTTTCCCAACGTGGCCGCCATGCGCAGCCGCGAATGGAAAGACAAGTCGGCCTACACCTATGGCCTGCACGGCACGCCCACTTCTTATCAGCTGGAAGAGCGCCTGTGCACACTTGAAGGCGGCCTGCAGTGCCTGTTGGTGCCCAGCGGCCTGGCGGCTCTGGCTCTGGTGGCGTTGTCGCTGCTGAAGTCGGGCGACGAGGTGCTGCTGCCCGACAATGTGTATGGGCCTAACAAGAGCCTGGTGGAAGGCGAACTGGTGCACTGGGGCATCACCCACCAGTACTACGATCCCATGGAGCCGCAGGACCTGGAGGCGCAAATATCGAGCCGCACGAAACTAGTCTGGCTGGAGGCGGCCGGTTCCTGCACGCTGGAGTTCCCGGACCTGTTGCAACTGCTGCACGTCTGCAAGCAGCGCAAGGTGCTGACCGCCCTGGACAACACCTGGGGTGCGGGCCTGGCCTTCAAGCCTTTTGATTTGGTGCCTGATGAATCGCCTGCGCTGGGCGTGGACATCACAGCCCATGCCCTGACCAAATACCCCAGCGGCGGTGGTGATGTGCTCATGGGCAGCGTCATCACCCGTGACCCTGCCTTGCACATGCGCCTGAAGCACACGCACATGCGTCTGGGGCTGTGCGTGGGCATGAATGACGTCGAAGCTATTTTGCGTGGCCTGCCCAGCATGGCACTGCGCTACCGCGCCCATGACGAAGCCACGCGCACGCTGGCACTGTGGGCTGACAGCCAGGCCGAATTTGTGCAGGTGCTGCACCCCGCCTTGCCCGGCTCACCCGGCCACGCGCATTGGAAGGCCCTGTGCGTGCACACCTTTGGTGGTGCGGCAGGCCTGTTCAGCGTGATACTGGACGAGCGCTTCAGGCGCGACCAGACCGATGCCTTTTGCGATGCCTTGAAGCTCTTCAAGCTGGGCTACAGCTGGGGTGGGCCGATGAGCCTGGTGGTGCCCTATGAACTGGCGCATATCCGCTCCAGCTGGCCGACCTATCTGGAAAAAGGCACGCTGGTGCGCTTCTCCGTGGGTCTGGAAGCCGTGCAGGATTTGCAGGAAGACATACAGCAAGCCCTGCGCGTCTTGCGCTAAGGCGCAGACCCGCACGGTCTTGCATGCTGGTTTACCTGAGTAGCCAGAAAACCTCTCCCGGGGTAGTCTGAGGGCATGTCTTCACTGCCCCATTACGAAGCCCCTCCGCCCTATATTCCGCCGCCATCCGACGCGCCGGCCAAGACCATCCAGGTGCTGGGCTTCTGCGCGCCATTCCAGTGGCTGCGTGCCGGTTGGGCCGACATGCGCGCCCATCCCGGCATCAGCGGGTTTTATGGTGTGACCTTCTGGCTTATGGCGGTGATCCTGGGCGCGGTGTTCCGCTCCAGCCCCGAATACACCATGACCATTGCCTCGGGTTGCCTGCTGGTCGGCCCCTTTCTGGCCATGGGTTTGTATGAGGTGAGCCGCAGGCGCGAGGCCGGGCTGGTGCCCGACCTGTCCTCCTCCATCACCTGCTGGGACAGCCATATCAAAAGCATGGGCATGCTGGTGCTGGTGCTCATTGTGCTGGAGCTGTTGTGGGGCCGCGCCTCGTTGGTGGTGTTTGCGGTGTTCTTCAACACCGGCATGCCGTCCACCACGGGTGTGATGCAGGCCATCTTCAATCCGGAAAACTGGGAGTTCGTAGCCGCCTACAGCGTGGTGGGTGGCGGCTTCGCCATGCTGGTGTTCTCGCTCTCGGCCGTGTCCATACCCATGATTCTGGACCGCGACACCGACGCCATCTCGGCGGCCATCACGAGCCTGGAGGTCATGTTCCACAACACCGCTGTGATGCTCCTGTGGGGCGCACTGATCGCTGGGTTGGTTGCTGCGTCGCTTGCCCTGCCTTGGGGCGTGGGCCTGCTGCTGAGCGGGCCCCTGTTGGGCCATGGCACTTGGTACGCCTACCGGGGCGCGGTGCAGTGGCCGCAGGATGTTACAGTCCCATGAATTAACGAAAGCATATCTTGGCAACTCCCAACTACGGTTACGAAAAGCGTCAGAAAGAACTGGCCAAAAAGAAGAAAAAAGAAGAGAAGCTCAAGGCCAAGTCCGAGCGCAAG
>CANCCF010000301.1 GCA_947374485.1 Comamonadaceae bacterium | reverse complement strand
CCGGGAGTGGTAGAACATGACGCGGCTTTGCGCCATGTTCAGGGCGTGTTGCGCACCGCTCACAAAGCCCAGCACCTTGGGGTCATGCACTTGGATCGGCTGTGCGCCTGCAATCACGTAGTGGATGCCCGAAAAATCCTTGACAAAGGCACGGTAAATTTTTTGATAGTAGGGGTTGAATCCAATGTCCGGGCAAACAAAGTAAACGTGCTTTGCATCCCCATTCCAGTTGCCACGCACGAATGGATCCTCCAGGCCGAGCGGCAAATACAGGCGTCGCGATTTCAGAAGCTCCGGCTCCGCATCCCCAAGGTTCGCATAGGCCTCAGCAAAGTAAAACCGTTGGCGAATTCTTTGCAGGTTCTGAATTTGCTGGAACAGCTTCGCCAAATGGCCGTACGAAGCAGATTGAACAAGGCCGTACGCCCGCCACAGCACGGCACCGCTGAAGTGCTGTGCCGCTTTCTCAAAGACCTCGGGGTAGTGCAAGATGATGAAAGCGAGATCAAAGTGTTGGTTGGCAATCGACCATGCTTGCGGGCTCGCACCTCGGTACCAATCTGCGGCGTTGAGCACCTGGAGATCGGCTGCCGCGATATCCAGGTTGCAGTCTTCCGAATAATCCACACTGGCGCTGCGAAAAGACGGGTCGGCGGGAAAAATCTTTGGCAAAAATATCTGCGTCACGCCCATGCGCTTGAGCATCGCCACTTCAAATTTTCGGGCCGACGTATGGTTGAGCAGCCACATGACGCGTAGGGGTGGGTTCGCCGTCATGGCAAGTGGTTTTCCGCTTTGTAGGCCTGAATGGCATCTGCAACCGGGCCGTCGAAAATGATGGCCCCGTGGTGGAACACCAGCCCGCGCGTACACAGGTTTTGCAGGGCGCCAAAGTCGTGCGAGGCCAGCACCAGAAGGTCTGCCTGTGCCACCAGGTCTTCAATGCGCTGCTTGGCGCGCGCCATGAACTGGGCGTCGCCCGCGCCGATCACTTCATCGAGCAGCAGCACATCGCCGCCCACCGCCGTAGAGATGGCAAAGGCCAGGCGTACCTGCATGCCCGCCGAATAGGTCTTGATGGGGTAGTCGATAAAGCTGCCCAGCCCGGCGAAATCGACAATTTCTGCTTCCTTGCCGCGCATGAAGGCGGGCGTCAGGCCCAGCAACAAGCCGCGGTAGAGAATATTTTCGCGGCCCGTGGCGTCGGGCTCGAAGCCCAGGCTGAGGTCAAACAGCGAGCGCACCTCGCCCTGCACCTGCACACTGCCGCCAGAGACCGGATACAGGCCCGCCACGGTTTTGAGAAAGGTGCTTTTGCCCGCGCCGTTGTGGCCCAGCAGGCCCACGCGCTCACCGCCCACAATGTCGAGCGAAATGTCCTTGAGCGCGTGCACGTCCTGCACGTCTGCGTGCGCAGGGGCCTGGCGCAGCAGGCCTGCCAGCAGGGCCTTGAGGGAGCGCTCCTTGAAGGCCACCGCCGCATAGTGCAGGTTGACATGGCGCAGCCGGATGAAAGGCGTGCTCATAAATAGAAAATGACCCGGCGTTCGGCCGTGCGCCCGATCAGCCACGCCACCAGCGCAAACACGGCCGCTGCAAGCAAGGGGAAAGCGAAGTTGGCCGCGGTGGGCCACTGGCCATCGAGCAAGGGTGCGCGCACGAGTTGCAGCAGGTGGTACACCGGGTTGTAGTCCACCAGCGCGTCCAGCCCGCCCTGGCGGAACATGTTGGTTTCAAAGTACACGGGTGAGACAAACCACAGCGCCTGCATCACCAGGCCGGTGGCATGCGGCACATCGCGAAATCGCGCGCCTGTGTAGGCCAGCAGCGTTGCCAGCGGCCAGAGGACGAGTGCCAGGGTCGGAAAAATGGCCAGTGCCGCCAGCCAGTGCCAGCCTATGTGCTGCGGCAACACCACGGCGGACCAGCCAAACAGGGCCAGGCTGGCAAGCCCCAGCACCATCACACTGGTCAACACGGTGCGCAGGGTGTAGATGGCCAGCGGGTGCCTGCACTGCTTGATGTAGGCATCGGCCTGCACAAAGGCCAGGGCCCCGCCGGTGACGCAGGCGGTAACGCACTCCCAGACGATGATTCCGGACAGGAGGTAGGGCGCGTAAGTGTAGATTTCCGAATGGAACAGCCGACTGAAAACCAGGGCCAGCAGCAGCGTCATACCCAGGGGCTGAATGACGGACCACAGCACGCCGAAGAACGAGCGGCGCCAGCGCGAACGCAGGTCGGCCAAGGCGAGGTGGACCCAGAAATAGCGGGCCTGCCAGATGCCATTCCAATAGCCATTCCAATTGCCATGCCGGGAGCCATTGCGGGGACCCGTCATGCCACCGCCATGGCGCCACTTTCAAAAAACCCGCGGATGGCGGCGCCCACGCATTCGACTTGCCTGCGCTCCAGGCCGGGGTAGCTCGGCAGGTTGAGCCCGCGCGCGGACAGCGACTCGGCTACCGGAAGGGTCTGCCGGGTGGCACAGTGCGGCAAGGTGTGCGAGGGGTAGAACAGGGGCCGGGTTTCAATGCCCGCCGCACGGAGGTGGTCGCGCAGGGGCTGGCGCAGGGCGGCGTCATCCACGGCAATCGAGCACATCCAGAAGGAATGCACGGTGCCGGGCACCTCGCTGTGAACGCACAGGGGCAGGCCGCAGAGACCTTCCTGGTACCAGGCTGCAACGCGGCGCTTCTTGGCCAGGATGGCATCGGCCTGCTCCAACTGGGCCAGGCCAATTGCCGCGCAGACATTGGTCATGCGGTAGTTGTAGGCCACCACATCGTGCCAGTACTCCCGGGTGGGCGACACGCCCTGGGTTTTCAGGTGGTAGGCACGTTCCATCACCTGCGCCCGGTTGCTCACCACCATGCCGCCCTCGCCGGTGGTGATGGTCTTGTTGCCAAAGAAGCTGTAGGTGGCAATGTCGCCGAAAGTGCCCACATGCTGGCCCTTGTAGCGTGAGCCGAAGGCTTCGGCGCAGTCTTCAATCAGCAGCAGGGCGTGCGCCTGGCAAAGGGCCACCAGCGCGTCCATGTCACAGGGCAGGCCGTACAGGTGGACTGCCATTACCGCCCTGGTTCTGGCAGTGATCTTGCGCTGCACATCGGCAGGGTCCATCTGCCAGGTGCCTTCCAGGGAGTCGACAAAGACCGGGGTGGCACCCAGCTGGATGATGGGGTTGACCGATGCAATATAGGTCAGGCTCGGCACGATGACTTCATCACCTGCGCCCACGCCCAGGGCCTGCAAGGCCAGGTGAATGGCCACCGTGCCATTGGAAACCGTGGTGGCGTGCTGTGCGCCAATGTAGTCGGCAAAGCTGCGCTCAAAGCGGGCTATGTATTCCCCTTTGGAGGAGATCCACGTGGTGTCCAGGCAGTGGTTGACGTACTCTCTTTCACGCCCGAAAAGGTGGGGTTGGTAGACCGGAATCATGCGCCGCCTCGCATGCGCAACGCCCTGCTGCCCTGACCATCGCTTTTCATTGCAAGCGTATTGTTTTTTGCCATCTGCGGCTCCTGTGCCCAACTGTGGGTGTTTCTTACATAGACGTTGTGACCTCTGATTTATGTGAATGGATGGGCGACCACCCTGGATGGACGCACCAGGGCACCGCCCGGCGCCTCGCCCTTGTACCCTGACTGGAACATGCTACCGGCATGCGTGCCCGCAAAATGTCGAAAATCGCATGCCGCAGCCAGGATGGACTGCCTTTTTATGGCCCCGCAGGGAAGGGACTTAAATGTGCAGCGCAGCCAGCACGCCCACCACCACGCCCACGCCGCCCACGCCAAACATGGCGTATTCGAGCCATTTCTTTTTGGTCAGCAGGGCAATGGCGGCCAGGGCAATGGCCACCTGCAGCACGGTGGTGGCCTGGGCCCAGCGGTGGTGCTGGTGCATTTGCTCGTCGCTCTGGTGGTCCCACTCGGTGGCCTCCAGCTCGAGCTTTTCGGCCCCCTGCTTGATCTGGCCTTTTTCAGTTTCGTAGCGGTCAATCTTGGCTTGGTACTTGCCCTTTTCATCTTCGCGCAGGGTCAGGTCACGCGACACTTCGGCCAGCGATTGTTTGGTGCTTTTGGACTGGAAGTAGTTCCACTGGTTGGAGGCTTCT
>CANCCF010000300.1 GCA_947374485.1 Comamonadaceae bacterium | reverse complement strand
CTCAACCCACCCTATGGCGAGCGCATCGGCATAGGCGGTGTGGCTGGCGAGGGGGTGCAGGCCCGCTACGGCGCCCGTGAGCTGGCCGAGACGCAGGACGGCGGCGAGTTCTTCACCCAGCTGGCCAGCCACTGGAAAAAGAATTTCTCCGGCTGGCAGGCCTGGATGCTCACGCCCGATTTGAAGCTGCCCGGCAAGATGCGTTTAAAAGAATCGCGCCGCGTGCCGATGTGGAACGGCCCGCTGGAATGCCGCCTGTTCAAGTTTGACATGGTGGCCGGGCGCATGGCCAAGGGCGCCGCCGATGTGGCTGCCAATCCACCGCCCAAACCAGCCGCCTGATGCAGACCGAGACCGTGGTACGCACCATCGTCCTTGACACCAACATCGTGCTGGACCTGTTTGTCTTCAACGATCCGGCCACGCCGGCATTGCTGCAGGCCTTGCAGACCGGCGCCCTGCGCTGGATCGCCAGCCAGCCCATGCGCGACGAGCTGGAGCGGGTGCTGGCCTATACCCACATCGTGCCGCGTCTGGCCTACTACGAACTCTCAGCTGAGCAAGTGCTCTCCCGCTTCGATGCCCTGGTGCAGATAGTGGCGGTAGCACCCAAAGTGCAACTCACCTGCAAGGACGCCGACGACCAGAAGTTCATCGACCTGGCCGCTGCCCACCAGGCCGTGCTGCTGAGCAAAGACCACGCGGTGCTGGCCCTGGCCAAGCGGCTGCGCGCCTTTGGCGTGCAGACCGGCACGGTGTTCGCAAACGATTGATTCGTCGGATGATCAACCCACCCGTGAACGCCAATATCCCGGCGCACGTCTCTGGTGGGCTACGGCAAAAATCTGGGGCCCTCTCAACGCGTCTTCCTCGTAGATAAGCGTGTAGGGAAAGCGGTCGAAGTGGTACACCCGCAAACCGTGGTCACCGTGAGGGCCGCGTTGCTGGTTTTCCACCAGCAATTCTGTGACGTGCTCAAACTCGGCCAGAAAGGCCGCTGCTACCAAAACGCTGGCCTGCTCTGCGTAAAAAACCGCGGCGTCACCGAGTTCACTCTCGACGTCCGGGTGAATCCAGTAGTTCACCCCAGTCGGGCTCGTACACGCGCCAGGGCTTCTGCTCCATTGACCATGGCTACTTTTCCGGTTTGCACGTCGGCACGGCGCTGCTGGGCTAAATCAAACCAGGCTTTTTGGGCATCCGATTTTGGCTCAAAGCTGGCGATCAGCAACTCCAGCAAGCGGGCACGTTCTTCGACGGGCAGGTCCAGCACTTCGGCTGCGAGATCATGTGCCTGCGTAGTCATGGGTTCTCCTATCGTTGGGGCATTTCAAGCATGCCACAAATTGGAGTTGCCGATCTGCATGCGCATGAAGGCAGCGTTGCCATAGGGCAAGCCCGCCTCACGCCGCCAGTGCCAACACCTCTTCCCCCTGCAACAAAAAGCTCTCGGCGGCAGCGCGCGGCCAGCTCATGCGGTAAATCTGTGGCAGCGCCTGTAAATCACTTGCCAGCAGGGCGCGGTCCGGCAGTTGCGTGAGGATCAACTGCGCCAGCGAGCGCACCTTCTGGTCGGTGGAGCGGCGCACGATGTGGTGGGCGGTGATCTGGTTGGGGTGCTCTATGCCGGCGGCCTGCACCAGCTCCTGCAGCGCGTGCAGGGTCTGCTGGTGGAAATTGAAGACGCGCGTGGCCTTGTCCTCCACCACCAGCGACTGCTGGCGCTGCGGGTCCTGCGTGGCCACGCCGGTGGGGCAGCGCCCGGTGTGGCAGGTCTGGGCCTGCAAGCAGCCCAGGGCAAACATGAAGCCGCGCGCGCTGTTGCACCAGTCCGCGCCCAGGGCCATCAGGCGGGCAATGTCAAAGGCGCTGGTGACCTTGCCGGCGGCGCCCACCTTCACCTGGTCGCGCAGGCCCACACCGCGCAACGTGTTGTGCACCAGCAGCAAGCCTTCCTGCAGGGGCGAGCCCACGTGGTCGGTGAACTCCACGGGAGCGGCACCGGTGCCACCTTCGGCGCCATCGACGACGATGAAGTCCGGCGTGATGCCGGTGGCCAGCATGGCCTTGACCATGGCAAACCATTCCCAGGGGTGGCCTATGCAGAGCTTGAAGCCGGTCGGCTTGCCGCCCGAGAGGGTGCGCAGCTTGTCGATGAAATGCATCATCTCCACCGGCGTGGAAAAAGCGCTGTGCGAGGCCGGTGAGACGCAGTCCACACCCTCGGGCACGCCGCGTGCGGCAGCAATTTCGGCGGTGACCTTGGGGCCGGGCAGCACGCCGCCGTGGCCCGGCTTGGCGCCCTGGCTGAGCTTGAGCTCAATCAGCTTGACCTGCGGGTCCTGGGCATTGGCGGCGAACTTGTCGGCATTGAATGTGCCGTCTTCGTTGCGGCAGCCAAAGTAGCCGGAGGCAATTTCCCAGATCAGATCGCCGCCGTTTTTGCGGTGGTGGGTGGAGATGGAGCCCTCGCCGGTGTCATGGGCAAAGTGCCCGCGCTGGGCGCCGGCGTTGAGCGACTGGATGGCATTGGCACTGAGCGCGCCAAAGCTCATGGCCGAGATATTGAACACGCTGGCGCTGTAGGGCTGGGGCCGCCCTGCGCCTATGGTGATGCGAAAGTCGTGCGACTTCAGACGGGTGGGCGCCACCGAATGGTTGATCCATTCATAGCCCTCGGCATGCACATCCAGCTGCGTGCCAAAGGGGCGCTTGTCTACCTGGCCCTTGGCGCGTTGGTAGACCAGCGAACGTTGGGCGCGCGAGAAGGGCGAGGCATCGTTGTCGGCCTCGAAAAAATACTGGCGAATTTCCGGGCGTATGGATTCGAGCGCGAAGCGGATATGGCCTGTGACGGGATAGTTGCGCAGGATGGAGCGCTTCTTTTGGCGCAGGTCGTAGATGCCCACAGCCACCAGTGCGGCAAACAGCAGCAGCGGCAAGCCACCCACCCCAAACACCAGAAGACTGAAACCACTCAGCAAAAAACCCAGGCAGCACAGGCCAAAGGCCAGGTAACGGGTGGGGAAGAATTTATCGAGTGTCTCAATCATGCAAGGTCTCCTAGGGCGCGACAATAGCAGCCACCCCCCGTTTTGCACAGCCCATGACACCAAATACCTTGCCTCCCGCCGACGCCACTTCCATCGCCCTGGCCCCAACGGCCCTGAGCCCGGAAGAGTTTGACGAAATCGACACCATCCTGGACGACCTGCGCCAGCGCTTTGAAGAGACACCGCAATGGGAGTTCTGCGAAGGCTTTATGGCCGCGCTCATCGTCTGCCGCCGTGCCATACCGCAGGCCGAGTACCTGGCCGTGCTGCTCGACAGCGGCGATGCGGATGAACCGGCGGATGGTGCAGATGCAGCCGCCCCAGGACCTTTTGCGGACGCAGAACAGGCCGCACGCTTTCTGGAACTCTGGCAGCGCCGCTGGACCGACATTGAGCAAGGCCTGGCCGCTGAAGTGGAGAGCCTGGACGACGAGCGCGCCTACCACCCCGAGGTGATGGACGTGCGCGGCGCCGTGGCCGCCCTGCCAGAAGCAGAGCGCGCGGCCATGGCCGGCGAGGACCTGCCTTCCTTCGCCCAGGTCTGGGCGGTGGGCTTTATGTACGCCGTGGAAAACTGGCCCGACGAATGGCAAGCGCCACGCGACAAGGAAGCCCGCAAATGGCTGGACGACGCCTTGCAGCGCCTGGTGGCCCTGACCGAAGATGACGAAGATGAGCCCACGCTCTCGGTGTTTGACGACGAGGGTGTGCCCACTGTCAGCGTCAGCCGCTTCAATGCCTTTGCCGATGCGGTGTGGGCGATTTATGACCTGCGTGAGATGTGGCGCAACATCGGCCCCCGTGTGGAGACCTTGCACAAGGAGGCACTACCCGGGCGCAACGACCCCTGCCATTGCGGCAGCGGCAAGAAGTTCAAGAAGTGCCACGGCGCCTGAGCCGCACACGCGCTGCCGACTTGCGCTGCTTGTAGGCTAAGGGCTGGCTCCTGCGCTACTGTGCACCGCGCACCGTCAGCAAGACCTTCCAGCGTTTGCCAGCGAACTCCAGCAACAGCATCAAGGGCAGTGCACCCTGTGGCACATCGGTCGCCACAAAGCGTTTGGTGCCTTTGTCATATTGCAACCAGCCA
>CANCCF010000299.1 GCA_947374485.1 Comamonadaceae bacterium | reverse complement strand
GGAGCGCGCCAGCGATGCCCACATCCGTGTGGGCGAAGTGGTCTGGCAGGACGATGCCGGCGGCGTGTTCGTGCCCACCTGGCAGCGCCCGCTGGGCTATGTGTTCCAGGAGGCCAGCCTGTTTGCGCATCTGGATGTGCGCGGCAATCTGGTATACGGCCTGCGCCGCGTGCCCAAGTCAACGCAAACCACATGGCCGCACATCACGCTGGACGCCGCCATTGAATTGCTGGGCCTGCAGAGCCTGCTCTCGCGCAGACCCGCTGAACTCTCGGGCGGCGAGCGCCAGCGAGTGGCGATTGCACGTGCCCTGTGCGCGCAGCCGCAGCTGCTGCTGCTGGACGAACCGCTGGCCTCCATCGACCAGGCGCGGCGCGAGGACATCCTGCCCTGGCTGGAGCGCCTGCGTGACCAGTTGCACACGCCCATGCTGTATGTGACCCATTCGGCCGACGAGGTGGCGCGCCTGGCCGACACGCTGGTGGTGCTGGAGCAGGGCCACGTGAAAAAGGCCGGGCCGGTGGCCGAGGTGCTGGCGCAACTGGAGTCGCCCATCACCCTGGGCGACGACGTGGGCGCGCTGCTGCAAGGCCACCTGGTGGCGCGCGACAGCCAGTGGCACCTGGCACAGGTGGCCTTTGCCGGCGGCAGCGTGTGGCTGCGCGACAGCCAGCACGCCCTGGGTAGCCCGGTGCGCCTGCGCATCCTGGCGCGCGATGTGAGCATCACCACCGCCGAGCCGCAGCACACCAGCATCCAGAACGTGCTGCCCTGCGTGATTGACGCGCTGCAGGCGGATAGCCACCCCTCGCAAATGCTGCTGCGGCTGCGCTGTGGTGGCGCGTTCATACTGGCGCGCATCACGGCGCGCTCGGCCGCTGCCCTGGAGTTGCAGGTGGGCTGCGCCGTGTGGGCGCAAATCAAGGCCGTGGCTCTGGTCGGGTGAACTTGGCCCCCACGTTCGCCCACTTCGTGTGGCTCTCTGCCCCCCGAGGGGACTAACCTGGCTTGGGGCGGCCCGGCGCAAGGTTGCCTGCCTGGCTGCCGCTCTGCGTTTCAAAGAGCGCAATCGCGCTCGCCGCCACCTGCGTGGTGTCGTACCACGCATAGCCGCCCACGCCCACGGCGCCCAGCAGCGGCACCAGGCGCGCGGCACCCGTGCCCAGGACCTTTTGCGCCAGGCGGCTGCCCACGCGCCGGGCCAGGGTCTGCAGCACGGCGCCACTGGCTTGGCGGATCAACCAGCGCTCGCCGCTGCGCACCAGCAAATCGCGCACCGCCTGGGCGGCGCTGTGCTTGAACAGGCAGTACAGCATGTGCCCGGTGTTGAGCGTGGCGCTTTGGCCATACACCGCCGCAATGTCGCTCACCAGCTGCAACTGGATGCGCCACACCGCCACCAGGTCGGGCAGCACTGTCAAGAGGGCAAAAGGGCCGGGCGCCATGGCCAGCGAGCCCGACACCATGGCGGCCTTGCGCGCAGCCGCGCGGGCCAGCGCCTGGGCCGCCAGCGCCGGGTACAGTGCCTGGGGCTGTGCGCTGTGCGGCACGTGTCCCGCCATGTCGAGCAGCGCGTGGCTGAGGGTCTCTGCCGCGCCGCTGTGGGGGCTTGCTACGGTCAATGCCAGCTCTTCGTTAGACATGGAAGCCCTCGCTTTCAGGGGGTCAATCGGGGTGCGCCGCAGATGAAACGTCCAGCGCCAGCACCCGGCTGGCGATCATGTCCAGCGCGGCGCGGCTGACACCCTGCTTGTCGATCCAGACCTTGGGCAGCAGGCTGCCAGACAGCGACACCGCATCGCCATCATGCCGTTCCAGCAACGCCTGACACGCCGCATGGTCAAAGGCAATCACGTTGACGATCACCAGCTCGGGCTGGGTGCCCTGGGCGCGCACCTTGGCCAGCACAAACAGGCTGTTGTTCTTGCCCGCACGCTGCTCCGGCTCACCCCAGATGCTGCCCGCTACCAGTCCTTCAATCATTGCTGCTCCTGTTCACCATGCGCCAATACAAGTCCCCATACCAGCGCCAAGCTTACTGCGGACGCAATGGCCTTGAAGCCACACCCCAAGCCACCCCATAATGGCAGCGAATCCGCCCAGCGCAGGCATTCAAAACAACCAAAACAACCTAGGAAAAAACCATGCAAACAAAAGCCGCCGTCGCCTGGAAAGCAGGCCAGCCCCTGACCATTGAAACCGTCGACCTGCAAGGCCCCAAACTGGGCGAAGTGCTGGTCGAAATCAAGGCCTCGGGCATTTGCCATACCGACTACTACACCCTCAGCGGCGCCGACCCCGAGGGCATCTTCCCCGCCATCCTGGGCCACGAGGGCGCGGGCATTGTGGTGGATGTGGGGCCAGGGGTCACCACCCTCAAAAAAGGCGACCACGTGATTCCGCTCTACACGCCCGAGTGCCGCGGCTGCAAGTTTTGTCTGTCTCGCAAAACCAATCTGTGCCAGTTGATCCGCGGCACGCAGGGCAAGGGCCTGATGCCCGACGCCACCAGCCGCTTCAGCCTGAACGGCGACCCCATCCTGCACTACATGGGCACCAGCACTTTCAGCAACTTCACCGTGGTGCCCGAAATTGCGCTGGCCAAGATCCGGCCGGATGCGCCCTTCGACAAGGTCTGCTATATCGGCTGCGGTGTCACCACCGGGATTGGCGCGGTGATTTTTACCGCCAAGGTGGAGGCCGGTGCCAACGCCGTGGTGTTTGGCCTGGGCGGCATTGGCCTGAACGTCATTCAGGGGCTGAAGATGGTGGGCGCCGACAAGATCATCGGTGTCGATCTGAACCCGGGGCGCGAAAAAATGGCGCGCGAATTCGGCATGACGCATTTTTTAAACCCGAAAGACATCGAGGCTGCGGGCGGCAACATCGTCGATGCGATTGTGCAATTGACGGACGGCGGTGCCGACTACAGCTTCGAGTGCATCGGCAACACCAAGGTCATGCGCCAGGCGCTGGAGTGCACGCACAAGGGCTGGGGCCGCAGCATCATCATCGGCGTGGCCGAGGCCGGTGCCGAGATCAGCACGCGGCCGTTTCAGCTGGTTACCGGGCGCAAGTGGGAGGGCTCGGCCTTCGGCGGCGCCAGGGGCCGCACCGATGTACCGAAGATTGTGGACTGGTACATGGAGGGCAAGATCAACATTGACAAACTCATTACCCACACCATGCCGCTGGAAGACATCAACAAGGGGTTCGATTTGATGAAGCGCGGTGAGTCCATCCGCGGCGTGGTGCTGTTTTAGGGGCGATTAAAGAGTTCCGCCGCTGGGCCGCCCCAAGGCGGAACAGGGCCCCCGCGGGGGGCAGCGAACCACGCGAAGCGGGAAGCGTAGGGGCTAAAAAGTCTCCCATTCCTCGTCGCCAGCGTTGGCTGTGGCGACGGGTTTGGGGGCGGGCTTGGGCGCAGCCGCTGTCAACGCTGGCGCCTTGGCCAGTGGCTTCTGTGCGGGTTTGGGCGCCGTGGCCTTCGGGGCCGCAGCAGGCTTGGCACGCGGTGCGCTGGCGGGGCCGTCCAGGCGGCGCTCGGTGCCCTTGAAGGCGAGAGCCTGGGCGCCTGTGGCGCGCACCTGGGCCTTGGGCAGGCTGGCCACCTGGTGACCGGCACCCAGCTTGAACACCGCCACTGTGTGCAGCAGTTCGCCCGCCTGGGATTTCAGGCTCGAAGCAGCGGCCGCCATCTCTTCCACCAGGGCCGCATTCTGCTGCGTCACCTGGTCCATTTGCGACACGGCCTCACCCACCTGCGCGACGCCAGCGGCCTGCTCGGAGCTGGCCGCGCTGATCTCGCTCATCAGGTCGGTGACATGGCGTATGGATTCCACCAGATCGGTCATAGTGGAGCCGGCCTGGTCGACCAGCGAGGTGCCCTGCTCCACGCGCTCCACACTGGCACCAATCAGGCTCTTGATTTCTTTGGCGGCTTCGGCCGAGCGGCCGGCCAACGAGCGCACTTCAGAGGCCACCACGGCAAAGCCGCGGCCCTGGTCGCCGGCGCGGGCTGCCTCCACGGCCGCGTTGAGGGCCAGGATGTTGGTCTGGAAGGCAATGCCGTTGATTACGCCAATGATGTCGCCAATCCTGGCCGAGGACTGGTGGATGTCGCGCATGGTTTCCTCCACCTGCACAAACACGC
>CANCCF010000298.1 GCA_947374485.1 Comamonadaceae bacterium | reverse complement strand
TAGGGATAGCAGAAATGCCGCACTTCGCAGCCCAGGGCCTGTTCCAACTGGGTTTTTGACTGTGCAATGTTTTCAAGCGCGCCGGCCTGGTCCGTGCGGTTGAGGTCCACATGGGTCTTGGTGTGCGACCCTACTTCCATGCCAGCAGCCAGCCAGGCCTGCCAGTCCGCACGAGTCATCAGTGGCTTCTCCGCTACCAGCCCCTTGTCCCACACGTTGGTGCCGCCGATCAAATCACTGACGGCATAGCAAGTGGCCGTGAAGCCGTGCTTCTTCAGGATGGGGAGGGCGTTGTGCAGGTTGTTCTGGTATCCGTCATCAAAGGTGATGCCAACAACCTTGCCGGTTTTGCGACCCTGCAGGTAAGGCTCCAACTCTTTCATGGACAGACCCTTGTATCCCAAAAGCGCCAGCATCGCCATCTGCCGGGCAAAGGATGCGGGCGAGACAATCAGCCCGCGCAGCGTGGTGCCACGCCTGGGCGGGGTGTCGATCTGGTGATACAGAAGAATGGGGATTTTCATGCTTGCATTTGTTGAAGATTGGCATAGGCGCCAGCCAGCAGGGTCAACTCGGCGTGGGTTCCGCGTTCAACAATCCGGCCTTGATCAAGAACCAGTATCTGGTCCGCCTTTTCGATGGTGCTGAGCCGGTGGGCAATCACCAGGGTGGTTTTGTTGCGCATCAAGGTGGCCAAAGCATTCTGTACCTGGCGCTCCGATTCCGTGTCGAGCGCCGAAGTTGCTTCATCGAGGATCAGGATAGGAGCATTTCTGAGCATGGCCCGGGCAATGGCGATGCGCTGGCGTTGTCCACCAGAGAGCTTGGCTCCGTTTTCGCCGATGGGGCTGTCAAGACCCAATGGCAGTTGCACAATGAACTCCCACGCATTGGCGGCCTTGGCGGCTTCAATGACCTGCAGGCGGTCCAGCCGGTCTTCCAGGCCAAATGCTATGTTGGCTTCTATGGTGTCATTGAGCAGCACAATATCCTGGCTGACCAGGCCAATGTGGCTTCGCAGGCTCGCAAGGCTCACGCTGCTGATGTCTTGACCGTCGATCCTGATGCAACCAGTTTCCAGTGCATAGAAGCGGGGAATCAGTGCACCAATGGTTGATTTGCCACCACCCGATGCACCCACCAAAGCAACGGTTTGACCCGCTGGAATGGAGAAGCTGATGGCCGACAACGCATCCTTCTCGGCATGGGGGTAACGGAAACTGACCCGGTCAAATTCAATATCTCCACGCACGACAGGCATTGCCATGCGCCCGGGATCATGTTCGGCAGGGCTGTCGAGAAAGCCGAAAACGCTCTCACAAGCCGACAGGCCACGTTGCATGATGGGGCTGATGGCTGTCAACTGCTTGATGGGGGAAATCAACAGCAGCAGCGTCGTGATGAACGAGACAAAGCCACCCGCAGAGGTGCCGCCCTGGGTACTGCTCTCACTCAGCGCCAAATAGGTGATGGCGGCAATCGCCAGCGACGCTGTCAAATGGGTAATGGGCGTCAGGGCGGACGCGGGTATGGCTTCGCGCATCATGGAGCGCCTGAATCGGTCGGTATCTGCGAGGAATCGCTTGGCTTGCTGCGCCTGGGCCCCGTAGACCTTGATAACTTTGTTGGCTGCGGCACTTTCTTCGACCGTGTGCGCAATGGTCTTCATGGCGTTGAAGCTGTCCCGGCTAGCCTTGCGAATGCGTTTGCCAAAACCCTGGATGATGAACGCAATGGCCGGTCCGATGGCCAGCGTGAGCAAGGTCAACTTCCAATCCAGAAACAGCAGGTAGGCCATCAGCGCCACGGCAGTAAGGGACTCACGCACCGCAGTGACCAGCACGTTGGTGGCGGCCTGGTTGACGTTGTCCACGTCGTACAGGATTTTGGAAATCAATTGCCCGGATGATTGCTCGTGGAATGCCTGCGTAGGTAGCACCAGGATGTGGGCAAAAAGTTCACGCCTCAAATCGCAGACCAGGCGTGTCGATATCCAGGTCATCAGGTAGCTGGTGACAAAGGAGAGCACGCCCCTTAGGAGGAACAAGGCGACGATGCTCAACGGTATGAGCCACACGAGTCTCTGGTCACCGGTTTTGAAGCCATGGTCCAGCAGAAATTTCATGATGGCCGGAAACACGGGCTCCGTAGAGGCCGTTCCCACCATCCCGACTACGGCCAGTGCAAACACCTTCCAATACGGCTTCAAGTATCCCAGAAGCCGCCCGTAAAGGGCCCTGTCTGCATTAACCACGGGCACTGCTGCCTTTGCTTTCGGGCTCTTTCCACAGCATGCCTTGTTGCACTTCCAGCGCCTTCACATACCGGTAAAAAGTACCCTCGAAATTCCCCAGCGCAATCACAAACCCGGCCCAGCCATCCAGAAACCCCAGCTTGAACAGATAGTGCTTCCAGAACGCCCATTTGGCGTGCAGCAGCGCGGACCACATGGTGATTTTTTTATGCTGGATTTTCTCTGCCCCAAGGGATGAATAGCGGTTGGCCTTGTGCATGACCTCAGCCATGTTCCTGAACGGAAACTGCCAGATGGCGTTCACCATGTGGCCCACGGGCTTGGCGCCGTTGATGAGTTCATAGCCTTCGTGCACCGGCTTCTGGTCATAGCGCATCTTGCCCTTGCGAAACAGCTGCGGCTGGCGGTAGTTGGGGTACCAGCCCGAATGCCTGATCCACTTGCCCATGAAGAAGTTGCGCCGCGGTGTCCAGTAGGCGTCCAGTGCGCTGGGGTCGTTGGTGATGGCCCTGATTTCCGCTGCGGCCTCCGGGGTGCAACGCTCATCGGCATCCAGGCTGAAGATCCATTCAAAGCTGCAGGCGGCAAGGGCCTGGTTGCGCAAGTCGCCAAAGCCTTTGAAGTCCACCTGTACCACCCGCGCGCCCAACTCTGTGGCGATATCGGACGTGCCGTCGGTGCTCCAGGAATCCACCACTATGATCTCGTCTGCCCAGTGTGCGCTGTTGATCGTGGCACGTACTTTTTCCGCCTCATTGAAGGCGATGATGTAAACGGAAACCTGGGGCATTGAAGGTGATACCATCAAAAATTCGTAGGAGCGGCCTGCCTTTTCAGGGGCAACACCCGGGCCCTGAGTCTATTCCAAAATGCCAGCAGTCGATTTGATCTCGGTGGTCATCACCACCTACAACCGCAGTGAAGCGCTGGTGCCCGTGTTGGCCGCGCTGGCAGCCCAGGATGACCCCCACTTTGAAGTGATTGTTGCCGATGACGGCTCTACCCCGTTCCACCAGGATGCAGTGCAGGCGGCAGCCAAGCGGCTCGGTATGAGGCTGACCCATGTATGGCACCCCGACACAGGTTTTACAGCATCACGCGTGCGCAACCTCGGCGTAGTTGCAGCCCATGGCAGCTATGTGGTGCTGCTGGACGGCGACTGCATTCCTGAAACCGACTTTGTGCGCCGCCACCGCCAGTTGATGGAAGCGGGCTTCTTTGTCAACGGCAGCCGGGTCATGCTGTCCGTGCGCCTGACGCAGGCCATCATGGATGGCCACAGAGCGGGCCACGGCCAAAGCGCTGCATTTTGGCTGCGCCAACGCCTGCAGGGTGACGCCAGCAAGCTCAGCGCATTGCTGCGCTTGCCTGACTGGCCTGGGCGCAAGCCACATGGCTTTGTCTGGAAGGGCATTCGCAGTTGCAATCTGGGCGTCTGGCGCCAGGACTACGAGCGTGTGAACGGTTTTGACGAATCCTTTGTGGGCTGGGGCCATGAGGATGCAGACTTTGTCTTGCGTTTACACAATGCCGGTATAAACCGAAAAAACGGCTTTGCCGCCACCGAGGTCTACCACCTCTGGCATGCCCAGGCCAGCCGCCAGGCAGAGGGCCAAAACGCTGCGACGGTCAGGCAACGCATGCAAAGTGGTCAGGTGTTGTCAACAATTGGTTACCGGGAAAGCAAAGCCGCAAAAGATGCGGTCGTTCACAGATGGGGATAATCGCCGCACAATGAAAAAAATCTTCTCCATATTTTTCCTTTTTCTGCTGCAAGCCAGTGCCTGGGCGCAGTTCCGGGTTGAAGTGGCCGGTGTGGGCCTGACCCAGATCCCTGTGGCCATTGCCGCCTTCCGCGGTGAAGAGAGTGCCAGCCAGAAAATTGCAGCGCTGGTGCAGGCTGA
>CANCCF010000297.1 GCA_947374485.1 Comamonadaceae bacterium | reverse complement strand
TTCTTCTTGACCTGCGCCTTGGACGGGAATTCCTCTGCCACGCCCTTCTTGGCAGCACTGGAGCGCTTCAGGGTCGCCGGCGGCACGCCCTTGGCGACCACGGCCACCTCCTTCTCGGGCGCTGCAGGCTTGATGGAGCCTAGCTTCAGGCGCACAGGCTTCTCGCCCCACAGCTCTTCGAGGTGGTAGTACTGGCGGAAGTTGGGTTGCATGATGTGCACCACGGCCTGGCCGCAATCCACAATGATCCATTCACCATTGGTCTCGCCCTCGACGCGCGGCTTGGGAAAGCCGGCTTCGCGCACGGCATCGCGCACGCTGGCGGCCAGGGCCTTGGTCTGGCGGTTGGAGGTGCCGGAGGCGATGATGACGCGTTCAAACAGTGCCGACAGATGCTCGGTGTCAAACACCACAATGTCCTGCGCTTTCACATCTTCAAGGCCATCAACAATGGCGCGCTGGAGCTTTTGGGTGTCTTTTTTGGCAACGGTAGGTGTGGTCATCAGGCGGCTTGGTAAAGGTGGTGTTGGTCAATATAACGCGCAACGGATTCAAAAACCAGAGTTGAAACACCCTGGCCGTGCGCGACAAGGTCACGCACCGCAGTGGCATTCAAGGGGCTGGTGGGCATTTGCAGTCTCTGCAGCTCAATGCCGAGAGGCTTTGGCGAATCAGGGTTCGGACTTGCAGCCGCAAGCGATTCAGAGCGCGAAGCTACACAAATTATAGCAGCGCGGCCCAGGTCCTCGGCCCGGTGCCAGCTCTGCAGCGCACGCGCCTGGTCTTCACCCATGATCAGGAAGAGTTGTGCGAGCGGATACTCGGCCTGCAATTCATGCAGCGTGTCTATGGTGTACGTGGGGCCGCTGCGCTGCATCTCGCGCGTGTCCACCACGGTGCGTGGCACATCGGCAAAGGCCAGGCGGCACATGGCCAGGCGGTGTTCGGCGAGCGTCAACTCCCTTTGCTTGTGCCAGGCGTGGCCGGTGGGCACCACGTGCAACACATCCAGTCCGAGCTGCTGCACCGCCGCTTGGGCCAGGGCCACATGGGTGCGGTGCGGCGGATCAAAGGCGCCACCGAACAGCCCGATTTTTTGCCTCACACCCAGTCCCGGCGCGGCAGAAAGTCGCGGTACAGGGCGGCCTCGGGCGTGTCGGCCTCGGGCACATTCTGGTAGGACCAGGAGGCCAGCGGCGGCATGGACAGCAGAATCGATTCGGTGCGACCGCCCGACTGCAGGCCAAAGTGCGTGCCCCGGTCCCACACCAGGTTGAACTCCACATAGCGGCCACGCCGGTAGAGCTGAAAGGCGCGTTCGCGTTCGCCATAGGCCATGTTCTTGCGGCGCTCGACGATGGGCAGGTAGGCCTGCAAAAAGCTGTCGCCCACCGCGCCCAACATCGCAAAGCTTTGCGCCTGGCCCAGCTCGGAAAAATCGTCAAAGAACACGCCACCCACGCCGCGCGCTTCGTTGCGGTGTTTCAGAAAAAAATAATCGTCACACCAGGTCTTGAAGCGCGGGTACTTGTCTTCGCCAAAGGGTTGCAGCGCGTCCTTGCAGGCCTGGTGAAAATGCCTGGCGTCTTCTTCAAAGCCGTAGATGGGTGTCAGGTCCATGCCGCCACCAAACCAGCACACCTCGGTACCGTCCGGGGTCTTGGCGGCCAGCATGCGCACATTCATGTGCACCGTGGGCACATAGGGGTTGCGCGGGTGAAACACCAGCGAGACGCCCATGGCCTCAAACGGCGCACCAGCAAGCTCCGGGCGGTGCTGGGTGGCGCTGGGTGGAAGTCGGGGGCCGCGCACATGGGAAAAGCCGCAACCGGCGCGCTCAAAGACCGGGCCGCCTTCGGTGATCTTGGTGATGCCGTTGCCCTGCAGGGTTTCACCGGCCGGCTTCTCCCAGGCGTCCACCAGAAAGCTGCCACCGTCCACTTCGGCAATGGCATCGGTGATGCGGGTCTGCAAGCCCAGCAGGTAGGCGCGCACGCTGGCCGGGCTGAAGGCGCTGGTGGCACCGGTGGCACTGGATGCTGCTGCCTCGCTCACGGTTTGAGCGCCCGAAAGCCGATGTCGGTGCGGTACTGCATGCCATCAAAGTGAATGTCCTTGATGACCTGGTAGGCCTTGTGCTGGGCCTGGCGCACGCTGTCGGCCAGGGCCGTGACACAGAGCACGCGCCCACCGGACGTACGCAGGCCATCGTCCTGCAACACGGTGCCGGCGTGGAACACGGCGCAGTCGTCGCTGTGCGCAGGGATGCCGGTAATCGCATCGCCCTTGCGCGGGTTCATGGGGTAGCCCGCAGCTGCCAGCACCACGCCGAGGGCGGCGCGGCGATCCCACTGCAGCTCGATGCCATCGAGCTTGCCGTGCGGTCCGGGCTCGGTGGCGGCCCACAGCACATCCACCAGGTCGGTTTTCAGGCGCATCAGAATGGGCTGGGTTTCGGGGTCGCCCATGCGGCAGTTGAACTCCAGCGTCTTGGCGTGGCCTTGTGCATCAATCATCAGCCCGGCGTACAGAAATCCAGTGAAGGGAATGCCGTCTTTTTCCATGCCACGGATGGTGGGCAGAATCACCTCGCGCATGGCGCGGGCGTGCACATCGGGCGTCACCACCGGGGCCGGCGAATAGGCCCCCATGCCGCCAGTGTTGGGGCCCTGGTCACCGTCTGCCAAGCGTTTGTGGTCCTGGCTGGTGGCCAGTGCCGACACATTTTTGCCGTCACACATGACGATGAAGCTGGCCTCCTCGCCTTCCAGAAACTCTTCGATCACGACGCGCGCCCCACCTTCGTTGTGGGTCACACCCAGGGTGTTGTCCAACAGCATGAAGTCAATCGCGTCATGCGCTTCCTGCGCGCTCATGGCCACCACCACGCCCTTGCCGGCGGCCAGGCCATCGGCCTTGACCACGGTGGGCGCGCCCATCTTGTTCACATAGGCGTGGGCCGCCACCGGGTCAGAGAAAGTGGCGTACTCGGCCGTGGGAATACCGTGGCGGCGCATGAAGGCCTTGGAGAAGGCCTTGGAGCTTTCCAGCTGCGCCGCCGCCTTGGTAGGCCCAAAAATGCGCATGCCGTGGGCACGGAATTCATCCACCACACCGCCGGCCAAGGGGCCTTCGGGGCCAACCACGGTCATGGAGACCTTGTTGGCCTGTGCCCATTCGCGCAGCTGCACGATGTCGGTGATCGCCAGGTTTTGCATGCGTGCGTCGGTCGCCGTGCCGCCGTTGCCGGGGGCCACATAGACCATTTGCACCTTGGGCGACTGCGCCAGCTTCCAGGCCAGGGCATGTTCACGTCCACCACCACCAATGACTAGTATTTTCATATCGACCTCACAGTGCGGCGTTGTGATAGACCTCTTGCGCGTCGTCCAGGTCCTCCAGCACATCGAGCAACTTTTGCATGCGCTCGGCATCTTCGGCACTCAGCTCCACGGTGTTTTCCGGGCGCATGGTGACACCGGCCACCTCGGCCACCAGACCGGCGGCTTCGAGTGCGGCCTTGACGGCCTCGAAATCGTCCACGGCGGTCAGCACCTCGACCGCGCCATCGTCATCGGTGATGACGTCGTCGGCACCGGCTTCCAGCGCCACTTCCATGATCTTGTCTTCGTTGCTACCGGGCGCGTAAATCAGCTGGCCGCAATGCTTGAACTGGAACACCACCGAGCCCTCGGTGCCCATATTGCCGCCGTTGCGGTTGAAGGCATGGCGCATTTCGGCCACGGTGCGCACGCGGTTGTCGGTCATGGTGTCGACCATGATGGCCGCACCGCCAATGCCATAGCCCTCGTAGCGGATTTCCTCGTAGCTCACACCCTCGGCATTGCCGGTGGCCTTGTCGATGTTGTATTTGACGCGCTCGGCCGGCATGTTGGCGGCCTTGGCCTTTTCTACGGCCAGGCGCAGGCGCGGGTTGATGCCCAGGTCGCCGCCCCCGGCGCGGGCTGCGACGGTAATCTCACGGATGATGCGTGTCCAAATCTTGCCCCGCTTTTCGTCCTGGCGACCTTTGCGGTGCTGAATATTGGCCCATTTACTGTGTCCTGCCACGCGAAATCCTTTAAAAGTTCGTTACGCTTGGAGTGATTGTACTTTTCGGAACCACCATGGCACAGATCTCGGACGACGGCATACTGATT
>CANCCF010000296.1 GCA_947374485.1 Comamonadaceae bacterium | reverse complement strand
CAGCAGCTCAAGGCCGATGGCGTGGCTTACAAGGCCGGCTCCTTCCCCTTCCTGGCCAATGGCCGTGCCCGTGCCTTGGGCGACACCACCGGGTTTGTGAAGTTCCTGGCCGACGCCAAGACCGACGAAATCCTGGGCGTGCACATCGTGGGCCCGCAGGCCAGTGAGCTGATCTCCGAGGCCGTGGTGGCCATGGAATTCAAGGCCAGTGCCGAAGACATCGCCCGCATCTGCCACGCCCACCCGTCTTTGAGTGAAGCCACCAAGGAAGCTGCCCTGGCGGTCGACAAGCGCACCTTGAACTTTTAAGTAATGCGGCTTCACAGCGCGTGAATACAAGTGTCAAACAAACCTACGAAGCGGAACTGGCCGCCCGTGGGTACAAAGCCGACCCGGCGCAGCTGCGCGCCGTGGAGGCACTGGAGCGCTGCGCCACCGAATGGGCAGAGTACAAAGGCAAGCGTTCCAACTCCTTCAAGAAGCTGATCAACCACCCGGACATTCCGCGCGGCGTCTACATGTACGGCGGGGTGGGGCGGGGCAAGAGCTTTTTGATGGACTGCTTTTTCAACGCGGTCCCGCTCCGGCGCAAAACGCGTCTGCACTTTCACGAGTTCATGCGCGAGGTGCACCGCGAGCTGGCCGATCTGCAGGGCACCGTCAATCCGCTGGATGAACTGGCGCGGCGCATGGCGTTGCGCTACAAGCTGGTGTGCTTTGATGAGTTCCATGTGGCCGACATTACCGACGCCATGATCCTGCACCGCCTGCTCTCGGCCATGTTTGCCAATGGGGTGGGCTTTGTGACGACGTCCAACTTCAAGCCCGATGACCTCTATCCCGGTGGCCTGCACCGCAACCGCATCCTGCCGGCCATAGAACTGCTCAACAGCAGCATGGAAGTGCTGAGTGTGGACAACGGCACTGACTACCGGCAACGCACGCTCGAAGCCGTCAAGCTCTACCACTGCCCGCTGGGCCCAGAGGCCGATGCGGCCATGATGGAGGCCTTCAATGCCCTGGCCGAGCAGCAGGATGAAGATCCGGTGCTGCACATCGAGTCGCGCGAGATCAAGGCCTGGCGCAAGGCCGGCGGCATGGTCTGGTTCAATTTCAAGACCTTGTGCGGCGGCCCTCGCTCGCAAAATGACTATTTGGAAATCGCCTCACGCTTCCACACCGTGTTCTTAAGCGACGTGCCGCGCATGTCGGTACGCCTGGCCTCTGAGGCCCGGCGTTTCACCTGGCTGGTGGATGTGCTCTATGACCGGCGCGTCAAGCTCGTGCTGTCCGCGGAAGTGGAGCCCGAGGAGCTGTACACCGAGGGCCCGATGGCGCACGAATTCCCGCGCACCGTGTCACGCCTGAGCGAAATGCAGTCCAAGGAATACCTGGCGCTGGAGCGCCGCGTGGTGGACACGGGGCTGACATGAAACGGGCATTGGTGGGAGTGCGAACATGGCAGCACTGGCGGCTGTACCTGCGATTGCCCATACGGCGGCTGGCAGGGCTTGGTCTGTGCTGTCTGCTGCAGGCCATGCCGGCTTGGTCCCAAAGTCCGCCCGTGGCTGCCATCGAAGTGCCTGCACCGGACAGTGAGGCGTTTGCGCGCATAGAAGCCACCCGCACGCGCGAAACCGCCACGCTGGATGCGCAGGAAGCCGCTTGCTACCAGCGCTTTGCGGTCAGTGCCTGCGTGAAGGACGTGCAGTCCAGACGTCGCGCCATGCTGGCCGGGCTGCGCCAGCAAGAGGCGGTCTTGCACGAGCGGCAATTTGCCGCGCAGGGCGCCGAGCAACTGCGCCGCACCGCCCAAAAAGTGGAAGAACGAAAGCAGCAGGACCTGGAGCTGCAAGCCAGCCGGCCGGCCCAGCAGCGTGACACCAAGTTGCGGGCGCAACAGGAGAAGCAGGCCGAGCACGCGCAAAGCCAGGCGCAGGCCGAAAAGGCAGCCGTGCCAAGCACCGGCCTGGCCGGCAAACCGTTGCAGACATCGACATCGACATCGACATCGGCACCGGTGGCAGCGGCAACGGCGCCCGCGGCCAGCGGCCTTACGCCCGCCGAGCAGGCGCTCAACCGCGCAATCTTCGCTCGCAAGCAGGCCGACCTGGAAAAGAAACGCCAGGACATCGCCAAGCGCCTGGCAGAGAAGGGCGCCAAACCGGCAGCACCTTTGCCGGTGCCACCCTAAGCTCAGTCCAGCGGTTCGAGCTTGACCACCACGATGGACAGGTTGTCACCGCCGCCGCGTGCGCGGGAGCGGGCTTTTTCGATCAGGAATTCGGTGGCTTCGCGGGCTGACAGGGTGGACAGCACCGAGCCGATTTCACTGTTCTTGAAGTAGTGCCAAACGCCATCGCTGCACAGCATCAAGGAGTCGCCGGCGCGCAGCCGGCCAATGTAGTGGCGGTCCACCGGCGGGTCGCTTTCGGTGCCCAGGCAGCCCATCAGGATATTCGACTGGGGGTGCACTGCGGCCTGCTCCTCCGTGATCTCGCCCTTGTTCACCAGCGCCTGCACATAGGAGTGGTCGGTGGTGCGCTTGACGAAGGTGGCGCCGTGGTAGTGGTAGATGCGTGAGTCGCCGGTGTGCACCCAGTGGCAGTCGCCACTGGCGTTGATGATGAAGGCCGCCAGTGTGCTGTGCGGCTCCTGTTCGGACGAAATGGCGGTGAGCTTGATCACCAGATGCGCTTCCTTGACGATTTGCGCCAGGATGGCGGCGGCGTCCTCGGTGGCCGGGTCGTAGCGCTCAAACAGTTGCTTGGCCGTCATCATGACCTGGTCCGAGGCCTTGCGTCCACCACTGCGCCCGCCCATGCCGTCGGCCACCACGGCCAGAATGCAGCCATTGATGCGCGGGTGCTGCAGCAAGGCAACCTGGTCCTGCTGGTAATCGCGATCCCCCTTGTGGATGCCGGTGGATGCGGTGAGTCGGTAACCGGTTGTGGCCATGGTGCGTGCGCGGTGAAGCGATACCTGTCTGTTGTCCTTGATCTGGCCGTATTATCGAGGCACAGCATGCCAATTGCCGGCACGCACACCGCAAACTTTTTGTAACGCCCTTTGACACTCAATTTGAATTCCCCGCAGCGGCGCCTGATCGCCTTGCGCATGGAACACGGTGACCTGGATGCCCTGATTGACCAGGCCTCTGAAAAGCTTCCGCAGGACGAACTGATGATGCGCCGCCTGAAGAAAAAGCGACTGGCCCTGCGCGATGAAATTGCCCGCGTGGAACGCGAACTCAGCCCTGACGAGCCGGCCTGAATGGCGCTAGCGGCCGATGTTGCGCAAGCCTTCGGCGCCGACGGGGCGCTGGCCGCTGCGGTGCAGGAGTACCGCGCCCGCCCCGGTCAGCTGCAAATGGCGCAGGCCGTGGCCGAGGTGCTGGAACAGGGCGGCATGCTGGTGGTGGAAGCTGGTACTGGCGTCGGCAAAACCTATGCCTACCTGGTGCCCACGCTGCTCTCGGGCAAACGTGTGCTGCTCTCCACCGCCACCAAGGCCTTGCAGGACCAGCTGTTTGGCCGCGACATCCCGCATCTGCGCCAGCTCCTGGGCCAGCCCCTGCGCGTGGCCCTGCTCAAGGGCCGCAGCAGCTACCTGTGCCTGAACCGTCTGGAGTCGGCGCGCCAGGATTGGCGCCTGGACGAGCGGCTGGCAGCGCAGCATCTGGCGCGCATTGAAAGCTGGTCGCACGCCACCCAAAGTGGTGACATGGCCGAAGTCGATGCGCTGGATGACAGCTCCGCCCTCATGCCCCTGGTGACCTCTACCCGCGACAACTGCCTGGGTGCACGCTGCCCGCAGGCCTCCAGCTGCTTCGTTAACCGGGCGCGGCGCGAGGCCCTGGCGGCCGATCTGGTGGTGATCAACCACCACCTGTTTTTTGCCGACCTGAACGTGCGCGAGTCCGGCGTGGCCGAACTGCTGCCCTCGGTGCACGCGGTGGTGTTTGACGAGGCCCACCAGCTCAATGAAATCGGGGTGCAGTTTTTGGGCCGCCAACTCGGTACCGGGCAGCTCAGCCATTTCGCCCGTGACCTGGAGCAGACCGGTCAGGCCCAAGCCCGCGGGCTGGCGCCCTGGGCGGAGCTGGCCGCAGCCGTGGAAGGCGCGGCAGTAGCCCTGCGTGCGCGCTTTCCTGAGGGTGAACGGGTGGAGCGCATGGAATGGCTGGCTGCTGGCGGGCGCTGGCCGTTGTTGCTG
>CANCCF010000295.1 GCA_947374485.1 Comamonadaceae bacterium | reverse complement strand
AAAGGCATGCGCGCCATGGCAGAGCTTTGGGCCAAGCCCATGGTCCACCCCTCGCGCCACGGCACGCCCGTATTCGAGGCCGTTCTGGACATGCTGGCGCGCAGCAGTGCCGAGCAGTACGCCGCACAGATCAACGCCTTGCTGAACCGACCGGATGCCGCACCCCTGTTGCCCGGCATCCGCTGCCCGACCCTGGTGCTCACCGGCCGCGAAGACCTGTGGAGCCCGCCTGAACAGCACGCGCAGATGGCGCAGGTGATTGCCGGCGCGCAGCTGTGCATCGTTGAGCAATGCGGCCATATGTCCATGCTGGAGCAGCCCGAGGCCGTGACGGCGGCCTTGGAGCGCTGGCTGCAGGCCTAGATGGTTTTGGCACAGACCCTATCCCTGACAATGAGATGACCATGAAAACCTTTTTCAACCACCTGCACGCCCAGCACCAGGGCCAATATGAAATGTTCCGCGGCGCTCTGGTGCCCTGCCACGAAGTGCCGGCGCGCGCCGACCATGTGCTGGCGGAACTGCAGCGGCGCAAGCTGGGCGAGGTGTGTGCGCCGCAGCCTGTGAATTCCAGTGCCTTGACCACCATCCACAGCCAGCGCTACCTCACCTTTTTGGAAAACGCCTGGAGCGAATGGGTGGCGCTGGACCCAGCCAATGCCACGCGCGACGCGCTGCCCTCGGTCTGGCCCACGCGCACCCTGCGCAGCGATGTGCTGCCCGACAACTTTGCCGCGCGCATGGGCCTGTTCTCGTATGACGCGGGCTCGCCCCTGACCTCCGGCACCTGGGTGGCAGCACGCACCGGTGCCGACTGCGCCTTGAACGCCGCACAAGCCGTGGCCGAAGGCGCGCGCGCCGCCTTTTCGCTCAGCCGCCCGCCCGGTCATCACGCCGGTGCCGACTTCTTTGGTGGCTACTGCTTTTTGAACAACGCCGCCCTGGCCGCCCAGCATCTGCGCGATGCCGGCATGGATCGCGTGGCCGTGCTGGATGTGGACTACCACCATGGCAACGGTACGCAGGCCATTTTTTACGACCGCCCGGATGTGTTCTTTGCCAGCCTGCACGGCGATCCGCGTACCGAATACCCCTTCTTCCTGGGTTATGCGGACGAGACCGGTGCCGGCAAGGGAGACGGTGCCAATTTGAATTTGCCCCTGCCGCGCGGCACCGACTATGCCCACTGGTCGGACGCCCTGGAAGTGGCACTGGCCGCCATCGAGCGCTTCGGTGCCGATGCCCTGGTGGTGTCGCTTGGCGTGGATACCTTTGCCGGTGACCCGATCTCCGGCTTCCAGCTGCAAAGCACCGACTACCTGCGCATGGGCGAGCGCCTGCAGCAGATGGGCCTGCCTACGGTGCTGGTGTTTGAAGGCGGCTATGCAGTGGAGGAAGTTGGCATCAACGCGGTGAACGTGTTGCAGGCCTTTGCCTGAGGCACACTGCGGCCGGCCCACCACCCACCCCTTCAGGAGTTGCCGATGCCGTGGATGCCTTTGATCACTGTGCTGATAGCCGGGGTTGTGCCCGCCGTGGTGTGGGCAAAGTACCGGGCGCTCAAACGGGAGGATTACATCCGTCACGCGATGCTGCCGGCCGGTCTGTTTGAAAAGCTGCGGCGAACCCACCCCGCGCTGTCCCCCAAGGACTGCCAGCTGGTGGGCCTGGGGCTGCGGCAATTTTTTCTCGCCCATCTCAAGAGTGG
Organism: Comamonadaceae bacterium; assembly: GCA_947374485.1. Classification (GTDB taxonomy): domain Bacteria; phylum Pseudomonadota; class Gammaproteobacteria; order Burkholderiales; family Burkholderiaceae_C; genus Allorhodoferax. The sequence goes on along the minus strand of CANCCF010000295.1, from coordinate 2,553 downwards.
CCGGCAGTACGTGTCCATGCCCTCGCAGGTGGTGGACGATTTGTGGCACGAGTTCATTCTGCACACCAAGAGTTACGACGCTTTTTGCCGCCAGGCCTTTGGACAGTTTTTGCACCACACGCCAAGCGCAGCCCTCAAGAGCGGCCGCAAAAGCAATACCGGCCTGCGCCGTTGCTGGTGGTTTGCCTGCAAAGAAGAAAACATCAATCCCCGCGGCGCCTCGCGCTTGCCTTTGCTCTTCGCGCTCGATGCCAAGTTGCAGATTGCCGGCGGCTTCTACTACGTGGCCGATTGCATGTCCGTGCGCCGCCAAACGGGGCAGGGTGAAGGGTCTGCCGCTGTGCACTGTGGCGGCGACTTTGCGGACCTGTCTTTTGATGGCAGCACCGATGGCTTTGGCGATTCTGCAAGCGATGGTGCGCACTCCGATGCCTCGCATGGCGGCGCAGACGGTAGTTCAGACGGCGGCGGGGGCGGCGGCTCGGATGGCTGTGGCGGCGGTGGCTGCGGCGGTGGGGATTGACTGCGCGCCCTGGGCGCCTAAAACAGGTGGCCTTGCGCAGCGCCCACCGAAGGCACCCGGAACTGCGACACATCCACCGCGGACGGCAGTTTCTGCAAGCCATAGCGCTTGAGGGCAATCTGGAAGCGCTGCGCCAACAGCTCGGCAAACAGGCCCTGGCCCTTCATGCGCTGGGCAAAGTGGGCGTCGTAGTCTTTGCCACCACGCATCTGCTGCACGCGGTGCATCACGTGTTCAGCGCGCAGCGGAAAGTGGGTCTGCAGCCACTGCACAAACAGGTCGCGCACCTCCAGCGGCAGGCGCAGCAGCACGTAGCTGGCGTAGCGGGCGCCGGCGCCGGCGGCGGCCTGCAGAATTTTTTCCAGTTCCACATCGTTGATGGCCGGAATCATGGGTGAGGCGAACACCGCCACCGGAACACCCGCCTGCGCCAATGTCTGCATGGCCTGCAGGCGGCTGGTGGGCGAGCTGGCGCGTGGGTCCAGCTTACGCGCCAGGCCATGGTCCAGCGTGGTCAGCGAGATGCACACCCGCAGCAGTCCCCGGGCCGCCATGGGTGCCAGGATGTCCAGGTCACGCGTGACCAGCGCATTCTTGGTGATGATGCCCACCGGCACTTGGCACTCGGCCAGCACCTCCAGCACCGCGCGCGTGATGCCCAGCTTGCGCTCTATGGGTTGGTAGGGGTCGGTGTTGGCGCCCAGCACGATCAGGCCCGGCGCGTAGCTGGCTTTGGACAGTTCGGCACGCAGCAAGGCGGCGGCATTGGTCTTGGCAAAAATCTGCGTTTCAAAGTCCAACCCCGGCGACAAGCCCAGGTAGGCGTGCGAGGGCCGCGCATAGCAATACACACAGCCATGCTCGCAGCCCTGGTAGGGGTTGATGCTTTGGCCAAAGCCAATGTCGGGCGACTGGTTGCGGCTGATGATGGAGCGCGCCATTTTCTGCACCACCACGGTCTTGGGCCTGGTGGCATCGCTACCTTCTGTGTCTGCAGCGTCATCACCCGGCCAATCCTGCTGCTCCGGCGCCAGGGCCTCGCGCTGGAATGCGTCAAAACGCGAGCCCACATTGGAGAGCGCGCCGCGGCCTTTGTGGAAAGTAATACTGTGCATTTATACAGTGTATTGGGGTCTGGGCCTGGTGTCAAAAACGCAAGCTATCCTCGCGGCTGTCAGGCCCGGCTTTTCTTTCCACCGAACGGGCATCCCATGCCACCAACGAGAACACGTCTATGACCACTTCCATCCGTCGTCCCCAGGTCTGCATTCTGGGCAGCGCAGAACCAGGGTCTGCGGCCTATACGCTGGCCGGGGAGGCGGGCGCGCTGCTGGCCCAACTCGGCATCACCGTGGTCAGCGGCTGTGGCAGTCCGGCGACCCGTGTCGCGGCCGAGCGCTCCATTGAGGCGGGCGGGTTGGTGCTCAGCATCGTGCCGCCGGACGAAATGCCGGACGCCAGCTGGCCGGCAACGGTAGTGATTCCCTGCGGCATGGGCGATGCGCGCAACCTGCTGATGGCGCTGGCCGGGGATGCCTGCATCGTCATTGGTGGGCGCGCCGGCACGATTTCAGAGGTGTGCCTGGCCTGGCTGCACAAGCGGCCCTTGCTGCCGCTTGTAGGTTGCGGTGGTTGGTCCAACGAATTGCCAACGCACCCACCGGACGAAAGGCAAAACTCGCCCATGCTGCCCTGGGGCTCTATTGCCGAGCTGGAAAGCCAGCTGCGCAGCCTGGGATTGGTGCGCACCTAGCGCCAGTTGAAAAAGCCTGCGGGCCGCCAAGCCGCTAAAGCGCCTTGGCTCCCGCCCGCCACAAGGCCAGCAGCCCGGCCGCTGCCACCCCCACCAGCACGGCAGGAAAGGCCACGCCCGGCGACCAGTCAATCAGCGCGCCCGACACCCCGGAGGCCATCAGCCCGCCCAGGGTGTAGGTCAGCACCAGCACGGCGGTGCTGTTGACCAGGGTGATGCCTTTTTCGCGCGAGCCAATGTCGGTCATGGCCATGGTGTACAGCGTGCCACCGGCGCC
>CANCCF010000294.1 GCA_947374485.1 Comamonadaceae bacterium | reverse complement strand
TAGCCCTGGAGGCCTCCAAGAAGACCACGCTGCCGCGCTTTTTGTTCGGCCTGGGCATCCGCCACATCGGCGAGGCCACCGCCAAGGACCTGGCGCGCCATTTCGGCGGTCTGGACGCCATCATGGACGCCACGGTGGAGCAGTTGCTGGAAGTCCACGACGTCGGCCCCATCGTGGCCCAGGCGCTGTACACCTTCTTCGAGCAGCCGCACAACCGCGAGGTGGTGGAGCAGCTGCGCGCCTGCGGCATCCGCTGGGAAGAGGGCGCAGGCGCATCGGACGCACCCAAGCCACTGGCCGGCCTGACCTTTGTGCTGACCGGCACCCTGCCCACGCTGGGGCGCGACGACGCCAAAGACCGGATCGAGGCCGCCGGCGGCAAGGTCGCCGGTTCGGTCAGCAAGAAGACCAGCTATGTGGTGGCCGGCACCGAGGCCGGCAGCAAGCTGACCAAGGCCCAGGAACTGGGGGTCAAAGTGTTGGATGAAGCCGCATTTTTGGAGATGCTGGGCTCCAGTAACTGATTCCACAGAAAACACGCGCCAAAGTTAAACTGTTGCCATGAACCGCTCGGCCACTATTGCTTTGTTGACGCAGCACAAGGACTATCTTGTGCGCCAGTTTGGCGTATCCACCTTGGTGCTTTTTGGATCGGTTGCAAGGGACGGAGCAACTGAACACAGCGATGTGGATGTACTTGTCTCCTTTGACGGACCGGCTACGTCAGCGCGTTTTTTCGGCGTTCAGTTCTACCTGGAAGACCTGCTGGGATGCAGCGTCGACCTGGTCACCGACAGGGCACTGCGCCCCGAACTCAGGCCCTATATTGAACGCGATGCAGTACATGTCTGAGGCCGGAAAACAGCGTGAATGGCGTTTTTACCTGGACGACATGATCGGATTTTGCGAAAAGGTTTTAGCGTTCACACAAGGCTTGCAACAACTGCAGTTTGAAAACGATGCCATGCGGTTTGACGCGACGGTTCGCAACGTTGAGCTCATTGGTGAGGCTGCAAGGCGTATACCTGATGCTGTTCGCCTGGCTGATCCACAAGTCCCGTGGCGCATGCTGATCGCGACCCGCAACCAGTTGATTCACGGCTATGCAGGCCTGGACAATGACACTTTGTGGAGCATTGTTGAAACCGATGTTCCGGCCCTGCTTCAGCAGCTGAAAATATTGAAAGCCCGTTACGCAGTATGACCGTAAGAGACATTCTCAAAATGGGCGACCCGCGTCTGCTGCGCGTGGCCCAGCCCGTCACCGCCTTCGACAGCGATGCACTGCATTTACTCGTCACCGACCTCTTGGACACCATGCGCGCGGCCAACGGCGCGGGGCTGGCGGCGCCGCAAATTGGGGTCGATTTGCAGCTGGTGATTTTCGGCAGCTTTGAGCGCAACCCGCGCTACCCCGACCGCCCGGTGGTGCCACCGACGGTGCTCATCAACCCAACCATCACCCCAATCGGTGATGCCGAGGAAAGCGACTGGGAGGGCTGCCTGTCGGTGCCCGGTCTGCGTGGCATGGTGCCGCGCTGGTCGCACATCCGCTACACCGGCTTTGACCCGTATGGCGATGCGATTGACCGCACGGTGGAGGGCTTTCACGCCCGTGTGGTGCAGCACGAGTGCGACCATCTGTGGGGCAAGCTGTACCCCATGCGGGTGCGCGACTTCAGTCAGTTTGGCTACACCGAGGTGCTGTTCCCTGAGATTGCCGCCCACGAAGACGATTGAGGCCGGCTCCGGCCCAAGCCTCAGCCCCAGCCTTCAGCCGACCGGCGCTGCAATAGCGCAGAACGCCCCCGGTCAGGCCGCACACATTTGTGCGATTGCCGCCTCCAGATTGTGTGTGTGCTGCAACACATCCCAGGCCGGCAAGGCCTGCAGGTGCGCACGCAGCCCCTGCTTGAGCGCCAACAGGGCCTGGCGGTCCCGGGCGCGCTCCACTGCCACGCGCACATAGGCGGCATCGTCCTCGCCCACCCATTGGGGCAAACCGGCTGCCGTCATGAAGCTGGCACCCATGCGTGAAACAAAGCTGTGTCCCCGCAGGGTCACCACCGGCACGCCCATCCACAGGGCTTGCAAGCTGGTGGTGCCGCCGTTGTAGGGCACTGGGTCCAGCGCAATATCGATGTCCGCGTACTCGGCCATCATTTCCGCCAGGGGCGTGGCACCACGAAATTCCACGCGCGCCAAATCCACACCGAGGGCCTGCAGGCGCTTGCCCAAGGCCTGCACGGCCGTGGCGTCACCCAGGCTGGGGGCCTTGAGCAGCAGGCGAGACTGGGGCACGGCGGCCAGCACCAGGGCCCACAGTGCCAGGGTGCGCGGCGTGAGCTTGGGTACGTTGTTGAACGAACCAAAGGTCAGGGGACGATTGGCGTGGCTTTTGTCGTAGTGCGGGTAGGGATAGTCGGCCTCCGGTGCAAAACAAAACACGGTACCTGGCAGGCGCAGCACGCGCTCGCTGCAGAGCGTGTCAGCACTCTCGGGGGTGACCAGTGCATCGCCCAGCAACCAGTCCATATTCGGCAAGCCCGTGGAAGCCGGGTAGCCCAGGTAGGTGGCTTGCACCGGCGCTGCGCGCTGGGCATAGAGTTGTATGCGTTGCGGGTCGGTGTGGCCGGCCAGGTCCAGCAAGATGTCCAGGCCGTCGCTGTCCATCATCTTGGCCAGTTGCGCATTGCCCAAGCTGCTCACCTCCCGCCAGTGCTCGGCACGCTGGCGCGCGCGCTGGGTTTGTTCGTCGTGAGAGGTTCCTGTGAAATACACAAAGACTTCGAAGCGGCTGCGGTCCAGCTCGCGCAATACCGGCTGCATCAGGATGTTCACCGGGTGGTGGTGGTGAAAATCAGCCGACACCAGGCCCAGCCGGATACGCCGCCCGTCCAGGGGATCGCGCACAAAGCTTTGCCTGGCGCGCGCGCCTGCACCCAGTGGCGCAAACAGGGTGCGGTGCAGGTCCGCCACCGCCTGTGCATCCAGCTTGTCGCAATACAGCGAACACATGGCCATGGTGGAGCCCAGTGCGGCCGGCGCGCCCGGTTCTCCGGCCAGCGCCTGGTACTGGAGCAGGGCGGCATCGGCATCACCGCGGCGCATGGCCATGCTGGCCCGCATTTCCCTGGCGCCCGGCATGGGTGCCAGCTTTTGCGCCTGCAGCAGCGCCACCTCGGCCTCTTCGATCTGCCAGCATTCATTGAGCACATAGGCCAGGTTCCAGTGCGCCCAGGGGCTGCCCAGGTGCAGTGCCACATTGCGCCGCGATACGGCGATGGCATCGGTCCACAGATTGAGCCGGTAGCTGAGCGCGGCCAGGCGTGCCAGGGTGGATTCGCGCTGGGCGCCACTGGCGGCGCTGAATACGGCCAGGGCCTGCTCGGTGCACCCCAGGCGCATCAGGCATTCGCCCATGTCGATCTGGATCTCTGCGTCTTCATTCACGCTGGCGCCGTTCTGCTGCGGCCCCAGGCGCACCTGCAAGGCCGCCTCCAAGGTCTTCAGGGCAAAATCGGCGTCGCCGCGCTCCATGCGGTAGCGCGCCATGTGGTGGTGTACCTCGCGTACCCGCGCCTGGCTTTCGTGTGACGCTGCCTGCACGGCATGTTGGTAAGCACGCTGCGCGACCTCCCAGTTGCCGCCCAGCTCCAGCACGCGGGCCAGTGCCAGGGGCGCTTCGTAGCGCTCAGGTACTTGGTCGATGGCGCGTTGGTAAGAGCCCATGGCCTGCTGTAACTCACCCATTTGGCGGCACAGGTGGCCGGCCTCTAGCCAGGCGGAGTAGTTGGCCGGGTTGATGCGCAAGGTGGCCGCGAAGGCCTCGCGTGCCGGCATCCACTGGCCCATGCGTACCAGGCAGCGGGCGCGCTGCAAGGCAGCGCTCTCCATGCTGGCGTGCGCCAGGGCGAGCTCGTATTGGGCCAGGGCCTCTGGCCAATGTCCGGCACGGAAGTCGGCATTGGCCGCATTGAAGGCCTGCACGGCGTCTGCTGGCAGGGCGGGATCGGTTTGAACGGCATCCATGGCAGGGTCTCCACACGGGATGTCAGCGCCCGACGGACGCGGTACACCCCGGGCAAATCTACCCACACGCCCTGCATTAGGGAAGTCTCAGGAGGCCAATGCGTCCAGCAGCTCGGTCTCGATTTCGATCTGCGCACGGTTGTGCTGCAGCTGAGAACCATGGATCAAGAACATGTCTTCGACCCGCTCGCCCAAGGTCACCACCTTGGCCAGCTGCACCTCGATCTGGTGGCGC
>CANCCF010000293.1 GCA_947374485.1 Comamonadaceae bacterium | reverse complement strand
CACCAATGTGCCGGCTGCGAATGCCTTTGGTATTCAAACCACCTTCGGCTTTTGGGACTGGGTGGGTGGCCGCTATTCCCTGTGGTCGGCCATCGGCCTGCCGCTGGCGATTGCCATTGGCTCCGAAGGCTTCCGCCAGTTCCTGGCCGGTGCCCATGCCATGGACGAGCACTTCCGCACGGCGCCCCTGGAGCAAAACCTGCCGGTGCGCCTGGGCCTGCTGGACGTGTGGTACCGCAACTTCCACGGCTTCACCAGCCGCAGCATTGCGCCCTACCACAGCGCCCTGCGCCGTCTGCCTGCCTACCTGCAGCAGCTGGAGATGGAGAGCAACGGCAAGCGGGTAGACGCCGATGGTGTAGCTTTGCCTTTCGGCACCTCGCCCGTGCTGTGGGGCGAGCCCGGCACCAACGGCCAACACGCCTACTTCCAGATGCTGCACCAGGGCACGGACGTGGTGCCCATGGAGTTTGTGGCGGTGAAGAAGGCACGCCACGACCTGGCGCTGCACCAGCCGCTGCTGCTGGCCAATGTGTTGGCGCAGGCGCAGGCGCTGATGGTCGGCAAGAGCGATGCTGGAGGGCACAGGCATTTTCCGGGCAACCGGCCCAGCACCTTTTTATTGCTGGACGACCTCACTCCTGCATCTCTCGGCGCACTCATCGCACTACAAGAACACCGCGTGTTTGTCAGCGGCAGCCTGTGGGGCATCAACAGTTTTGACCAATGGGGTGTGGAGCTGGGCAAGGTGCTGGCCAAGGACATTGAGGCGCGCATCTACAGCGGCGATGCCACCGGGCTGGATGGCTCCACGGCGGGCTTGCTGGCACGGCTGCGCGGCTGATGGAACTGACGCTGCAGCAGGCGCGGGCAGTGCAGCTGGCTGCCCAAGGCCTGCTGCAGCCCGTACCCAAGGCCGCCACCCGCACGGCCCTGCGGGCCTGCATTGCACGCATGGGCCTGTTGCAAATCGACACCATCCATGTGGTGGCGCGCAGCCCCTACCTGGTCTTGTTCTCGCGCCTGGGCCCATACCCGCAAAACTGGCTGGAAGAGGCCCTGGCCCAAGGCCATGTGTTTGAGACCTGGGCCCATGAGGCCTGCTTTGCCCCGGCAGAAGACCTGCACGCCCACCGCCTTTTCAACCGCGAGGCGCGCAAGCACTGGGGCCTGGTCAACGCCCAGAAATCCCACAAGAACCAGCGCGCCGAGCTGGACAAGTTGTTGGCGCATATCCGCGACAACGGGCCGGTGAAGTCGTCTGACTTTGAGCGGCCCGAAGGCGTGCCCGCGGCCTGGTGGGGCTGGAAGGATGAAAAGCGCTGGCTGGAGGCGCTGTTTGCCTCGGGCGAGCTGATGGTGACCCGGCGCGACAAATTCCAGCGGGTGTATGACCTGGCCGAACGGGTGGCGCCGCAACTGCTCCAATCCGGGTCAGAAGCAGATGCCGCACACAGCATTGCGCAGGTGAGCACCGGCTTCACCGAAAAGTCGGTGGCGGCCTTGGGGCTGACCCAGGCACGCTGGATCCACGACTACTACCGCAGCAAGCCCCGCCTGAAAGACTCCGATCTGGATGCGCTGGTGGCGCAGGACCGCCTGCTGCGCGTGGCGGTGGAGGGTTGGCGTGCACCGGCTTATGTGCACAGCAGCCAGGCCGCCTTGTTGAAGAAAGCGCGGGCCAACAAGCTGGAGGCCACGCACACTACGTTGCTGTCCCCCTTTGACCCGATTGTGTGGGACCGCGAGCGGGCACTCACCTTGTTTGATTTTGACTACCGGCTGGAGTGCTACACGCCCGAGGCCAAGCGTGTCCACGGCTATTTTGTGTTGCCGATTTTGTGCCGCGGTGAACTCATCGGGCGGCTGGACGCCAAGGCACACCGCGCAGAGGGTGTGTTCGAGGTCAAGGCTCTGCATACCCAACCTGCTTGCAGCTGGACGGACGTTCAGGTTCAGGACGTGGCCCAGGCTATCCAGCGCTGTGCCAATTGGCACGGCACGCCCCTGGTAAAAATCAGCCGCACGCAGCCCGCAAAGATGGCCACCGCTTTGCGGCGCGCGCTGCGGGGCGGCCAGACACCGGGTTTTTTGCCATGAACGTGGTGTTCGACTTTGGTGCGGTGCTCGTCACCTGGCGCCCCGCCGAAATCGTGGCCGAGGTGTTCCCCCACCGTGCAGCCACCGCAGCCGACGCCGCGGACCTTGCCCAAGCGATGTTTGGCCACCCCGACTGGCACGCCTTTGACCGGGGCCTGATGGCCATGGACCAGGTGAGCCGCCGTACGGCCACCCGCCTGCAGCTGGATGCCACACAGATGCAGGCGCTGGTGCAAGGCATAGGCGCGCGCCTGTTACCCATGCAGGACACGCTGGCCGTGTTTTCCTCCCTGCACGCCAGACGGCAGCAAGGCGACGGGGTGAAGGGCCTGTACTTTCTCTCCAACATGCCCGTGCCCTATGCGCGCGAGCTGGAGCAAACGCACGCCTTTTTGAGGCAGTTTGATGGCGGCATTTTTTCGGGTGATGTGCTGTGCAGCAAGCCCGATCCCGGCATTTACAGCCTGCTGCAATCGCGCTATGGGCTGGAGCCCGGCAGCACCATGTTTATCGACGACCTGCAGGCCAATGTGGATGCGGCAAAGGCGCTGGGTTGGAAGGGCATTCATTTCACATCGGCCGCGCAACTGGCCGAAGAACTGCGGCTACAGTGCGGTCTATGACGGATCACACTTCGCATGAACATGCCCCCCGCTGCTTCTGGGTCGATGGCTCGCAAATCTACCGTGACTACCACGACAGCGAATGGGGCTTCCCGGTCTTCGATGACCGGCGCCTGTTCGAGAAGATTTGCCTCGAAGGTTTTCAGGCAGGCCTGAGCTGGATCACCATCCTGAAAAAACGCGAGAATTTCAGGGCGGGTTTTGCCAACTTCGATATGGCCAAGGTGGCCCGCTTTGGCGACAAGGACGTTGAGCGCCTGCTGCAAGACACTGGCATCGTGCGCCACCGCGGCAAGATCGAAGCCGCCATCAACAACGCCCGTTGTGCCGAAAAGCTGCTGGAGTCCGAGAGTTCGCTGGCCGCCTACTTCTGGAAGTTCGAACCCCACCCCAAGTCACGCCCGAAGCTGATCACCCGCGAAAGCCTGCGCGCCATGACCACCTGCGTCGAGTCGGTAGCCCTGTCCAAAGACCTCAAAAAGCGCGGCTGGAAGTTCGTCGGCCCCACCACCATGTACGCCTTCATGCAGGCCATGGGCCTGGTCAACGACCACGAGGAAAGCTGCCATGTGCGCCACGCAGCGCTCCAGGCCCGCAAGAAGCTGGACCTGAACAAGCTGTAGCCCCAAGCGCCCAAGCGCAAAAAACAATCACCCAAAACAAAACCCCGCAAGGCAAGCCCTGCGGGGTTTTGTTCCTTTTGCAGGAGCAACATAACGTTACTCCAACGCAGCATGGCGGCCTACAGCTAGGCGCAAGGGCGCAGACAGTAGCAGCGCTACGGCAAGCCCTTGCAACGACGCTGTAGGTCGTCAGGCAAGGCGAGCCAAAGAGCTTACATGCCCATGCCGCCCATGCCGCCCATTCCACCCATATCACCACCACCCATGCCACCGCCCATGCCGCCACCGTCAGCCTTGGGAGACTCGGCAATCATGCACTCGGTCGTCAGCATCAGGGAAGCCACGGAAGCCGCGTTCTGCAGGGCAGTACGGGTCACCTTGGTGGGGTCCAGAATACCCATTTCGATCATGTCGCCGTAGGTGTCGTTGGCAGCGTTGAAGCCATAGTTGCCCTTGCCGGCCAACACAGCTGCCACCACCACAGAGGCTTCGCCGCCTGCGTTGTAGACGATTTCGCGCAGGGGGGCTTCGATGGCCTTCATCACCAGCTTGATGCCGGCGTCTTGGTCAGCGTTGGCACCCTTGAGTTCGCCCACAGCTTGCTTGGCGCGCAACAGAGCCACGCCGCCGCCAGCCACAATGCCTTCTTCCACGGCAGCGCGGGTCGCGTGCAGTGCGTCTTCCACGCGGGCTTTCTTTTCCTTCATTTCGACTTCGGTGGCAGCGCCCACCTTGATCACGGCAACACCGCCGGCCAGCTTGGCCACGCGCTCTTGCAGCTTTTCACGGTCGTAGTCGGAAGTTGCTTCTTCGATTTGCACACGCACTTGCTTGACGCGGGCTTCGATGTCAGCAGCGGCACCTGCGCCGTCGATGATGATGGTGTTTTCCTTGCCCACTTCGATGCGCTTGGCAGAACCCAGGTCAGCCAGGGTCACTTTTTCCAGGGTCAGGCCGATTTCTTCAGCGATCACCTTGCC
>CANCCF010000292.1 GCA_947374485.1 Comamonadaceae bacterium | reverse complement strand
GGCGATCTTGTTGTGCGAGATGAACAGGAACTGGGTGCCGCTGGACATCTGTTTGACCAGCTTGGCGTAGCGTTCGGTGTTGGCGTCGTCCAAAGGCGCGTCGACTTCGTCCAGCAGACAGAAGGGTGCGGGATTCAGCTGGAAGATGGCAAACACCAAGGCGATAGCGGTCAGCGCCTTTTCACCGCCGGAGAGCAGGTGAATGGTCTGGTTTTTCTTGCCCGGCGGCTGCGCAATCACCTGCACGCCGGAGTCCAGAATTTCGTCGCCGGTGATCACCAGACGCGCATTGCCACCGCCAAACAGCTCGGGGAACATGCGGCCGAAGTGCTCATTGACCTGGTTGAAGGTGCCCGAGAGCAGTTCGCGCGTTTCGGCGTCGATCTTGCGGATGGCGTCTTCCAGGATGTTCATGGCGTCCGTCAGGTCGGTGCTTTGGGCATCCAGAAAGCTCTTGCGTTCGCGTGCGGCGGCCAGCTCGTCCAGGGCGGCCAGGTTGACGGCACCCAGCGCGGTGATTTCACGCTGCAGGCGGTCAATGTCGGTCTGCATGCCAAACAGGCGCACATTACCGTCGCGGATCGATTGCTCCACGGCTGCCAGGTCGGCCTTGGCATCCACCAGTTGCGACTCGTATTGCTCAAAGCCCAGGCGTGCAGCCTGTTCCTTCAGCTGGAATTCGGTGATGCGCTGGCGCAGCGGGTCGAGCTCGCGTTCCAATTGCATGCGGCGCTCGTCACTGGCGCGCAGCTTGGCGGTGAGGTCGTCGTATTCACTGCGTTTGGCGCCCAGGCTTTGCTCGCGCTCCAGCTTTAGCGCCAAGGCACTTTGCAGGCCGCCCTGGGCTGCGGCATCGGTGAGCCGCGCAAGCTCCTCTTTGGCACGCTGTTCTTCTGCATCCACAGCGCGGGTTTGCTGGTCGGCCGTATCCATGGCGCGTGACAACTCGGCGGTGCGCGCCTGCAGGCTGCGCTGTGCAAAGCTGGCCTCTTGCGCCTGGCGCTCCAGGCTGCGCTGCTGTTCTCGGCATTGGCTGAGCTTTCCCTGCCATTCAATGACACGTTCATCGAGCTGGGCATGGCGCTCCTGGCTGTCAGCCAGCTGCATGTCGAGTGCCTCGAAGCGCCCTTCTGCGGTGGCGCGGCGCTCCTGCAGGTCTTCGAGTTGCGCATCCACCTCGGCCAGGTCGTTTTCAATCTGGGCGCTGCGGGCTCGGGCCTGCTCGGCCAGTTGGGTCAGGCGCAGGGCCTCGACCTGCAGGGCATGGTTGCGGGTTTGTGATTCGGCGGCTTCGCGTCGCGCGCTCACCAGCGCTTGTGCGCTTTGCGCATAGCCGCTCTCGGCACGCGACAGGGCCACGCGCGATTCATCGGCAATCAGCACCTGGGCGCGCAGCTGCTTCTCCAGGTTTTCAATTTCCTGCGCGCGGGCCAAGAGGCCGGCCTGCTCGGAATCTTGCGCATAGAAACCCACGCTGTGGGCTGAGACCACATGGCCGGATTTCACGTAAATGACCTCACCCGGCTGCAGTTGGCCGCGCTGGGCCAGCGCGTCCTCAAAGCTGCTGGCCGTAAAACAGCCGTGCAGCCAGTCCACCAGAATGGCGCGCTGGCCTGCGTCGTTGACGCGCAGCAGGTCCGAGAGGCGTGGCAGGCGGGGGGCAGCCTCGGGCACTGCGGCCAGCGGCGGGCTGTAAAAGGCCAGCTTGGCGGGCGGGGCATCGACGGCAAAGGCGCGCACCATGTCCAGGCGTGACACTTCCAGCGCACCCAGGCGCTCACGCAGTGCGCCCTCCAGCGCGTTTTCCCAACCCTGCTCGATGTGGATGCGGCTCCACAGGCCCTGCAAATGGCCGAGCCCGTGCTTTTGCAGCCAGGGCTGCAACTTGCCGTCGGTCTTGACCTTTTCCTGCAGGGTCTTCAGGGCCTCGAGCCGCGCCGACAAGTCAGCTTGGCGAGCGGACTCGCTGTTCACCGCCTGCTGGGCGGTGCGGCGCGCCTCATCCAGGGCTGGCACCGACTCCTGCAGCTCGTGCAGACGCTCCTGTGCAATGGCGTTGGCTTCCGCCGCATCTTCAAACTGCTGCTGCACGTCTTGCAAACGGGCCTCGTCAGGGGCGGCCAAGGCGTTGCGGTCGGAGCTCAGGCGCTCACGCCGGGTGGAAAAGCCTCTGCTTTGTTCTTCGATGCTGCGCTGCTCGGCGGCCAGCACCTGGATTTGCTGCTGCACCTGCGAGACGGCAGTACGCTGTTCGTTGGCGGTGGCCTGCGCCTTCGCCAATTGCTCTTCGATCTCCGGCAGTTGCTGGGCCTGCTCTTCGACTTGCGCGGCCAACAGCTCGGTCTGCTCGTCGCCATGCAGGGCCAGTTCGGCCAGGCGCTCGATCTCGGCCGCGGCATCTTCTTTGCGTGTAGCCCATTGGCTGATCTGTTCTTTCAGGGTGAGCAGGCGCTGCTCCACCCGCTGGCGCCCTTCCACCACGAAGCGGATTTCGGCTTCCAGGCGGCCCACATCGGTGCTGGCCTCGTACAGCAGGCCCTGCGCCTGGTTGACCTGGTCACCGGCGGCATAGTGGGCCTGGCGCACGGCCTCCAACTCGGCTTCGATGTGGCGCAGGTCGGCCATGCGGGCTTCCAGCGCATTGACCGCAGCCAGTCCATCGGACTGCACCTTGGACTGGTCGGCCAGCGCCTCGGCACGCTTCAGAAACCATTGCTGGTGCTGCTTCAAAGTGACCTCAGCTTGCAGTGTGTGGTACTTCTGGGCCACCTCGGCCTGCTTCTCCAGCTTCTCCAGGTTGGCACCCAGCTCACGCAGGATGTCTTCCACCCGGGTCAGGTTTTCGCGCGTGTCGGAGAGGCGGTTTTCGGTCTCGCGGCGGCGTTCCTTGTACTTGGACACCCCGGCGGCCTCTTCCAGAAACAGGCGCAGCTCTTCGGGTTTGGATTCGATGATGCGGCTGATCGTGCCCTGGCCGATGATGGCGTAGGCGCGCGGCCCCAGGCCTGTGCCCAAAAACACGTCCTGCACATCGCGGCGGCGCACTGGCTGGTTGTTGATGAAGTAGCTGGAGCCGCCATCGCGCGTCAGCACGCGCTTGACCGCGATCTCGCCAAACTGGCCCCATTGGCCACCGGCCCGATGGTCGGCGTTGTCAAACACCAGCTCCACGCTGGAGCGGCTGGCGGGTTTGCGGGTGGTGGTGCCGTTGAAGATCACGTCCTGCATGGACTCGCCGCGCAGCTCGCTGGCCTTGCTTTCGCCCAGCACCCAGCGCACCGCATCCATGATGTTGGACTTGCCGCAGCCGTTGGGCCCGACCACCCCCACCAGCTGGCCAGGCAGCAGGAAGTTGGTGGGTTCGGCAAAGGACTTGAAGCCCGAGAGCTTGATGGAATTGAGACGCACGTGGCAGGTTAGCTTGCGCTAAGCGGTTGATTTCATTGGAATTTCATGGCGCCGCGCTTGAGCCGCAGCAGGCGCCCATGATACCGTGTGCCTAATCAAAGATCTCGGTGGTGTGGCCCTTGAGTGCCTGTTCGATCTTTGTGGCCAGCGCTTTGGTGTTGGGCGGCTTGAGCAGGTAGCCCGCAACACCGAGTGGCAGGGCTTCACCCACTGTAGAAGCGCTCGAATCTGCACTCAGAAAAATCACCGGTATGTTGGCCAGTTTCTCATCTGCCAGTGTGCGCAAATTCTTCAGAAATTCAATGCCGCCCATGGGCTGCATGTGCACGTCGGTCAGTATCAGGTCCGGCTTGAGGGTGCCAATTTCACGCAGGGCAGCCAGGCCGTTGTCGAACGAGAACAGATCCAGAATGCCCATGCGCCGCAGGCTGCCCAGGATAAAAGTGGCCATGATCTTTTCGTCTTCGATCACCACCACACGGGCGCGCTTCATGTCCATTGCAAAGCTCCTTTGTGCAGGACGTGGGGCTCAGCCGGCCGTTCCATGGTTCTGCAGATGGGCCGACACCTCGGCAAGCAAGTGCTCCAGCTGGGGTTGCAGGGCGGCATAGGCCGTTGCCAATTGCGGGCTGATGGGCTCCTTGCTGATGGCCTCGACGCGCATCACTTCGTCACACAGCGCAGCCTGGCAAAAGATCGGAATAAAACCCTTCAGTGCATGCAGCAGCCGGTTGGCCCCTATGCCGTCACCCTGCTGCAACAAGGCGGCCACGCCAGGCACGTCGCGCGTCAGCGACTCTTGCAGCAGCACCAGCATCTCGTGCATGGCATCCGCATCACCAATTTGCGAAAGGGCCAGATCGGTGTCCAGCAGGCGGGGCACGGTGTGCGGTGAAGGTGATGACATGAATTAATTCCCCTGACACGCGGTAA
>CANCCF010000291.1 GCA_947374485.1 Comamonadaceae bacterium | reverse complement strand
TAGACCTTGTCACGGCCATCGGCGAACACCAGTTCTTCCAGGCCGACCTTGCGGCCTTCGCCTTTTTCCACGCCCACGATCAAGGACAGGTCCAGCCCCAGGGCCACAAACACCTCGCGCGCCATGGACACCTGGCCTTTGCCGCCGTCTACCAGCACCAGGTCAGGCAGGCGGCCAGTGCCAGCAGGCACGGAGCCGGAATGCTTGGCCTCATTCAAGGCTTCGGCCAGCTTGCTGTAGCGCCGCGTCAGCACCTGGCGCATGGCGGCGTAGTCATCGCCGGGCGTGATGCCGTCGATGTTGTAGCGGCGGTATTCGGCGTTCTGCATTTTGTGGTGGTGAAACACCACGCAGGAGGCTTGCGTGTTTTCACCCGCAGTGTGCGAGATGTCGAAGCATTCGATGCGCAGCTCTTCCAGGTTTTCCACTGCAAGGTCCAGCGCCTCGGCCAGGGCTCTGGTTCGAGCCTGCTGCGAGCCCTCTTCGGCCAGCAGGCGTGCCAGCTGCAGGGCCGCATTGGTCTGCGCCATGTCCAGCCAGGCGCGGCGTTGCTCGCGCGGCTGGTGGATGGCCGACACTTTCACACCGATTTGCTGCGACAGTGCCTGCAACAAATCCTTGCCCACCGGCTCGCTGACCACCAGCACCGAGGGCATGGGCACGTCGATGTAGTGCTGCGCCAAAAAGGCCTCCAGCACCTGCACTTCCACGGAAGGCCGCGTGGCCCCATCGCCTTCTTCTGTGTCTTCCAGGCCAGCGGCCTCTTCCACATGGGTGGGAAAGTAAGGCCTGTCACCCAGATGGCGGCCACCGCGCACCATGGCCAGGTTCACGCAGGCCCGCCCGCCCTGCACTTTCACGGCCAGGATGTCCACATCGCGGTCGGAGACGTTGTCCACCGACTGCTGGTGCAACACGTTCGACAGGGCGGCGACCTGGTTGCGGATTTCTGCGGCCTGCTCAAACTCCAGTCTATCGGCGTACGCCATCATGCGGGTCTCCAGCTCCTGCATGACCTCGCGCGCGTCCCCACGCAAAAAGCGCTCGGCATTGGCCACATCTTCGGCATAGTCAGCGGCCGTGATATGGCCCACGCAGGGCGCCGAGCAGCGCTTGATCTGGTAGAGCAAACAGGGGCGTGTGCGGTTGCTGAACACCGGGTCTTCGCAGGTGCGCAGGCGAAACACTTTTTGCATCAGCAAGATGGCCTCTTTGACCGCCCAGGCACTCGGGTAGGGGCCGAAGTAGCGGTGCTTTTTTTCCACGCCGCCGCGGTAATAGGACACGCGCGCGAATGCATTGGGGTTCACCTGCACCCGGCCAGCAGGCGCGGCTGTGACAGCCAAGTTGGCGGGCGTCGCAGAGGCGACGTTTGCTACTGCGGCCGCGTCAGTGACCACGCGCTTACCGGAAGGCGCCTGCCCCGACATTTTCAGATACGGGTAGCTCTTGTCGTCCCGAAACAGAATGTTGTACTTGGGGTTGAGCGTCTTGATCAGGTTGTTTTCCAGCAGCAGGGCTTCGGCTTCGCTGCGCACCACCGTGGTCTCCAGTCGCACGATCTTGCTCACCATATGGCCTATGCGTGTGCCACCATGGTTTTTCTGGAAGTAGCTGGACACCCGCTTCTTCAAATTGATGGCCTTGCCCACATACAAGACCTGGCCCTGGGCGTCAAAGTAGCGGTACACGCCGGGCAGAGGCGGCAGGGCCGCTACGTCACGCAAGAGGTCTTCAGAATGCTCGGGAATCATGGGGTCGTATTGTCCATGGACAATAGTGACCATGCTCTGGGATATTTTTTGCCGTGTCATCGATAACTATGGCGACATAGGGGTTTGCTGGCGCCTATGTGCCGACCTGGCTGCGCGCGGCCACAGCGTGCGCCTGTGGGTGGATGACGCCAGTGCCTTGCAGTGGATGGCGCCCGGTGCCGTGCAAGGCCAATGGCCGCAGGTACAGGTGCTGCCCTGGGAACTGAGCAGCGACACCCCCACCTTGCAGCACCTGCCGGCTGCAGACGTCTGGGTGGAGGCCTTTGGCTGTGAGATTGCACCGGCCTTGGTGGCGCACTTCGCGCAATGTTTGCCACCAGCCCAGCCGGTGTGGATCAACCTGGAGTACCTGTCCGCAGAGCCCTATGTGGAACGCAGCCATGGCCTGCCCTCCCCTGTGATGTACGGCCCGGCCCAGGGCTGGACAAAGTATTTTTTCTACCCGGGTTTCACGGCGAAGACAGGTGGCCTGTTGCGTGAGCCCGATCTGGCGGAACCAGTGCAAAGGCCGAATGGTGAGGTGCGGGAAGAACTGTGGGTGTCCCTGTTTTGCTACGAACCGCCTTTGCTGCAGGCCTTGCTGAGCCAATGGGCCGCATCCCCCACCCGAGTCAGGCTGCGGGTCACCTCCGGGCGCGCCACGCATGCCGTACAGGCGCTGCTGGGTGCACGCGTTGAACTCGGATCACTCCGTGTGGACTACCTGCCCACGCTCTCGCAGCCCGACTTCGACGCTTTGCTCAGGCAGTGCGATATCAACTTTGTGCGCGGCGAAGACTCGGTGGTGCGGGCCCTGTGGGCCGGCAAACCCTTTGTCTGGCACATCTACCCGCAGGAAGACGAGGCCCATGGCGCCAAGCTCGAAGCCTTTCTGGCCCAGATGCAGCTGGATGCGTCCGTATGCACCTTGCACCGGGCCTGGAACGGGCTGCTACCACCAGGTGATGGCGCGACGGCCCTGCTGGCCCTGGCCACCGAAACGCTGCCGCAATGGCGGTCCGCCGTAGAGGCGACGCGCACCCGGCTGCTCAAAATGGATGACTTGGGGCAGCAGCTGATTCAATTCGTGTCGAAAAACCGTTAAAATGCAAGGCTTTGCTGATCTTGCCCTGGGAACTCCAGGCTGCTGATCACGCCCCGCCGCGGAATGCGGCATACCTCAAGCTGATGGCCCGTGGCCTGCAGCTGCAACTGCTACCAGACATTATGAAAATCGCTCAAGAAATCCGCGCCGGTAACGTGATCATGCACGGCAAAGACCCCATGGTCGTTCTGAAAACCGAATACAGCCGCGGTGGGCGCAACTCCGCCACCGTGCGCATGAAGCTCAAAAGCCTGATTGCCAACTTCGGTACCGAAGTGGTGTTCAAGGCCGATGACAAGATGGACCAGGTCATTCTGGACAAGAAGGACTGCACCTACTCCTACTTTGCCGACCCCATGTACATCTGCATGGACATCGAATTCAACCAGTACGAAGTCGAAGCCGAAAACATGGGCGACGCGCTGAACTACCTGGAAGACGGCATGGAACTCGAAGTGGTGTTCTATGACGGCAAGGCCATCTCGGTCGAACTGCCCACCGGCGTGGTGCGTGAAATCACCTGGACCGAGCCCGCCGTCAAGGGCGACACCTCCGGCAAGGTTCTGAAACCCGCCAAGATCGCCACCGGCTTCGAAATCGGTGTGCCAATTTTTGTGGCGCAAGGCGACAAGGTCGAAATCGACACCCGCACCGGCGAATACCGCAAGCGCGTCTAAGCACGCAACGGCTGGAGCCCGCAAGCCCCGGACCGCGCTGGCCCCACTCTGGTGGGGCTTTTTTTTGCCTGCAACCTGAACATTCACCGTGATCATTCGTCCCCGGCCCCATTGGATTCGCCTGCTGCTCGTACGCCGAGGCTCGCTGGTGCACCGCATCTACGGCCAGCAGCTGTTCATCTTTGCGCTGTCCTGCGCCGTGGTGGCGGCCCATGGTCAGCTGTTTTTGTGGAAGGTCACGCTCACAGCCAGCCCGTTCTCCTTGATGGGCGTGTCGTTTGCCATTTTTCTGGGCTTTCGCATCAATGCCAGTTACGACCGCTTCTGGGAAGCACGCTAGCACTGGGGCAGCGTGCTGGTGGATGCGCGCAACCTGACGCGCCAGGCGCTCACCGCTATTGCGCCACAGCGCGATGTACGCCCCTTTGTGCTGGGATTGATAGCTTTTGCCAGCACCATGCGCAACCAGCTGCGCGGCCAGGCGGCCAGCACGCAGACCGAAGACCTGCTGCCAGAGGACTTGCGCGCACGCCTGAACGCGGCGCGCTCGGCGCCCACGATGGTGCTGGTGTGGCTGGGGCAGTGGCTGCGCGACTGCCGCCAGGCAGGGCAATTGGAGCCGGTCATTGCGCACAAGATGGAGAGCGCACTCGATGGCCTGTCCTTGGCGCTGGGCAGTTGCGAGCGCATTGCCAATACGCCGCTGCCCTTTGCCTACTCGGTGATTCTGCACCGCAGCGTCTACCTGTATTGCGCCCTGCTGCCCTTTGGCCTGGTCGACACGATTGGCCTCATGACGCCGCTG
>CANCCF010000290.1 GCA_947374485.1 Comamonadaceae bacterium | reverse complement strand
CGTCGTAGCGCATTTCCACATGGCCTTCGGTGGGAAAGTCCTTGCGGAAGGGGTGACCGATGAAACCATAGTCGGTGAGAATGCGGCGCAGGTCTTCGTGGCCTTCAAACACAATGCCATACAGGTCGAAGGCTTCGCGCTCAAACCAGTTGGCCGAGGCCCATACATGCGACAGCGAGGCCACGATGGGCATGTTGTCGTCAGTCGCATAGACCTTCAGGCGCAGGCGCTGGTTCAGTTGCACGGACAGGAAGTGCGAGACCACACAAAAACGCGCACCGGTGTAGTCGCCGTTCTTGTAATCCAGATAATCCACGCCGCACAAATCAATCAGCTGCTCAAACTTGCAACCGGCTGCGTCTTGCAGGATCCGGGCGGCTGCGAGGTAATCGGCAGGCGCCACTTCCACAGTGACTTCACCCAAAGCGATTGAAATTTTCTGGACCTTGTCGCCAAGGGCTGCCAGCACAGCATCACGGGTCGCCTCTGGGCGAACGGAATAGGTTGTCATGCGCTTCCTTTAGGCCCGTGCAATGGTCTGGGTGCGGCGGATCTTGAGCTGCAGCTGCAAGATGCCGTAGATCAGCGCTTCCGCCGTGGGTGGGCAGCCGGGCACATACACGTCCACTGGCACGATGCGGTCACAGCCGCGCACCACTGAGTAGCTGTAGTGGTAGTAGCCGCCACCATTGGCACAAGAGCCCATGCTGATCACCCAACGCGGCTCGGACATCTGGTCATAGACCTTGCGGAAGGCCGGTGCCATTTTGTTGGTCAGGGTGCCAGCCACGATCATCAGGTCGGACTGACGCGGGCTGGCACGGAACACCTCCGCACCAAAGCGGCTGATGTCGTAGCGGGCCGTAGCCGAATGCATCATCTCGACAGCACAGCAGGCAAGACCAAACGTCATGGGCCATATGGATCCGGTTTTGGCCCAATTCATCACCGAGTCGTAACTCGTGGTGACAAAACCTTCTTTGAGTACACCTTCAATCATCTGATTACTCCCAATCGAGGGCGCCCTTTTTCCACATATAGACAAAACCCAGGGTCAGCACACCCACAAATTCCAGGCCAATCAGGAATCCCATCAAACCGGTTTCCTTGAGCGTGACAGCCCAAGGGAACAGGAAGGCGGTTTCCAGATCGAACAGAATGAACAGGATGGCCACCAGGTAGTAGCGCACGTCAAACTTCATGCGGGCGTCTTCAAACGCTTCAAAGCCGCATTCATAAGGGGAGTTTTTTGCCGCATCCGGGCGATTGGGGCCGAGGACGTAACCGATGATCTGGGGGGCTACACCTACGCCAATGCCGACCAAGATGAACAGAAGGACGGGAAGATATTGATCGAGGTTCATCTTTGGATCTAATCACCGTTAACTGACTTCACGCGGACACGGAACCGGTGCAAGCCGAACTAATTTGGTGCCGTCGGCGAGACTCGAACTCGCACAGCTTTCGCCACTACCACCTCAAGATAGCGTGTCTACCAATTTCACCACGACGGCGGCTTTTATTCACCGGATTTGCATGAGGAACCTTGCGGCTTTTGCTTATCCGGCAGTCCTAGAGTTTACCCTGAATTCCCCCCTCTTCTCCGAGGGGGAAGCTATTTACTTGGCAGGAATCTGGGCAGCTCCGGAGGCTGGTGCTGCGGGTGCGGCAGGCGCTGCGCTGGCAGCGGGTGCTACTGCCGCTGCCGACTCCAAAACGCTGCCCGAACTGCTGGGTCGCAGGTTGCCAAAGTAGGCCAGCGCCAGCGTACAGACGAAGAAGATGGTCGCCAAAACCGCTGTGGCACGCGACAAAAAGTTGGCGCTGCCGCTGGCGCCAAACAGGCTGCCCGAACCGCCACTGCCAAAGGCCGCGCCCATGTCAGCGCCCTTGCCATGCTGCACCAGAATCAGGCCAATCATGGCCAAGGCTGCCAACATCTGCACTGTCAAAATAATGGTTACCACTATGCTCATACTGTTCTCCTGAATCGTGAATTGTTTGCTGCGCGCGCTACTTGGCGGCCGCAATAATGCTTAAAAAATCAGCTGGCTTGAGGGCGGCACCGCCCACCAAGCCACCATCAATATCGGCTTGTGCCAGCAACTGCGCGGCATTGGCGGCATTCATGCTGCCGCCATACAAAATGTGCACGCGGTCTGCGTGCTCGCTGGCCGCCTGTAACTGGGCCCGCAACACGGCATGCACCTGTTGCGCCATCTCGGGTGTGGCGGTCTTGCCGGTGCCTATTGCCCACACCGGCTCATAGGCCACCACGATTTCGCTGATGCAGTGGCCATTGGCATGGATCACCGCAGCCAGTTGGCGCTTGACGACTTCTTCGGTGCGTCCGGCTTCGCGCTCTTCCAGTGTCTCACCCACACACACGATGGGGGTGATGCCTGCGGCCAGCGCACGCGTGGCCTTCGTCGCCACTACCGCATCGGTCTCGCCATGGTACTGGCGGCGCTCCGAGTGGCCCACGATGGCGTAACGCGTGCCAAAGTCTTTCAGCATGGCTGCAGAGACTTCACCGGTGTAGGCGCCCGACTCGTGGGCCGAAACATCCTGCGAACCCAACGCGATGCCGGTCCCTTCAACGATGCCCTGCACCTGCGCCAGATACACGGCCGGCACACACACCGCCACCAGGCAGCTCCAGTCTGCGGGCTGTTCCAGCAAGGCCTTGAGCAAAGCAGCATTGCTGGCTGCCGTGCCATTCATCTTCCAGTTACCGGCGATCAGCTTCTTTTTCATACTGTTCCCCAATCCAAAACAATCTTGCCAATGTGCTGATTGGACTCCATCAAGGCATGCGCCGCGGCCGCACCACTGCCCGTGGGCTCTGCAGCATCAACGGCAGCGAACACGCTGTGGATCACCGGCTTGATGCGCCCGGCTTCCAGCAGCGGCCACACTCGGGCCAGACAGTTCTGCGCAATCGCCTGCTTGAAGGCAATCGGTCGTACACGCAACGTCGAACCGGTAACGGTGAGGCGCTTGCGCATCACCAGGCCGGCATTGATTTCGCTTTTCACACCGCCCTGCACTGCGATGATGACCAGACGGCCATCTTCTGCCAGACAGTTCAGCTCGCGCGCTACGTAGTCGCCCGCCACCATATCCAAAACCACATCCACACCACGACCAGTGGTCAGGCGCAAGGCCTCGGCTTCGAAGTCCTGCGTTTTGTAGTTGATGGCGTGGTCGGCACCCAGTTCGCGCATCGCATCGCACTTGGCATCGCTGCCCGCTGTCGCAATCACAGTCGCACCCAGGGCCTTTGCCAACTGGATGGCGGTTACGCCAATGCCACTGGTACCGCCCTGGACCAACAGCGTTTCACCGGCAGCCAGACGGCCGCGGTCAAACACATTGCTCCAGACGGTGAAAAAAGTCTCGGGCAGACTGGCGGCCTCGATATCGCTCAAGCCCTTGGGCACCGGCAGGCACTGGGCCACGGGCGCCACGCAGAACTCGGCATAACCGCCACCGGCTACCAACGCGCACACGCGGTCGCCGATGCGCAGGCCGGCTTGCGCCAAAGCCTGTGCGTCGCCGCTGACAATGCTGCCCGCCACTTCCAGGCCCGGAATGTCCGAGGCACCCACAGGCGCGGGGTAGTTCCCGGCCCGCTGCAGCACATCCGGCCGGTTCACCCCACTGGCACTGACGCGCAGGCACAACTCGCCCGTACCGGCCACCGGCATGGGACGCTCGGCCAGACGCAAAACGTCCGGGCCGCCGAAGGAAGCAATTTCAATGGCTTTCATGGAACTTGTCGTTCAGGTGCCCTCTACGCAATTTACGCAAAGGGCACCCGTGGCGAAAGACTCAGCGCATCAACCTTGCTGGTCGCCGTGCGAAGGACGGTCCAGCAAAGCCTTCATGGACAGCTTGATGCGGCCCTTCTCATCCGTTTCCATGACCTTGACCTTGACGATCTGGCCTTCGGACAGGTAGTCGGAAACCTTCTCCACGCGCTCGTGGGCGATCTGGCTGATGTGCAGCAGACCGTCCTTGCCGGGCAGCAGGTTGATCAAGGCGCCGAAGTCCAGGATCTTGGTGACCGGGCCTTCGTAGACCTTGCCAATTTCCACTTCCGCGGTGATCTGCTGGATGCGGCGCTTGGCTTCTTCGGCCTTGGCCGGATCGGCGGATGCGATGGTGATGGTGCCGTCTTCCTCGATGTTGATCTGCGTGCCGGTCTCTTCGGTCAGCGCACGGATCACGGAGCCGCCTTTACCGATGACGTCACGGATCTTTTCGGGATTGATCTTCATGGTGAACAGGCGTGGAGCGAAGTTGGACACTTCGGTCTTGGCTTCGGCCATGGCTTCCTGCATCTTG
>CANCCF010000289.1 GCA_947374485.1 Comamonadaceae bacterium | reverse complement strand
CGTCCTTGTTAATGGTGATCAGGAATCGGAGATTTTGGTGCTGCAAGGCAGACCGATTGCCGAGCCGGTGGCCCAGTACGGCCCCTTTGTGATGAACACCCAGGCCGAGGTGCAGCAGGCCTTCAATGACTACAGGCGCACCCAGTTTGGCGGCTGGCCATGGGCTTCTTCTGACCCGGTGCATGGCGCCACCCGGGGGCGCTTTGCCAAGGACGCTGGCGGGCTGCAGGAGCCGGCGCTCCCCTCTGTGCGCTCGTAGCGCGATTGCACCGCGAACAGGGCCTGCAGGGCCTGGCGCATCTGCAGCAGGCGCGGATCGTCGGCCGGGGCGTTGTCCAGCGTGTCGTTGATACAGAAAAAATGCAGGTCGCCAAAGCGCTGGATCACCCGCTCCATGCCCGAGCTGGCGTGGGTCTGGCCGGTGGACACATAGGCATAGGCATAGTCGCGCATGCGCGCCACGCCATTGGCCAGCGACCAGCGCATGACAAAGTCGGAAACGATGGTGGGCTTGTCCCAGGTGCGAAACACGGTGCTGCGCACGCTGGCAAACAGCTCGGGTGCCAAGTGCTCCAGCCGCATCAAGACCGACTTGCGCATGGGCCGGGGCGCGTGCGAAAAGGTCTTCAAGGTATGGCGGTAGTGCGGCAAGGCCACGGCCTGCGGGTTGGCATCGAGCCACCCGATGGACTGGCGGCAGGCGTTGCGCAGCGCATCGGCACCCTGCTCCATGGGGCCGTGGCTGACGGCGGGCTCGTTCGACCAGCCGGCATACACGCCGCCCTCCCAGAACCAGTCGGCAAGCTGCACCGGCGCACCAAAGAACACATCGTCGTTGCAATAAAAGTAGCGCTCCGACAGGCCCGGTATGCGGTGGATGTACGACTCGATGTGGCAGGAGTCAAAGGTCGGCAGGGTGTGGGCGGGCATCAGCTCGCGGTGGTCCACCACGGTGAGCCCGGCGTGCTCCCCCAGCCAGGCCGGGGTCTGGCCGTCGGTGACGAGGTAGACGTGGCCGTGCTGCGGAAAGAATCGCTCCAGCGCGCGCAGGCTGTAGCGCAACTCGTCGTTGTCGCGAAAGCGCCCCTCCACATTCGCATACGCGGCCATGGACGCACCGTGCGCCGCATTGAGCCGCTGGTGTGCCGCCTGGCGCTTGCGGCGCCAGACCGGGTCGCTGCCATCGACCCAGAGGTACACGATGTCGACTGCTTCACTGCTATCCATGGGGCTTTCTGCTTCCTGTGAGGGCGCCTATGCTAGTGCAGTGCAGCCAGCAGCGCACGCCAGGGGGCTTTGCGCCTTGCCTGGCCCGCTCAGGCCAGGGTGTAAGACGTCTTCACCGTGGTGTAGAACTCGCGCGCATACGCGCCCTGCTCGCGCGGCCCATAGCTCGAACCCTTGCGCCCGCCAAAGGGCACGTGGTAGTCCACACCGGCGGTGGGCAGGTTGACCATCACCATGCCCGCCTGGGCGTGGCGCTTGAAGTGCGTGGCGTGCTTGAGCGAGGTGGTGGCAATGCCGGCCGACAGGCCAAAGGGCGTGTCGTTGGCCACCGCCAGCGCCTCTTCATAGCCGGCCACGCGGATCACGCTGGCCACCGGGCCAAAGATTTCTTCGCGGTTGATGCGCATGGCGGCCGTGCTGTCCACGAAGAGCGCGGGCTGCAAATAAAAGCCTTCGGTGTCGCGCTGCAGGCGCTCGCCGCCTGTCAGCAGCGTGGCGCCTTCGGCCTTGCCGATTTCGACATAGGCCAAATCCTGCTCCAGCTGTGCCTGCGACACCACCGGCCCCACGTCCGTACCCTGGGCACAGGCATCACCCACCCGGATGCGCGCCATGCGTGCCTGCATGGCCTCAATAAAGGCGGGATAAATCTGGTCGGTAACGATGAGGCGGCTGGACGCCGTGCAGCGCTGGCCGGTGGAATAAAAGCAGCTCTGCACGCTCAGTTCCACGGCCTGCGCGAGATCGGCATCGTCCAGCACCACCTGCGGGTTTTTGCCGCCCATTTCCAGCTGCACCTTTTTCAAAGTTTGCGCGCAGGTCTCTGCAATGCGCGTGCCCACCGCCACCGAGCCGGTGAAGCTGATGGCATCCACCTGCGGGTGGTTCACCAGCGCGTCGCCAATGACGCGCCCCGGCCCCATCACCAGGTTGAAGACGCCCGCCGGAATGCCGGAGCGGCTGATGATCTCGGCCAGCGCCCAGGCGCAACCGGGCACCAGGTCGGCGGGTTTCAAGACCACGCAGTTGCCAAAGGCCAGGGCCGGTGCGACCTTCCAGGCGGGGATGGCGATGGGGAAATTCCAGGGCGTGATGAGGCCCACCACACCGATGGGCTCGCGGCTGATTTCCACGCCGATGTTGGGGCGCACCGAGGGCAGTGTTTCACCGGCCAGGCGCAAACACTCCCCGGCAAAGAATTTGAAAATGTGGCCCGCGCGGGTGACCTCGCCAATGCCCTCGGGCCGCGTCTTGCCCTCTTCGCGCGCCAGCAGGGTGCCCAGCTCTTCCTTGCGGGCCAATATCTCGCTGCCAATCTTGTCCAGCGCATCGCTGCGCGCCTGGATGCCACCGGTGCTCCAGGCGGGGAAGGCGGCGCGGGCGGCGGCCACTGCGGCCTCCACATGGCTCGCGTCGCCCTGGGTGTAGTCGCCAATGGTGTCGGCCAGGTTGCTGGGGTTGGTGTTGGGGCTGGTAGTGGGGCCTGCAAACCACTCGCCGTTGATGAAATTGTGGTGGAGGGTCATGGTGTGTTTGAGAGCTATTAGTCGTTTCGAAAATGATGGCAATGTGGGGTCAACGGGGGCATTTCGGGCCTGCGTCATTTCAGGACACGGGCCAGCGTGGCACTCAGTTGCGTTCGTGTCCCCCGGCCTGCGGCCTCCTCCTTTACCTCACTCCACTGAGCGCCACGCTGTCCCGCGTCCACCAACGTACTTGGCGTGCGAAGGTATTGAAACCTGCGTGCGCCAACCCGCTGGCTGTCGCTGACACCGGGGTGGATGGCGTAGTGAGGTAAAGAAGGAGCCCGAAGGGCGGGGGACACGAACGCAGCCATCTACCCCGGTGCCAGCGACGTACAAATACACAAACCTTGATGCATTACCGCCCCCACCGCAACACCAGCGGGTCCAGGCGTTTGGCGGTGGCTATCAAACCCTTGCGCACTTCCGGATGCATGGCGGGGAAGGGATGGCGTGGCGCCTCGCAATCGATGATGCCACCCGCCTTCATCAGCGCCTTGGCGGTGAGAATGCCGCCCTGGCGGTTTTCGTAGTTGATCAGGGGCAGCCACTTTTCATAGGCCACGGTAGCACCCTCCACATCACCGGCGGTCCACGCATCCATGATCTGGCGTATGCCATCGGGAAAGCCGCCGCCCGTCATGGCACCTGTGGCACCGGCGTGCAGGTCGGGCAAGAGCGTGATGGCCTCTTCGCCATCCCACGGGCCTTCAATGGCCTCGCCGCCCAGGCGGATCAGCTCGCGCAGTTTGGAGGCGGCGCCGGCGGTCTCGATCTTGAAGTAGCACAGGTTTTCTATTTCCATCGCCATGCGCGCGAGGAACGCGGCGGACAGTGGCGTGCCGCTGACCGGTGCGTCCTGGACCATGATGGGGATTTCTATTGCATCCGACAGGCGCGCATAGAACTCATAGATTTGCGCCTCGCCCACGCGGATGGTGGAGCCGTGGTAGGGCGGCATCACCATCACCATGGCGGCACCGACAGCCTGCGCGCGCAGGCTGCGCTGCGCGCAGACCCCGGTGCCGAAATGCGTGGTGGTGACGATGACCGGCACGCGGCCGTTCACGTGTTTCAGGATGGCCTGCGTGAGCACCTCGCGCTCGTCGTCCGAGAGCACAAACTGCTCCGAAAAATTCGCCAGGATGCACAGGCCATTCGACCCGGCATCGATCATGAAGTCGACACAGCGCAGCTGGCTCTCCAGGTCGAGCGCACCGCTCTCGGTGAAGGTGGTGGGCACGACCGGGAACACACCGCGCAAGCGCGGCGATGACAATGACGGCATGGGCACTTACTCGGTGATGGTGAAGTGGTCCAGGTACTCGGTCTTGAGCGTTAGCCCCAAGCCTGGCAGGTTGTCGTCGAGTTGCAGGAAGCCATTCTCTGCAGCCGGATCGCCATCGAAGATGTAATAGAACAGCTCGTTGCCCACTTCCACGTCGAAGATGGGAAAGTACTCGCTCATGGGGCAGTTCAGGCTGCTCATGGTGAGGTGGTAGTTGTGCATCTGCCCGGCGTGCGGAATCACAGGCACGCTGTAGGCCTCGCACAGCGCGTTGATCTTGTGCGCCATGGTGATGCCGCCCACGCGGTTGGTGTCGTACTG
>CANCCF010000288.1 GCA_947374485.1 Comamonadaceae bacterium | reverse complement strand
CAAGGCCACGCCAAGACGCTGGAGTTCAACTGCCGCATGGGTGACCCGGAAACCCAGCCCATCATGATGCGATTGAAGACCGATCTGGTGGACGTGCTGTGGGCCGCGACCGAACCCGGAGCGCACGGCAAACTCGACGGCATCGAGCTGCAGTGGGACCGCCGCGCCGCACTCGGCGTGGTGCTGGCTGCGCCCGGTTACCCCATGAGCCCGCGCAAGGGTGATGCCATTACCGGCATTCCGGCGCACACCGATGACACGGCGGTGTTCCATGCGGGCACAGCTTTGCTGGGCGGCACTTTGCTGACCTCTGGTGGGCGCGTACTGTGCGTGACGGCGCTGGCGGACAGCGTGCGCCAGGCGCAGCACAAGGCCTACCAGGTGGTCAAGGACATCCAGTTCGATGGCATGCAGTACCGCACTGACATTGGCTTTCGGGCCATCAAGCCTTGAACCCGCGTGGTGGATGATTTTTCCCGCCCGCTGGCGGTACCGGTGCAGGGCAGTGCCTTGGCGCGCCAGTTGCTGGCTCTTTTGGGCTGGCAGGTGCACATGGACGGCCTGCCCGCCAGGCAGGGCGTGTTGGTGGTGTACCCGCACACCAGCAACTGGGATTTTTTGTATCTGGTGCTGGCCAAGTGGGCGGTGGGTTTCCCTATGAAGTTCTGGGGCAAGGCCTCGCTGTTCAACATTCCACTTGCTGGCCGCTGGCTGGCCTGGATAGGCGGTGTGCCGATACGCCGCGACAGCCCGCGCGGGGTCGTGGGCGAGATGGTCAGTTCCCTGGAGCAGTGCAAGGCAAGCAACGCATTTTTCTGGCTGGCCCTGGCACCCGAAGGCACGCGCAAGCGCACGCCCGGCTGGCGCAGCGGCTTTTACCAGGTGGCCCTGGGCGCTGGCGTGCCGCTGGGCGTCTGCTGCGTGAACTATTCCAAAAAGACGATCGATATCTCGCGCTACTTTGTACTTTCAGGCGATGTGGCGGCCGATATGCAGCGCATTGCCACGGCCCTGCAAGATGCCAGCGGCAAGCACCCCGAGCTGGCCGCCCCCATAAGGATCACGGAAAAATGAACACCACCCCTGAAGCACAAGCCTTCACACCCGCTACCGTGCGCGCCTACCTGGTCGGCCTGCAAAGCCGCATCACCGATGCCGTTGCAACGATCGATGGTGGCAGCTTTGTGGTTGATGCCTGGGAAAAGCCCGCAGGCGACATGCTGCAAGGCAATGGCATTACCAAGATCACCGAAGGCGGCCCGGTATTTGAGCGCGCCGGTTGCGGCTTTTCCCATGTGCGCGGGCCCAAGCTGCCGCCCAGCGCCACCCAGCACCGGCCCGAATTGTCGGGCGCACCCTTTGAGGCCATGGGCGTGTCGCTGGTGTT
The DNA here is from genome assembly GCA_947374485.1 of Comamonadaceae bacterium. Lineage (GTDB taxonomy): Bacteria > Pseudomonadota > Gammaproteobacteria > Burkholderiales > Burkholderiaceae_C > Allorhodoferax. Next base: position 2,981 of record CANCCF010000288.1, on the reverse strand, counting down.
CCACCCGCGCAACCCCTATGTGCCCACGGTGCACATGAACGTGCGCATGCTGGCGGCCAAGGCGCCGGATGGCAGTGAGGTGTGCTGGTTTGGTGGCGGCATGGACCTGACGCCGTTTTACGGCTTTGAAGAAGACGCCAAACATTTCCACCAGATCTGCAAGGACGCACTTGAGCCGTTTGGCGCGGACAAGTACCCGCGCTTCAAGGCCTGGTGCGATGACTACTTTTTCCTCAAGCACCGCAATGAAGCGCGTGGCGTGGGCGGCGTGTTTTTTGACGATTTTTCGGAGCTGGGGCAGCAGGGCAGTTTTGACATGCTGCGCGCATTGGCGAACAGCTTTTTGACGGCCTACCTGCCTATCGTGGAGCGCCGCAAAGATATGCCCTATGGCGAGCGCGAGCGCGCCTTTCAGCTCTACCGCCGCGGCCGCTATGTGGAATTCAACCTGGTGTGGGACAGGGGCACACACTTTGGCCTGCAGTCGGGCGGGCGCACGGAGTCCATTTTGCTGTCCATGCCGCCGCACGCCACGTGGTCGTACCAGCATGTGCCCGAGGCGGGGTCACCCGAGGCAGCGTTGTATAACGACTTTTTGCCACGCCGGGATTGGGTGTGAATCCATCAAACCCGCCCAAGCGGGTAGGGCTGTTTGGCGGCGCGTTTGACCCGCCGCACCGCACCCATGTGGCCCTGGCAAAAGCGGCCATCGCACAATTGCAGCTCGACATCCTGCACGTGGTCCCCACCGGTGAGGCCTGGCACAAGCAGCATGTGCTGACCGCGGCCGAATACCGCCTGGCCATGTGCCACCTGGCCTTCGACGGGATAGAGCGGGCCGTGGTGGATGAACGCGAGACGCGCCGCAGCGGCCCCACCTACACCATCGACACGCTGCAGGAACTGCAGGTGCAGTACCCGCAAGCGCAGCTCTACCTGGTCATGGGTGAAGACCAGGCCCGTGCCTTGGCTAGCTGGCACCGGGCCGAAGAGCTGGGCCGCGCTGCTATAATTTGTGTAGCTTCGCGCTCCGATCCGAATGCGACCGCCCCCGAGGTCGTTGATGTGCCCCAGCTGCCAAACAGCCCAGCGTGCCCACTGCAGAGATTGCAGTTGCCCCCCAGCCCCTTGAATGCCACGGAAGTCCGCGAACGAACCGCGCACGGCCAGAGTATTTCAACTCTGGTCACGGAATCCGTTGCGCGTTATATTGACCAACACCACCTTTACCAAGCCGCCTGATGACCACTTCCACCGTTGTAAAAAAAGACACCCAAAAGCTCCAGCGCGCCATTGTTGATGGCCTCGAAGACGTGAAGGCGCAGGACATCGTGGTGTTTGACACCGAGCATTTGTCGGCGCTGTTTGAACGGGTCATCATTGCATCGGGCACCTCGAACCGCCAGACCAAAGCGCTGGCCGCCAGCGTGCGCGATGCCGTGCGCGAAGCCGGTTTCCCCAAGCCCCGCGTGGAAGGCGAAACCAATGGTGAATGGATCATCGTGGACTGCGGCCAGGCCGTGGTGCACATCATGCAACCCAACTTCCGCCAGTACTACCACCTGGAAGAACTGTGGGGCGAAAAGCCCGTGCGCCTGAAGCTGGGCTCGGTCAAACCGGCCGCCCCCGAGAAGGAAGTGGCGGTCGTCACCAAGAGCCTGCCACCCGCCACCCTGAAGCGCTCCAGCGCTGCCAAGAAGGGTGTGGCCGAGGTGTTCCCGTCCAAGGCCCAAGTGAAGAAGAACGACGCCGTCAAGGCCGCGGCCGTCAAGAAGGCAGCCGCCAAGTCTGCGCCTGTGCGCGGCGCTGCCGCACCTTCCAAATCGGCAGCTGTGAAGTCCACGTCCACACGCGGACCGGCAGCACCGGCCAAAAAAGTTGCCGCCAAGTCAGCCGCCGTGAAAGCGCCCGCCGTCAAGGCGGCAGCCAAGACCCTGGTGGTCAAGGCCCCGGCCAAGACCGTGGCCCGCGTGGCCGCCAAGAAGGCCGAAGTGCGCAAGCCTGCCGCCAAGAAGACGGTCAGCCGCAAGGCCTGAGCCGCGCCATGCGGCTGCTGATTGTGGCAGTCGGGCTCAAGGTTCCCGACTGGGCCCAAACCGCTTGGGACGACTACGCCAAGCGCTTTCCGCACGAGATCAAGGTCGAGCTCAAGGCCGTCAAGACGGAGCCGCGCGGCTCCAAGACACTGGAGTCGCTGTACGCGGGCGAGCGCGCTCGGATCGAAGCGGCGATTCCCAAAGGCACGCGCATCGTGGCCCTGGATGAGCGCGGCACCAATCTGACCACCATGGCCCTGGCCGGGCGGCTGACCGACTGGCAACTCAGCGGCGGCGATGTGGCGCTGGTAATCGGTGGACCAGACGGGCTGGACCCGGCCTTCAAGCAAGCCGCCCATGAGCGCATACGCCTGTCAGACCTGACCTTGCCGCATGCCTTTGCGCGGGTGCTGCTGATTGAGCAGCTGTACCGGGCCTGGTCCATCAACGCCAACCATCCCTACCACCGGGAATAGTTTTTTTCTCATGTACCCCTTTATCTACCTGGCCTCCCAAAGCCCACGCCGCAGCCAGCTGCTGACCCAGCTGGGTGTGAAGCACGAGCTGCTCTTGGCCGGACCCGAGGAAGACGCCGAATCGCTGGAAGACCATGTGGCCGGTGAAAGCCCCAGGGACTATGTGCAGCGTGTGACCCGGCTTAAGCTGCATGCTGCCTTGCAGCGCTTGCAGGCGCGTGGTCTGCCTCCGGCACCGGTACTGTGCTCTGACACGACGGTGGCGCTAGGCAACACCATTTACGCCAAACCGGCCGACGCCCTGGACGCGCTGCGCATGCTGGGTGACCTCTCCGGTCAGACCCATGGGGTGCTGACTGCGGTAGCGATAGGGCAGGGCGAGGTTCATGGTGCGCAGGTGCTGCAGGCCTGCAGCGAATCCAGCGTCACCTTTGCACCCTTGAGCGAGGCCGAGATCTGCGCCTATGTG
>CANCCF010000287.1 GCA_947374485.1 Comamonadaceae bacterium | reverse complement strand
TCCGCACCGACAGCTCCTACACCAAGGCCCGCATCGAATCGATTGACGACGCCCGTGTGCGCGCCGATCTGGATGCCGGTCGCGTGGTCATCGTCACCGGCTTTCAGGGCATGGACGACGATGGCAACATCACCACCCTGGGCCGTGGCGGCTCCGATACCTCGGCGGTAGCCGTGGCCGCCGCCATGAAGGCCGCCGAGTGCCTGATCTATCCCGATGTGGACGGTGTCTACACCACCGACCCGCGCGTGGTGCCCGAGGCGCGCCGCCTCAAAACCGTGAGTTTTGAGGAGATGCTGGAGATGGCCTCCATGGGCTCCAAGGTGCTGCAGATCCGCTCGGTGGAATTTGCCGGCAAATACAAGGTGCCCCTGCGCGTGCTCAGCAGCTTCACGCCCTGGGACATTGACATCAACGAAGAAGCCGCATCCGGCACCCTGATCACCTTTGAGGAAGACGAACACATGGAACAAGCCGTTGTTTCCGGCATTGCATTCAACCGCGATGAAGCCAAAATTTCCATCCTGGGCGTGCCCGACACCCCTGGCATTGCCTACCAGATCCTGGGTGTGATTGCCGACGCCAACATCGATGTGGACGTGATCATCCAGAACGTCAGCAAAGAGGGCAAAACCGATTTCAGTTTCACCTGCAACCGCGGCGACTATGCCAAAGCGGTGGACCTGCTCAAGACGCAAGTGCTGCCCAAGCTGGGCGCCAAAGAGGTGCTGGGCGACACCAAGATCTGCAAGGTCTCCATTGTCGGCATCGGCATGCGCAGCCACGTGGGCATTGCCAGCAAGATGTTCCGCGTGCTGAGCGAAGAGGGCATCAACATCCAGATGATCTCAACCTCGGAAATCAAGACATCCGTCGTGATTGACGAGAAGTACATGGAACTGGCCGTGCGCGCCCTGCACAAGGCTTTTGACCTCGACCAGAGCATTGCCTGAGAATTCGCCGGAAGTCGTGCGATAATCCAAGACGTCAGGAAACGTGACCGAGTGGCCGAAGGTGCTCCCCTGCTAAGGGAGTATGGGGTGTAGAGCCTCATCGAGGGTTCGAATCCCTCCGTTTCCGCCAAAGTTAAAAAGGCCTCTGCAACGCAGGGGCCTTTTTTTATGCCTTGTGTTCTTAGCACTTGCCATGAGACAGCCACCATGAACTTACTTCCAGACCATCCGCACCACGCCAGGCCCCTGCCTGTGCGCCTGTTACTGGCACGCCCCCGGCTTTTTGCCAGTGTGCTGGTGGGCGTGGTGGTGGCTGTGGCCTTGCCTTACAGCCTGGTGCAACTTTCTGTCACCCGGGCCATCGTCGGCTGGAATGCGGGTGCGCTGTTGTACCTGGTGCTGGCGCTGAAAATGATGTTCTGGTCTTCGCACGAGCAGATGCGCAGGCGTGCGCTGATGCACGACGAAGGCAATGCCACAGTGCTGGTGCTGGTGGTGCTGGCAACCCTGTTTTGCGTTGGTGCCATTGTTGCGGAGTTGGCGGTAGTCAAGGACCTGCAGGGCCCGACGCGCTATGCCCATATCACCCTCGCCGGCATGACGATCGCCACGTCGTGGGCCTTTACCCAAACCATGTTTGCCGTGCACTACGCCCACGACTTTTATCTGACAGCTATTCGTGGCGAACACGGTGGCTTGGACTTCCCCGGCGGGCAGCCGCCTGACTATGGCGACTTTTTGTACTTTGCGTGTTCCATCGGCACATCCGGCCAGACTGCAGATGTGGCCCTTAGCAGCCGCAAGATGCGCAGAACCGGCACATTGCACTGCGTGCTGGCTTTCTTTTTCAATACCACCCTGGTCGCCCTGACCATCAACATCGCCTCAGGGCTTTTCTAAGCCGCTACTTTGAAAAAGGGCGCCCGGCCAGCTTCATGCCGGGTTTGATGCCCTTTTTGGCAAACCAGCCCTGGTTCATCTCCAGCACGTAGCGCACGGGCCTTGCAGAGCAGTGCGAGTCGGTGGTTTGCGGTTTCATGTCTTCGAGGTTGACGATGCTGCCATCGTCGGCCACAAAGGCAGCCGTCAGCGGCAGCACGGTGTTCTTCATCCAGAAACATTGCTGGCTGGGGTTGGGGAACACAAACAGCATGCCTTCACCCTGCGGCATCTCGGTGCGGTACATCAAGCCGATCTGGTGCTGCTCGGGCGTGAGCGCCACTTGGGTGTCGATCTGGTGGATGCCGACCGACAGGGTGATGCGCTGCAGCTGGGTTTGCGGTGTGTCCTGCGCAGCGGCAAGGCCCGCGGTGAACCAGAGTGCGATGGAAAGGCAGGTGCGGTACAGGGGTTTCATGCTTGGGTGTTTTCAGGTGGGCTGCGACAGACCTGCGTAATGTAGCGCGACTAAAATTGCCTCTCACCACGGGGACGGTTTTACATGTCGAGCTACCAGCATATCCGGGTCCCAGCCGGGGGCACAAAAATCACAGTCAATGCGGACATGTCACTCAACGTGCCCGACCAACCCATCATTCCCTACATCGAAGGTGACGGCACCGGGCGCGACATCACACCCGTGATGTTGAAAGTGGTGGATGCTGCGGTGGCACGGGCTTATGGCGGTGCCAAAAAGATCCACTGGATGGAAGTGTTTGCCGGTGAAAAAGCCCCCACCATCTACGGGCCGGAAGTCTGGCTGCCGGAAGAAACGCTGCACGCGCTGCGCGACTATGTGGTGTCCATCAAAGGCCCCATCACCACGCCGGTGGGTGGCGGCATCCGCTCCCTGAATGTGGCCTTGCGCCAGGAGCTTGACCTTTATGTGTGCCTGCGCCCCATCCAGTACTTTGACGGCGTGCCCAGCCCGCTCAAGGAGCCGCACAAAACGAACATGGTGATATTCCGCGAGAACTCGGAAGACATTTACGCCGGTATTGAATTTGAAGCCGGCAGCCCAGAGGCCAACAAGCTGATCCAGTTTCTGCAAGATGAATTTGGCGTGACCAAGGTGCGGTTTCCCGCAACCTCAGGAATTGGTGTCAAGCCGGTGTCGCGCGAGGGCACCGAGCGCCTGATGCGCAAGGCCATCCTGTACGCCATGGAGCATGACAAGCCCAACGTCACCATTGTGCACAAGGGCAACATCATGAAGTTCACCGAAGGTGCCTTCCGCGACTGGGCCTATGCCTTGGCAGTGAAAGAGTTTGGCGCCCAGCCGGTCGATGGTGGACCCTGGTGCCGCTTCAGGAACCCCCGAACCGGGCGCGACATCACCATCAAGGACAGCATTACCGACGCCTTTTTGCAGCAGATTTTGCTGCGCCCGGTGGAGTACAGCGTGATTGCCACCCTGAACCTGAATGGCGACTACATTTCCGACGCGCTGGCGGCGCAGGTGGGCGGCATTGGCATTGCACCCGGCGCCAACCTGAGTGACACCGTGGCCATGTTCGAAGCCACCCACGGCACGGCGCCCAAGTACGCGGGTAAGGACTATGTGAACCCGGGCTCCGAAATCCTGTCGGCCGAGATGATGCTGCGCCACATGGGCTGGTTTGATGCGGCCGACCTCATCATCAGTGCCATGAAAAAGGCGGTGAAAAGCAAACGCGTGACCTATGACTTTGCCCGCCAGATGCAGGGCGCTGTGCAGGTGAGTTGTTCTGGCTTTGGGCAGGTGCTGATCGACCATATGTAGGGCGCCTTGTGTTCGGTGGACAGGCCGTCCCGGTGAGCACACAGAAAACCGCGGCAGGCAGCCTGTGCCTGTTGCGGTTTTTTTGCTTTGCTGGCTTGATAGTCACCAAAACGTCACCAGATCGTGTGGGTGATGCAGTGAAACGGGGTGCCCGATAGAATGGAAAGCATGGCTACAAAGAAACCTTCACCCCCCCCACCGAACCCCGTGCGAGTACCGGATCGGGACGAGGGCGGATCTGTGGTGCTTGAGCGGGTTCCGCTGAAGACCAAACCCCCCGGCTTGTACCAGGTGGTCATGCTCAACGATGACTACACCCCGATGGAATTTGTGGTGGTTGTGATCCAGGAATTTTTTGGTAAGGACCTGGAAGCCGCCACTGCCATCATGCTCAAGATCCATCTCGATGGAAAGGGCGTTTGTGGTGTGTACTCCAAGGACGTGGCGGCCACCAAAGTGGACCAGGTACTTGAAGCGGCGCACAAGGCCGGGCATCCGCTGAAATGTTTGAGCGAGCCGGTTGATTTTTGAGGGGAACCCCAGACCTTGCAACTCTGTCGTTCAAAACGGTTTACAGTTATTCATCAACGCAAGGCAAAGGAAATCACATGATTGCCCAAGAATTGGAAGTTAGCCTGCATATGGCATTCGTGGAGGCGCGCCAGCAACGCCACGAATTCATCACTGTGGAGCATTTGCTGTTGGCGTTGCTTGACAACCCCAGCGCCGCTGAGGTGCTGCGCGCCTGTTCCGCCAACATC
>CANCCF010000286.1 GCA_947374485.1 Comamonadaceae bacterium | reverse complement strand
CGCGCGCCTATAAAGGCCTCGGCACAGCCCTTGCGGCCGCAGGAACACAGGGGACCGTTGACCTGCAGAATGCTGTGGCCGATTTCTCCGGCAGCACCCAGAAAGCCGGTGAACAGGCGGTCATTGAGCACAATGCCGGCGCCCACGCCGACATCGCAGTTCACAAAAATCAGCGGGTCATCGCTGTTGCCACCGGCAAACTCGTATTCGCCCAGTGCCGCGGCATCGGCATCGTTTTGCAAATGGATCTGCGCCGTGGCAATGCCCAGGCGGGCAAACTCGGCCGACACCAGGGCGCGAAACGGCACGTCGCGCCAACCCAGGTTGGGCGCCAGGCGCACCAGGCCCAGGCTTTCGTCCACCGCACCCGGCAGGCACACACCCACACCAGAGAGCAGCAGCTGCTTCTCATCGAGTTGGCGGCACAGGGCCTGCACCAGACGCCCGACCTGCTTGCAGGCCTGCGCCGGGTCGCGCTGCTGCAGCGGCTCCTCGGTCTCGGTCAGGATCACGCCGCTGAGCGACACACAGACCAGGCGCAGCACGTCCACGGCAATCTCGATGCCAATCAGCACACGCTTGTGGTTGTCGATATTGAGCGGCGTGGAGGGGCGGCCCAGCCCTTGCGAGGCCACTGGCTCAGCCGCTTCGCTGAGCCAGTGCTCGTCCAATAATTCGCGCACCAGGGCGCTGACGGTGGATTTGGTCAGTCCACTCAAGGCAGCCAGGCGCGCCCTGGAGAGGTCGCTCTGGCTGCGTATCAAACGCAGCAGCACGCTGCGGTTGATACGCTTGAGCAGTTGCAAATCTCCGGTTGCCTTCATGCAGTCTTCCCTGGGCCTTCTGTCAGCGACTGCACGCAGGCCACCTTAACGCGCGGGACGTTCGGTTTGCGGTTTGTCCGTGGGCTGCTTGCCCAGGATGATCATGCCCAGCACCTCGTCCTCAGTCACATCCGCAGTCTTGTAGGTGCCCACCAGTTTGCCGTTCTTCATCACCGACAAACGGTCACTCAGGGCAAACACGTCGTGCATATCGTGGCTGATCAAGAAGATACCCACGCCTTCGGCCTTGAGCTGTTCGATCAGCCGTCCCACCATGGCGGTTTCTTCCGGGCCGAGTGCCGCGGTGGGCTCGTCCATGATCAGGATTTGCGCGTTGAAGTAAATCGCGCGCGAAATCGCCACCACCTGGCGCTGGCCACCCGAGAGGCGGCGCACCGGCGTGTGGTAGTTCTTGAAGTTCTTGTTCAGGCGCTGGAACACTTTGCGGCCTGCCGCGTCCATGCGGTGGTCGTCCAGGGTGTTCCACTTGGTCAGCAGCTCACGGCCCAGAAACAGGTTGGCCACCGAGTCGAGGTTGTCGGCCAGGGCCAGCGTCTGGTAGATCGACTCAATGCCCACCGCCTGCGCATCGGCGGGCGTGCGGATATGGGTTTTTTCGCCGTTGATGAGCACGTCGCCGCTGTCGATCGGGTAGGCCCCGGCCAGCATCTTCATCAGCGTGGATTTGCCGGCGCCGTTGTGGCCCAGCACGGCCACGACCTCACCGGGATACAGGTTGATGGACACGTCGTCCACGGCATGCACGCCGCCGAAGGCCTTCTTGATGTTGCGCAGCTCGACCAGGCATTTGTTGAGGTCGACGTTGGCACGCTTGGCGGCCGCTTCGGCGTTATGGGTTTCGGTGCTCACAGTACGTCTCCAGTCCATTTGCGATAGGCCACATCAAACACCACCGCTGCGATCAGAACCTGGCCGATGATCACGTAACGGGTACCGATAGACACATCGAGCAGCAGCATGCCGCTGTCAATGCATTGCATGATGAGTGCGCCCAGCACCGAGCCCATGATGGTGCCGCTGCCGCCGGCCAGGGCCGTACCACCAATGACGGTGGCGGCAATCACCAGCAGCTCGGCGCTATTGCCCAGCGAGTTGGTGCCAGCGTTCAGGCGCGAGATGGCGACAATTGCAGCAATCGTGGTCAGCACTGCCAGCAAGAGAAACAGCAGCATGGTGACGCGCTTGACCGGGATACCGACCAGAGCAGCCGCGTCCGGATTGCCACCCATGGCAAACACATAGCGGCCAAAGCGGGTGCGCTTGACCAGAAAGGCCATGAACACCGCCACGGCGCCCCAGATCAGCACCGGAATCGGGATGCCCTGGCCATCGTCCTTACCGGGGATTTGGTAGGCGTTCATCACGGCCACAAAGGCCAGCACGATGACGATGGGGATGAGCGCCAGCAAGGCGTCCACGGCCAGCGGGTTGGTGGGCACGTCATAGGCCTTCTTGGCGCGGCGCTTGGCCATCATGGACAGCACGATGATGACGCAGATCAGGCCACCCAGAATCCAGCTGGCCTGGGTGCCGATGCCGCCGTTGTAGCCGCCACCTAGTTTGAGGAAGAAGGGGTCGGAGATGGGCTGGGTCTTGCCGTCGGCCACCAGATAGGCGGCACCGCGAAACGACATCAGACCACCCAGGGTGACCACAAAGGAAGGCACACCGACAAAGGCGGTCAGCGCACCCTGGTACATGGCCACGGCTATCGCCGCTGCCAGACCGGCCAGGCAAGCGGCCGGCCAGTTCCAGTTCATGGTGTACATCAGAAAGGCGATCAGTACGCCGACAAAACCCATGACCGAGCCGACCGAGAGGTCGATATGGCGGGCTACGATGATCAGCACCATGATGGTGGCCAAAATGCCCACGACCGCGGTCTGCTGTGCGATGTTGTAGAGGTTTTCGGCAGAGAAAAAGATGCCGCCCGACAACACATTGAAAACGACGCTGATGACTACCAGCACCCCGGCCATCAGCACCATGCGCCAATCGACCGCCGAATGCTTCAAGTTCTGTAATGCTTGATTCATTGACTACTCCAAACGTGACAAAAACTGGAATCCAAAATGACACCGCGGGCGCAAGGCTAGGGCCCCGGCCCGCGGTGCTGGACTAAACCGACTTAAAAAAGCGGCTTATTTGCAGGCAGCAACCTTGGCTGTGTCCACGCCCTTGCAGAGCGCGTCTTTCTTGATGTAACCGGCCTTCAGGACCACGTCCAGGTTGGCCACGGTCACGGGGATGGGCTTCAGGAAGATGGACTTCATGGTCACCTTCTTGGCGCCACCGGCCCAGTCACCGGCACCGACGACAGGCTTGCCAGCGCCCAGTTCCACAGCAGCCTTGGCAGCAGCGGTGCCCAGGTCGGCGGAGTTCTTCCAGACCGACACGGTTTGGGTACCCAGGGCCACGCGGTTCAGCGCAGCATGGTCACCGTCCTGGCCGGACACGGGAATACCTTGCAGACCCTTGGCGGTCAAAGCGGCAACAACGCCACCGGCCATGCCGTCGTTCTGGCAGATCACGGCGTCAACTTTGTTGCCGTTCTTGGTCAGGATCTGTTCCATGTTCTTCTGGGCATTCTGGGGATTCCAGCCTGCGGTGTACTCTTCGCCGACGATCTTCACGTCGCCGCTCTTGATGGCAGCAGCCAGCACTTCGCCCTGGCCTTCGCGCAGGAAGTTGGCGTTGGCATCACCTGGGTCACCCTTGACGATGGCGAAGTTGCCCTTGGGCTTGACAGCCAGGATGGCGCGTGCGGTCATGCGGCCAACTTCCTTGTTGTCAAACGTGATGTAGGTCACGCTGGGCGCTTCGAACAGGCGGTCATAGGCGATCACGGGGATCTTCAGCTGGGCAGCCTTGTTGACGGCGGGCATGATGGCGTCTTTGTCCTTGGCCAGAATGATCAGGACCTTGGCACCCTTGGCGATCAGGCCGTCGATGTCAGAGAGCTGCTTTTCAGCGGAGGTGCCGGCGTCCGACATGATGTACTGGGCGCCCGACTTGGCCAGCTCGGCCTTGATGGCGGCTTCGTCAGTCTTCCAGCGTTCTTCCTGGAAGGCGTCGTAGCTCACGCCGACCACCAGTTGCGCAAAGGAAGAACCTGCAGCCATGGCAAATGCCAATGCGGTCAGTTGACGTTTAAATTTCATACTTGTCTCCAGAAAAAAAGCCCGGTATGGGCACCTGTATTGAATGGACTTCCTGACCTGCCAAGCGTGCACGGCACGATTTAGTTCGGACAGAAAACCAAGTATCACTGCATTCTGCTGCGCCAGACATTAGGGGAAACGCTAGTACGCTGGTAAAGCCAGTGCTGCCAGACGGGCCTGGCGCACGGCTGCGCCGATTTGCAAGCCGCTGGCGCCGCGCTGCTGCGCGGCCACTGCAATCGGCGCCGTGGCCACGGCCAGCACTTTTTCCAGCGCCTGCTGAAGGCGCGCTCTTTGCGGGTAAGCACTGTCTTCAAAACCGGTGCGGCCACGCGCATCGCATTCGCAGGCCAACAGCACTTCGGCCATGCGGGCCGGTTTGCGGATGGCATCGCAGCGCTCCAAGAGGCGCA
>CANCCF010000285.1 GCA_947374485.1 Comamonadaceae bacterium | reverse complement strand
GCGCCTGTGCATCTTTGGTGCCCAGGCTGCGTTCGATCTTGATGCCCAGCCACAGGGACTCCGCAGTGGCACGCTCGCTGTTGTTGATGCGCCTGGCGTAAAACTGCGCACGTGGCAACTCGCCGCGCTGGAAGAGCACGCTGCTGAGGCTGTAGCCGGTGGCTGCGTTGCCTGCATCGAGCTCGTAGGAGCGCATGAAGCTGGCCTCGGCCTCCGCCTTCTGGCCATTGGCCAACTGGCAGCGGCCCTGCTCGGCCCAGGTCTTGGCCCGCTGGCCATAACCCGGATCGGCCAGCGCTGCCGCAAACTGCTTCAAGGCATCGGCCGGGCGCTGCATCTTGCACAGCAGGTAGCCGTAGTTGTGCTTCAAATCGGGGGAATTGGGGTTGATGGACAAGGCCTTCTGGAAACTGGCCTCGGCCGGGCCGTAATCGCCGGTTTGCAGGTAAATCAGGCCGCGCATGCCATAAGGCTCAAACCAGTTCGGGTCGGTGAGGATGGCCTGTTTGATTTCGTCCAGCGCGAAGTTGTATTTGCCGTCCTGGAAGTACAGCACGGCGAGCTTCAGGCGGTTGGTGGCGCGCTTGCGGTTTTCCGGCTCGTCGGATTCAGTAAAGGTTTGCGGCGTAGCCGTGACTGACGGGCCGCTGGCCGCGCAGCCACCCAGGCCGCCCGCAAGCAACAGCATGGAAAACAAGCCGCCCAGAGACAGCAGGGAGGCGGCTTGCAAGGAGCGGGCTTCAGGCATGGTTCAGATTCTCAGGGTCGGCAAGCGCCACATTGGGCACCGGGGTCAACAGGATGGTGCGCTGCTTGGCCATGCGCTTGCCCACGGCGGTGCGGTCTTGTACGTCGCCCGCGAGCTGGCCGCAGGCGGCATCGATATCGTCACCGCGCGTTTTGCGCACGGTGGTGACGATGCCTGCATCGGTGAGCGCCCGGGCAAAGGCTTGCACGGCTGCGTTGTTGGAGCGCTTCAGGCCCGAGGCAGGAAACGGGTTGAAGGGAATCAGGTTGAACTTGCACCAGGCCTTGGCCGACTGCGCCTGCACCAGGCGCACCAGTTCATCCGCATGGGCGAGGGTGTCGTTGACGCCGTCGAGCATGCAGTACTCAAAGGTGATGAAGTCGCGCGGCGCAAAGGCCAGGTACCGCTGGCAGGCCTGCAGCAACTCGGCCAGCGGGTATTTGCGGTTCAGCGGCACCAGGTTGTCGCGCAGCGCGTCATTGGGCGCGTGCAGCGAGACGGCGAGCGCCACCGGGCAGTCCTGGCCCAAGCGGTCCATCATGGGCACCACGCCCGAGGTGGAGACGGTGACGCGGCGGCGCGACAGGCCGTAGCCATGGTCATCGAGCATCACGTGCAGGCTTTGCACCAGGGGCTGGTAGTTTTGCAGTGGCTCGCCCATGCCCATCATCACCACATTGGAGATGACACGTTCCGACACCTTCAAATGCTTGCGCAAAAAGTGCTCGGCAAACCAGAGCTGGCCGATGATTTCGCCGCTGGTGAGGTTGCGGCTGAAACCCTGGTGTCCGGTAGAACAAAAACGGCAACCCACGGCGCAACCGGCCTGCGATGAAATGCAGAGCGTGCCGCGGTCGTCTTCCGGAATAAAGACCGTCTCGACGGCATTGCCACCGCCGACGTCGAACAGCCACTTGATGGTGCCGTCCGAAGAAATATGTTGGGAGAGAACAGTCGGTGCCTGGATGTGCGCCGAGGTCTTGAGCTTTTCGCGCAAGGACCGGGCCAGGTCACTCATGTCATCAAACTGGGCTGCGCCTTTTTGATGGATCCAGCGGAACAGCTGGGTGGCGCGAAAACGCTTCTCACCCAGCCGCTCGCAAAAGGCGGCCAATCCGTCAAGGTCGTACTCGAGCAGGTTGGCCGTCATTGCATGGCTTAACGAGAGAAGACGTTCATGCCGGCAAAGAAGAATGCGATTTCATTCGCAGCCGTCTCCGCAGCGTCGGAACCGTGCACGGCGTTGGCATCGATGCTGTCAGCGAAGTCAGCGCGGATGGTGCCGGGAGCCGCCTTCTTGGGGTCGGTGGCGCCCATCAGGTCACGGTTCTTGAGGATGGCGTTTTCACCTTCCAGGGCCTGGATCATCACGGGGCCGGAGATCATGAAGTCCACCAGATCCTTGAAGAAAGGACGTGCAGCGTGCACCGCGTAAAACGCTTCGGCTTCACCGCGCGAGAGGTGGGCCATGCGCGAGGCCACCACTTTGAGGCCAGCGGCTTCAAAACGTGCATAGATTTGACCGATCACGTTTTTGGCCACGGCGTCAGGTTTGATGATGGAGAGTGTGCGTTCGATTGTCATGGAAATTCCTGATCTGGGTTGATTAAATTGCCCCGGTGAGCAAAGCCTGTCATTTTAGCATTGCGGGGCTGTTCGACCGGGCCTCGGGCCTTAGCCCGGCCTGCCCCGGCCACCCCGGCGCGGACCCCCATTGCCGCCCGGGCGCTGGCCGCGCTCCTGGCGCTGGCGGCTCAGGCTGTCGGCGCCGATATAGCCCAGCGAAGTCTTCATGGGATCGGGCTGCGCATTGCCCGCAGGCCGGTCCTGCCCGCGCTCCGATCGGCCACTGCGCCCCGCCCCATTGGGGCCCTGTGCATTGCGGCCAGGGCCGGTGTTGGTGTTGCCGCGCGGCCCGCCCGAGCGACCCCGGCTGCCACGTGGGCCGCGGTTGCCGCCGGGCGCCTTGTCACGCGTGGCTTGCTCGGTGCGTTCGGGCGCCGAGCCGGGGCCACCGCTGGCGGCCTGCATCAGGCCGCGGATGTCGGCGTCATCGAGCTCCATGAAAGCACCGCGCTTGAGCCCGCGCGGCAGCAGCATGGCGCCGTAGCGGATGCGGATCAGGCGGCTCACGGCGTGGCCCACAGCTTCCATCATGCGGCGCACCTCGCGGTTGCGGCCTTCGGAAATGGTGACGCGGTACCAGCAGTTGGAGCCTTCGCCGCCACCGTCTTCAATCGAGCCGAACTGGGCCATGCCGTCGTCGAGCTTCACGCCGCTGAGCAGCATCTGCTTTTCGTCCTTGGTCAGGGCGCCCAGCACGCGCACCGCGTATTCGCGCTCCAGGCCGAAGCGCGGGTGCATCAGGTTGTTGGCCAGCTCGCCCGAGCTGGTGAACAGCAGCAGGCCTTCGGTGTTCAGGTCCAAGCGGCCCACCGACTGCCACTTGCCCTGCTGCAGCTTGGGCAGCTTGCGGAACACCGTGGGGCGGTTTTGCGGGTCGTCGTGGGTGACGACCTCGCCCACCGGCTTGTGGTAGGCGATGACGCGCGCGGGTGGCGGATCTATGCGCACGCGGATGGGCTTGCCGTTGACCTTGAGGCTGTCGCCAAACTGGATGCGCTGGCCAATGTGGGCGGGCTCGTTGTTGACCGAGATGCGGCCCTCCAGAATCAGCTGCTCCATCTCCAGGCGCGGACCCATGCCGGCCTGGGCCAGCACTTTGTGCAGCTTGGGCGTTTCGGCCATGGGCGCCAGCACGCGCTTCGGGGGCGCCAGTTCGACGATTTCCTCGTCGGCATCGAACTGGCCCGAGAGGATGTCGTCAAAGCGCGTGGCCACGCCGGGTGCGGCAGCCTTGGGCTCTTCCACGGGGGCGACGGTAAAGACCGCGGGGGCAGCGTCCATGGAAGATGCGTCGTCTTCGGGAGCGGCCGGCGCGTCTTGGGGGGTGTCGTTGTCGTTCATATCAGGTTTCCATCCATCGGTGGGCGGGCGTCCGTTTCGGGGGCGTCCAGGGGCATGTCCATTTGCGCGGCAGGCAATTCTTCTTCCATTGGCACCAGCGACTCAAAGGCTTGCGAGGCCTGCTCCGGGCTGTCCAGCAGGGGCAACTGGTCCAGCGAGGCCAGTCCCAGGTCATCCAGAAACTGGCGCGTGGTGGCAAACAGGGCCGGGCGTCCCGGCGCTTCGCGGTGGCCAATCACCTCGACCCAGCCGCGGTCTTCGAGCTGCTTGATCAAAAGCGAGTTGATGGTCACGCCGCGAATGTCTTCCATGTCGCCGCGCGTGACCGGCTGGCGGTAGGCAATGATGGCCAGCGTCTCCAGCGTGGCCCGGGTATAGCGCGGGGGCTTCTCGGGGTGCAGGCGGTCCAGGTACTCGCGCATTTCAGGGCGGCTCTGGAAACGCCAGCCGCTGGCCACGTTGACCAGCTCCACGCCCTTGCCTGCCCAATCGTCATGCAGTTCGGCCAACAGGGTTTTGAGCGTATCGGCACCCAGCACATCGCCAAACAGGGCGCGCAGGTCGCGCACGGGCACGGGTTGTTGTGAGCAAATCAGCGCGGTCTCAAGGACCCGCTTTGCGTCCGCCATATTCATAGTCAGGCATTTTCCGGAAAACATCGCCCTCACGGCGACACATCAATGGGGTTTCTTCGGATGTCTAACGGGGTGCAGACCCCGTGGGGACCTCAGCTCCTGGCGAGGTCGGCAGCCCTTCAGGCTTCGAGGGATTGTACCGCAGGGCCCCACT
>CANCCF010000284.1 GCA_947374485.1 Comamonadaceae bacterium | reverse complement strand
CATGGATGCCATCTCCAGCATCTCTTCAAAGCTCACGGTTTTCAGGCGGCGCGCATCGGGCGCGACGCGCGGGTCGGTGGTGTAGACGCCGTCCACATCGGTGTAGATCAGGCATTCGGCCGCCTTCATCGCGGCGGCCACTGCCACAGCGGACGTGTCCGAACCGCCGCGGCCCAGCGTGGTGATGTTGCCCTGCTCATCCAGGCCCTGAAAGCCGGTGACGATGACGACCCGGCCCGCGTCCAGGTCGGCGCGCACGCGGGCGTCGTCAATCGATTCGATGCGGGCCTTGGTGTAGGCGCTGTTGGTGCGAATGGGAACCTGCCAACCGGCATAGGACACCGACTCCATGCCCTCGCCCTGCAGGGCAATGGCCAGCAAGGCACTGGACGCCTGCTCGCCGGTGGCAGCCAGCATGTCGAGCTCACGGCCGTAAGCCTCGCCCTGTTTGCTGGGAGCCAGCTCTTTGGCCAAGCCCAATAAACGGTTCGTTTCACCGCTCATGGCGGAGGGGACGACCACCATCTGGTGACCGGCGCGCGCCCATTTGGCAACGCGTTTGGCGACATTGCGGATGCGTTCGGTGGAACCCATCGACGTGCCGCCGTATTTGTGAACTATCAAGGCCATTGTTGGATCAATTTCTGTGGGGCAAAACCGTGGGATTGTACCAAGCGAGCACCGCGCCCCTGCGCTCCACCAAGCCCTCGCCCACTTTGATGTGGATGCGGTGGCCGCGTGTGCTGCAGGCCAGCAACTGATCCTGCAACTCGCGCAATTGCACAGTGCTGGGAATCACACCAAACTGCGCCTTCAGCCAGAAGCGCAAGGCATTGGCCTGGCGTGCGCGGCCCAGCGCCCGCAACCCTGCCAGGGTGGGCAAACCGTCACGCTCGCGCAGCACTCGGGCAAGGTCTTCACCGGCAATTTCGTCGAGCAAACCTTGCGCCTGTGCGGCGTGCGCTGCACTGCGGGCAAAGGTGTCCCGGTACTGTGGGAAAGCGGCTTGCAAGGCCGGGCTGACCAGTGCGCGGATGCGGTTGCGGGTGTAGCGCGCGTCGCTGTTGGTGGGGTCTTCCACAAACGCAATCTGCTCCTGCACCAAGCACGCGCGCACATCGGCACCCGCGACGTCCAGAAACGGGCGATGAAACTGCACTCTGCCACGCTGCCACTGCTTTGGCATGGCTGACAGACCGGCCAGGCCAGCGCCCCTGCTGAGTGCCAGCAGCAAGGTCTCGATCTGGTCATCCGCATGCTGGGCCACGGCGATGGATGGCAGGCTGATATCGCCGCCCTCGCCCTGCGCCAGCTCCAGTAGCCCATGGTAACGGGCGATGCGGGCCGCATCCTCAGGGCTCTGGCCACAGGCATGACCTGCCCGCACAGCCTTCAGGCGCAATGGCACGTTCAGGGCCGTACACAGGCTTTGGCAATGTGACTCGAATGTGCTGGCTGCGGCCTGCAAACCATGGTTGACGTGCAGTGCCACCACCTGCCCCGGCCACTGGCGCGCGCACAGCACCAGGAGCGCACTGGAATCGGCCCCACCACTCAGTGCCACACCCAAGGGCAGCGCAGGGTGGAAAGCCCGCATCGCTTGCTGCAGCGACTGCGTCATGGCTCGGCCACCGGTGAACGGCTTGAACTGCCCGGACTATTTGGAATTGGCTTTGGTGTCGGTAAAGCGGCCGTAGCTCTGCAGGCGCTCATAGCGGCGGTCCACCAGTTCTTTGACCTTGAGGTCGGCCAGTTGGCGGTAGGCATCGGCCAGCGCGCGCTTCAAAAAGGCGGCCGCCTGCTTGGTGTCACGGTGCGCGCCGCCCACCGGTTCGTTGACGATCTTGTCGATCACGCCCAAGGCCTTGAGGCGGTGCGCGGTGATGCCCAAGGCATCGGCCGCATCCTGCGCGCGCTCCGAGGTCTTCCACAGAATCGAGGCACATCCCTCCGGGCTGATGACCGAGTAGATGGAATACTGCAGCATGATCAGCTGGTCGGCCACCGAGATTGCCAGCGCGCCGCCGGAGCCGCCTTCGCCAATGATGGTGGTGATGATGGGCACCTCCAGTTGCGCCATCTCGAAGATGTTGCGGCCAATGGCCTCGGACTGCCCACGCTCTTCGGCATCAATGCCGGGGTAGGCACCGGGCGTGTCCACAAAAGTGAACACCGGCAGCTTGAACTTTTCGGCCAGCTTCATCAGGCGCAGTGCCTTGCGGTAGCCCTCGGGCTTGCACATGCCGAAGTTGCGCAAGCCGCGCTCCTTGGTGTCGCGGCCCTTTTGCTGGCCAATGACCATGCAGGGCGTACCATTGAAGCGGGCCAGGCCACCGACGATGCTCAGGTCATCGGCAAAGTGGCGGTCGCCATGCAGTTCGACGAAGTGGGTGAAGATTTCAGCCACATAGTCGAGGGTGTAGGGGCGCTCGGCGTGGCGGGCAATCTTGGTGATCTGCCAGGGAGTGAGGTCGCTGTAGATGTCCTTGGTGAGTTGCAGGCTCTTCTTGGCCAACTGCTCGATCTCGGCCGAAATGTCTACCGCTGACTCGGTTTGCACATAGCGCAGCTCCTCGATCTTGCCTTCCAGTTCGGCAATGGGTTGCTCAAAATCCAGAAATGTCTTTTTGGCCATCGTGCTTGTCCTCCAGAAGAACCCGTGCCCTTGGCAGGCAGGCGGTTCTGTTAATGCTCAATACCCGACCGGTACGGGGTCCAACGAGCGCCAAATATACCAAGTTGCCACGCTGCAGTATGGCGCCCAGGCGGCAGCCACCTCGCGCGCATCGCTGCGGCTCACTGCATCACCTGAAAAATAGCTCTGGCTGATGCCACTGATCAGGCCCGGGTCATCCAGTGGCAGGATGTTGGGGCGCATCAGGTGGAAGATCAAAAACATCTCGGCCGTCCAGCGGCCTATGCCACGTATGGCCACCAGTTCGTCGATGATGGCGTCATCCGCCATGTCGGCCCATTTTTTGACATGCAACGCGCCGTTGTCAAAGTGCAGGGCCAAGTCCACCAGGTACTCCACTTTGCGCGCGCTCAGGCCCGCGGCACGCATGTCGTCCACCTTGAGACGCAGCACATTGGCGGGCGTCATCTTGCGCGGCAACAGGACAAAGCGGTCCCACACCTTTTGCGCTGAAGAAACCGATATCTGCTGGCCCACAATGCTGCGCGCCAGCGTCACAAAGGCATCGCCGCGGGTTTGCAGACAGGCGTCGCCAAACCTGGGGATGAGCTTGCGCATGACCCGGTCTTTTTTAACCAGGTGCTTGCAGGCCTCATCCCAATAGGCCGGGGTGACGGACTGCGCCGCATCGACCACGGCCATCATTGCAGTACTTCCCACGTCGTACCCGTGGGCGAGTCCTTGAGCACAATGCCCACTTCGAGCAACTGTTTGCGAATGCCGTCGGCGCGGGCAAAATCTTTGGCCGCCTTGGCGACTGCACGCTCGGCAATCAGGGTAGTGATACGGTCTTCTGACACTGTGGCACCGGCCTGCAAATAGGCCTTTGGCTCTTGCTGGAGGAGGCCCAGGCAATCGCCCAGACCCTTGAGCAATGCGGCCAGCTCAGCCGACTTGCTGCGGTTGATCTCGGATGCCAGGTCAAACAACACCGCAATGGCTTCGGGCGTGCCAAAGTCTTCGTCCATGGCGGCCTTGAAACGCATGGCATAGGCATTGGACCAGTCCACAGCCTGAACCACCGTTTGATGCGCCAGATCCAGTGCGGTGTACAGGCGCTTCAATCCGCTGCGCGCATCGTCCAAATGGGCGTCGCTGTAATTCAGGGCCGTGCGGTAATGCGTGCGCAGCAAAAAGAAACGCACGGTTTCGGGCTCGTATTTGGCCAACACCTCGCGGATGGTGAAAAAGTTGCCCAGGCTCTTGGACATTTTTTCGTTGTCCACCCGCACAAAGCCGTTGTGCACCCAGAAGCGCGCCAGCGGCTTGCCCGTAGCGCCTTCGCTTTGGGCGATTTCGTTTTCGTGGTGTGGGAACTGCAGGTCTGCCCCGCCACCATGGATGTCAAAAGTCTGGCCCAGCAACTCGCACGCCATGGCCGAGCACTCGATATGCCAGCCGGGCCTGCCCACACCAAAGGGATAACCCAGTGCGCCCGCATCCCACTTGGCATCCGCGGGCTCGGCGGGCTTGGCGGCCTTCCACAGCACGAAGTCCAGCGGGTCTTCCTTGCCGTCCTGCACGGCCACGCGCTCACCAGCGCGCAGTTCGTCCAGCGATTTGCCGGAAAGCTTGCCGTAGCCGGGGAACTTGCGCACCGAATAGTTCACATCGCCCGAGCTGGTCTGGTATGCCAGGCCTTTGGTTTGCAGCTGCGCAATCAGGTCCAGCATCTGCGGCACGTATTCGGTGGCACGCGGCTCCATGGTAGGGCGCTCAATGCCCAGGGCATCGATGTCCTGGTGCATGGCCACGATCATCTCGTCGGTCAGCGCACGGATCGTGATGCCGCGGCTCAGGGCACGCTGGATGATCTTGTCGTCAATATCGG
>CANCCF010000283.1 GCA_947374485.1 Comamonadaceae bacterium | reverse complement strand
GCTCGGTATTGGCGGACCAGGCGGGTGTCACCATGGCCGAGGTGGTGGGAAGCATTCAACACGTCACCGTACTTGTCGGTGCCATCAGTGCGGCAAGTTCGGAACAAAAGGCCGACGTGGTGCATGTCAGTGAGGCCATCGGCCAGGTGGATCGGGCCACTCAGCAAAACGCGGCGCTGGTCGAAGAAATTTCTGCCTCTGCTAGCAGTTTGAATGACCAGGCCCAGGATTTGGTGCGCACGGTGGCGGTCTTCAAACTGCAAGAGTCAGAGCTCAGACACACCAGTGTGCTGGCACTAAGCAACCAAGAATCGGGTTTAGAATGTACGCTTCCTTACAGTAATGCATAGGCGCTCCTAGGGCCAATATCGGCTCACCGTGCGCCGGAAAGTCATCTTGACAGCGCCAGTTCATACAATCGATTGGGAGCTTCGGCTCGGGTTTCTTATTCACGATGTTTCGCGGCTGCGACGCAGTGCGTTTGACCGGTGTCTCAAACCTTTGAATGTGACCCGCGCGCAATGGTGGGTGCTGGCTTATTTGTCACGTGAAGATGGCATGACCCAATCGCAGTTGGCCGAAGAGCTCGACATCGGCAAGGTGGCGGTCGGTGGCCTGATTGACCGGCTGGAAAAATCAGGTCTGGTGCGTCGCGATGCCGACGCGGCAGACCGGCGGGTGAATCGGGTTTTTCTGGAACCCAAGAGCAAGCAGCTGATTGCGCGCATGCGCAAGATCAGCCATCGCATGAATGAGCAAATTCTGGCTGGTCTTAATGATGAGCAACTGGAGGCCTCCGCCGTAACGCTGGACGCTATGAAGGCAAATTTGCTGACCTATCTGGCAGCCAACGAAATCTGAGTGTGGCCGCGGCAAGCCCCACGGCTTGCGTTGCTTGGTGGAAACCCTAGTCTCTGCGGGGAAAATAATACGGTAGCATACGATAACTGTTATTACTACATGTGCCGCATTCGGCATGTGTTTGGTGATGTACTCATCTTGCAACCCGTTTTCCATACTAGGAGCTTTTCATGCAGCAGCACCATACCTTTTTCATTGATGGCGGATGGGTCAATCCGGCGTCTTCCCAGCGTATCGAAGTCATCAGCGCGACCAGCGAGCAAGTCATTGGCAGCGTGCCAGAAGGCAGCAATGCTGATATTGACCGGGCGGTAGCTGCCGCGCGCCGTGCCTTGACAGAGTCCACCTGGGCCAGCTGCGCACCGGCAGAACGCGGTGCCGCATTAGGCCGCTTTGCCGACGCGCTGGAAAAGCGTGGTGCCAGGTTAGCCGAAGCGGTCAGCGTGCAAAACGGCATGCCCATCAACACCGCCGATCAACTCGAAGTCGGCTATACCGTCGCGCTGATTCGCTACTACGCGGCTTTGGCCAGCAACCTGCAGGTGGAAGAGAGCCGGCCCTCGCCGCTGGGCTTCAACACGCTGGTACGGCGCGAGCCGGTGGGTGTGGTGGGTGCCATCATTCCGTGGAACTTCCCGGTCATTTTGTCGATGATGAAGATCGGGCCAGCGCTGGCGGCAGGTTGCACCATCGTTCTCAAACCGTCGCCCGGCACCGTACTCGACAGCTATATCGTGGCCGAGGCCGCCGAAGAAGCGCAGTTCCCGCCCGGCGTCATCAACTGGGTACCCGGTGGCCGTGAGTTGGGTGCCTACCTGGTGTCGCATCCGGGTGTTGACAAGGTGGCCTTCACCGGCTCCACCGCAGCCGGACGTTCCATTGGCGAGGTCTGCGGCCGCTTGCTGCGACCGGTCAGTCTGGAGCTGGGCGGCAAGTCGGCCTCCATCATTCTGGAAGACGCCAATATCGATGCCGTGCTGGCGGGACTGCCTGCCGCTTCCCTGACCAGCAATGGTCAGGCCTGCTTTTCTTGCACCCGCATCCTGGTGCCCAACAGCCGCTACCAGGAATTTGTGGATGCGATTGCCGCCACGGTGTCTGCCTATGTCGTCGGCGACCCGCTGGACCGCGCCACGCAAATTGGCCCTATGGGTTCGGCCATCCACCGGGACCGGGTCGAGGGCTATATCGCCAAGGGCAGGACCGAGGGCAAGTTGGTCGCCGGTGGACGCCCCAGCGCGCAGGCGCGCGGCTGGTTTGTGCAGCCCACGGTATTCGCCGATGTCAGCAACACCGCCACCATTGCGCAAGAAGAAATCTTTGGTCCGGTGCTGTCCATCATCCGCTACGCGGACGACAACGAAGCCATCCGCATTGCCAATGATTCGGCCTACGGACTGGGCGGCTCCGTCTGGTCGACAGACCATGCGCGTGCCTTCGGGATGGCACGGCGCATGGCCACCGGCACGGTCGGCATCAATGGCTATATGCCCGACCTGAATGCGCCTTTTGGTGGCATCAAGGCCAGCGGCCTCGGTCGCGAGATGGGGCCGGAATCGGTATCTGCCTACCAGCAGCTGAAATCGATGTACGTGCTGGGCTAGCTCCAGCACTTTGCCAGTAGTCCATAGCCCTTGCGTTGCTTGTTGACGCAAGGGCTTTATTTCGCCAGCAGATTCAAGACCCGGGACTTAGCCAGGGCCGCCGAGCGGTTGCGCACCCCCAGCTTGGAATACAGGTTTTGCAAATGCCACTTCACAGTGGTCAGCGAGACGTCGATGTGATCGGCAATTTGCTGGTTGGAAAGCCCCACGTCGATGTAACCCAGCAGCTCCAGTTCGCGCGCGGTCAGCTGGTTGAGCAGTTGGGGGTCTTCGTCGTGCAGCGAGGCGATCTTGTCAAACAGCGACTGGTTGGAAAAAGTCAAATCCCGACAGCGGTCTACGAAGAAGCGCCGTTCATCCACTGTCGCAAAACCCCAGGCATTGACCTTGGTGTCGGCCACCACCGCAGCCAGTGTTTCCGCCTGCTCCTTGAAGGGCCGCACGATGCCGTGGCTGGCGGCGGTTCGCACCGCCTGGGTAATGTGGCGCACGGCCAGTGCCTGTTGGTGGTTGCGCGTGGCCAGGGTAGCCGAGGCCAGGGCCAGTTCCACCAGCCGCAGTGCGCAGTGGGCGGCCTTGGCGCGGCGCGTTTCCTCGGCGATAAGCAACTCGGCCTGCTTGGGCTTGGAGCCCGCCATCAGCATGGCCAGTCGGCAGTCTTCAATCAAGGCATCGAGCTGTGGGATCTGCGCTTCCTGCGCGCTGCGCTGGTAAATGCGGTTGCCACCGTGCTCCAGACCGATGCGCTCGGCCTCTTCGCGCGCTTCGTCCGGTTTGCCCAGCACCAGCAGCCGCCGGATCAGGTAGCAGGACAGCATCAGCGACAGGCGTGGCGCATAGGCGGCAGCGATCTCGCGCAGCTGCAACAGCGAGATGCGCTCATCCGCGCCCCCCTGCCATAGCAGCACGGCAGCCTCCAGGCCGCAGGCCGTGGCCTCCAGAAAGCCGTGGGTGCGCGAGGTCCGGCTGCCCAGCTCGAACAGCAGCCAGGCCTCTTCATGCAGCCCCATCTCGGCGGCGCACTTGGCCGCCACCATCGCCATGGTGCCGCAGATGCCGGTCTCATCGCCCAGCTTGGCACGGGTCGTGGCCAGCACGACCACCAGCTCGGCATAGGCTGCGGCAAAGTGGCCTTCATAGATCGAGATCAGGGCGGCATAAGACGCGACCCATCCATCCACATACGGGCTGTTGACCTGAAAGGCCGCTTCACGCGCCGCGTGCAGGGACTTGCGCGCCTCTACAAAGCGGAAGGCACTGGAAAAATAGCCGCACTCGATGCAGTTGGCGGCCGCCAGATTAAAGGGGTCATCGGCGCCGGAAGTGGCATCGGCCAGCCAGCTGGAGGCACCGGTATGGGCTTCTTGCAGATGGTCGCTGAGGCTGTCTATGGAGGCGCGCAGAATCGCAATCCGGCGCTGCAGCTTGTCTCTGGCGCCGGCGTCGACTTTGCGCTTTTGTTTCTGCAGGCGCAGTGCCAGTTCGGCGCTCTGGCGCCTAGCGTAGTCGTAGCGCCGGTGAAAGGCTAGCGCCCAGACAAACCAGTATTCGGCCTCGGGCCCGGCCTGCTGGCCTATCGCGTGCAGGGTTTCCATCCACTGGATGTACTGCAGGATCAGGCCGCTGTTGCGGATGCAGGAGGGCGCTATGCGCTCCAGTATCTGGCTGGCGGTGGTGGCCGATTGCGAGGCCAGCGCGTACTCCACCGCCTCGCGCCAGAAGCCATGCTGCTCGCACCAGTGCGCCGCCCGGGTCAGCACCGCCCGGCGTCTGGCCGCAGCCTGCGTGGTCTCGGCCTCACGCACCAGGTACTCGCGGAACAGGCCGTGCAAGCGATACCAGCTGCGGTTGCGGTCCAGTGGAATCACAAAGACATTGCGCTCTAGCAGATAGGCCAGGTAGCCCCTGGCGCGCTCGTCGTCCATCACATGGCAACACAGCTCCAGATTGAAGGTGCGCAGCGGCGCAATGCAGAGCAGGAAGTCGCGCACCTCGGCCGGAAAGGCCGACAGCACCCGGCGGTTCAGCAGCCGGGCCAGGCCTTCGTCCGAGCCGGAAAACTCCTTCAAAGCCAGG
Source organism: Comamonadaceae bacterium (assembly GCA_947374485.1). GTDB lineage: Bacteria > Pseudomonadota > Gammaproteobacteria > Burkholderiales > Burkholderiaceae_C > Allorhodoferax. The sequence continues at coordinate 2 of CANCCF010000283.1, read as the reverse complement.
CG
>CANCCF010000282.1 GCA_947374485.1 Comamonadaceae bacterium | reverse complement strand
CCTTCAATCGGCACCCGCTCGGCCAGCGCCGACACGGTGCAACCCTGGGCGTGCCATGCTGCGGCCTGCGGAGCCAGCACCTGTAGGTCCACGTGCAAGGCCTCCATCCAGCGCAGGCTGCCCAGCACCATCTGGCGACCATCCACCGTGCCCTGCAGGCCGCGCCCGGGTACAGCGCTGACATCAGCCACCGCCAGCAAGGCCTGCCCTTTGCCTTGCGACGCCGCCAGCACAGCCCGGGCCAGCGCATGTTCGGAGCCACTTTGCAGGCTGGCCGCCAGCTGCAGCAGGCCGTCCTGAGGCTGGCCAGGCACATATTCCATGGCTGTGAGCCGGGGTTTGCCAACCGTCAGCGTGCCGGTCTTGTCCCACACCACAGTGTCCACCTGGTGCGCCCGCTCCAGCGCCTCGGCATCCTTGATCAAAATGCCGTACTTCGCCGCCACGCCCGGGCCCGCCATGATGGCCACCGGCGTGGCCAGGCCCAGGGCGCAGGGGCAGGCAATCACCAGCACTGCCACGGCGTTGATGAGCGCCAGCTCGAACGGGTGGCCGGTGAGCCACCAGCCCAGGCAAGTGGCCAGAGCCAGCATCAGCACCACCGGCACAAACACAGCGCTCACCTGGTCCACCAGGCGCTGGATCGGCGCCTTGGCGGCCTGTGCGTCTTCCACCAGCCGGATGATGTGGGAAAGCGTGGTGTCCGCCCCAACAGCGCGCACCCGCATCAGCACGCGGCCATCGCCATTGATGGCACCGGCCGTGAGCAGGTTGCCAGGCTCTTTGGCCACCGGCAGGGCCTCGCCGGTCAGCATGGACTCGTCCACCTGGGTCTGGCCCTCCTGCAGCACGCCGTCGGCCGCAAAACGCTCGCCCGGCTTGACCACCAGCACATCGCCCACCAGCACCTCGTTGGCGGGCACGTCCACCTCACCCTCTGGCCCCAACAGATGGGCCTGCTCGGGGCGCAGGGCGTGCAGGGCGCGTATGGCCGCCGTGGTCTGGCGCTTGGCGCCAGCTTCAAGCCACTTGCCCAGCAGCACCAGCGTCACCACCAGGGCCGAACCCTCAAAGTACAGGTGCACCATGGCCCCGGGCTCGGCCGTCAGCCACAGCCAGACCGACAGGGCCCAGCCCGCCGTGGTGCCCATGGCCACCAGCAAATCCATATTGCCGCTAAAGTTTTTGACGGCGCCCCAGGCCGCCTTGTAAAAGCGCGCGCCAATGACAAACTGCACCGGTGTGGCCAGTAGGAATTGCCACAGCGCGGGCAGCATCCAGTGCATGCCCAGCAGGTCCAGCAGCATGGGCAGCACCAGGGGCAGAGACAGTGCCAGGCCCCAGCCAATCGGCGCAAAACCGGCCCAGCGCGAGGGCTCGGGCGCATCCATCAGGGCTCCGGCTGCACGCGGCTCGTAACCGGCATCGCGTACGGCGCGGCGCAGCCGGGCTTCCATGTTGTCCGGGCTCGTGGCTGCCCCGGGCACGGCCAGTTGCACGCGCGCTGACTCGGTCGCCAGGTTGACCGTGGCCGCGGCCACGCCCGGCACTTTTTTGAGCGCGCGCTCCACCCGGGCCACGCAGGACGCGCAGGTCATGCCGCCCACACCGATATCCACCGAAAAAACCGCTTCCTTGTTCATGCCGTCCAGCCTCACAGGTCTTTGCTAAAACTTCTACCATTGCAGGGTTCACACTATGCGCTTGTCCCAACCCTGTCTGAGGAGTTCCCATGAACCAGATTTTCACCGTGACCGGAATGACCTGTGGCCATTGCGAGAAGGCCGTCACCCGCGCCCTGCTGCAAGCCGACCCCCAGGCGCAGGTGCAGATCGACCGCGCCCAGAACCGGGTCGAGGTGGCCTCCGACAAGCCACGCGCGGCCCTGGCCGAGGCGATTGCCGAAGAGGGTTACACAGTCGCTGCCGCCTGAAGCTTCACCCCATGAGCACCGCCACCAGCCCCTCAGTCACCCTGCGCCAGGTCGAGCGCCTGGTCACTGGCCAGCCCACTAGCGACGGTGCGGGCGTCAAGCTCACCCGCGTGCTGACGCAGGACCTGCAAAAGCGCCTGGACCCGTTTCTGATGCTCGACAGCTTTGCCAGCGCCAAGCCCGAAGACTACGGCGCCGGTTTTCCCAACCACCCGCACCGGGGCTTCGAAACCGTCACCTACATGGTGGCCGGGCGCATGCGCCACAAGGACAGTGGCGGCCACGAGGGCCTGCTGCAAAACGGAGGCGTGCAGTGGATGACGGCGGGCGCTGGCCTGGTGCACAGCGAAATGCCGGAGCAGGAGGCCGGCGTGATGGAAGGCTTTCAGCTCTGGCTCAACCTGCCGGGCAAAGACAAGCTGTGCCAGCCGTGGTACCGCGATATCCAGAGCGACAGCATCCCCGAAGTCATCACCCCGGTGGGCGAGGGTGAGGACCCGCGCGGCGGCGTGCGGGTGCGCGTGATCTCCGGCCACAGCCACGGTGTGGCTGGCGCCATGCACCGCCCGGCCACCGACTACCCCACCGACCCGCTCTACCTGGACCTGCACTTCCCCGCAGGCGGCGCCAGCATGACGCAGGCCGTACCTGCAGCGCTCAATGCGTTTTTGTATGTGTACCGCGGCACCGTGCATGTGGTGGATGACCAGGGCACGGCCACCCCGGTGCCACGCCAGCGCATGGCGATTTTGAAGAACGTGGGGGATGCGGTGATGCTGCAGTCCGAGCGCTCGGAGGAACCCGCCCGCGCCCTGCTGATCGCGGGCCAGCCGCTGCATGAGCCGATTGCCCAGTACGGACCCTTTGTCATGAACACGCGCGAAGAGTTGATGACCGCGGTGGAAGACTTCCAGGCCGGGCGCATGGGCTGAAGCCCCCGGGCAAGGGCTGCGCGGCGCAGGTAAACAACTACGCCAAGATGTAAGACCTTGTGAGCGGCGTCATCGCCTGTGGCTGGCCGCCGTTGAACACACACAAACCGCCACTTCTGGCGGTAACGGGTGTCACCACCCACCAGCTGCCATGTTTACATCTGCACGCTCCCACCCTGTTTTGCGCTCCGGTGCCGCTCTGGCACTGGCCCTGACGGGCCTGGTCGGCCAGGCCGCCCATGCCGACAACCTGAACCCGATCCTGGGCGGTGGCTTGGGTGCCATGGCCGGGGCCTTTATCGGCCAGTCCATGGGCGGACGCGACGGCGCCATGGTGGGCGCGGCCGTGGGTGGCATTGCCGGTGTCAGCATCGCCAGCAACAACGAGCGCCGCTACCAGGAGCCGGTGCGTACCGTGGGTTACGGACAACCGTACCGCCAGGCACCGGTCTATGCCGCGCCCGTGGTCGTGGCTCCCGCTTATGGCTACCGCGTGGTGGAGCGCGTCAACTACTACCCGGCCTATGGCTACGCCCACCGCGGCTGGGACGAACACGGCCGTGGCCATGACGAAGGCCCCTGGGGTCACCGTGACGGCTACCGCCACGACGACCCGCGCGGCGGTGGTGAGCACCGCGGCTGGGACCGCCGCGACTGATATCGCCTGAAAATCAGACTATAGATCCGACGAAAGATCAGGCTGGAGCAATGGGCAGCACCTCGGAGCCCAGCGCCTCCAGCAGGTCCGGAATAAGCTTTTGCAGCTCGCCCGTGGCAATCGCCACATCGGCATCGAAATTGTCGTCCTTCTTGTCCGAGGCCAGGGCCGCGGCAGCCTCCAACACCCCATCCAGCACCGCCACTTTTTTGAGCTGCAAGGCCTCGGTCAACACAAAGGACACGTGGTCGTTCCAGGTCATGGCCAGGCGCGTGGGCATTTTGCCCATGGCAATGTGCCCGGTCACCTCATCGGTGTCCAGCGCATGGCGGGTGTAGCGCACCACGGCTTTGGATTCATCCGCTGCCTTGAGCTCGCACTCCCGGTCCACCGTGAAGCCGGGTGGCGCTTCCTTGGTGGAGAGCCACAGCGCCATGGCCGCAGCGGGTGACATCTGGGTGTTGATCAACTGCACGGCAAAGCCCTCAATGGCGTTGACCAGGCAGGTCATCACCTCGTCGGCGCGGCCCTGGCTGCCCGCGTCCAGCACCAGCAGCATGGCAGCCGGGTCGATCCAGACCACGGTGGCGCCCTGCTTGGTGAAAGCCATGGGAAGCAAGCCCATGCGGGCGTCGTCCAGAATCTCGCGCGCTTCTTTTTTGCCGGGCTTGCGTCCGGTCGTGGCTTCGATCTGGGCCAGCTGTTCCTGGGCCCGGCGTTTCACCACCGAGGCCGGCAGCACCTTGGTTTCCACCATGAGCTTGAGAATCCATTGCCCACCCACGACCTCCACCAAGGCGCCATTGGCCTTGCCACGGGGTTCAACCCAGCCAACGGACTTTTCCTGCGAGCCGGCACATTCCACATAGCGTGCAGGCTCCAGTGCCGCTTCCAGTTGTGCAGCGGTCACCGTCCAGGGCGACAGCATGCGGTACATCATCACATTCTTGAACACAGATTTCCTTATTCGTTGCGTCGCATACAAAGCGGCGTCAGGGCTATTGTCGACGCAAGCGGGCAAAGGCATTTCGATGCAACTTTACAAAGCCTTTTCGCCTCGGCATTCAG
>CANCCF010000281.1 GCA_947374485.1 Comamonadaceae bacterium | reverse complement strand
GGACTATTCACCGCAGGCGCGTTTCCCGATTTACGGCGGCATGCTGCAGCCCGACGCCGGCACCGCCCGCCACGATGCCGTGGCCTGGGGCTATGCCCGTGCGGCCGACCAGATGGGCGTGGACATCATCCAGAACTGCGAAGTGCTGGACTACATCTGGGCCGGCGAAAAAATTGTGGGCGTGAAGACCACGCGCGGCAATATCAACGCGGGCAAGGTAGGCATTGCCGTGGCGGGCCACACCTCTGTGCTGGCGCAAAAAGCCGGCTTGAAGTTGCCGATTGAAAGCCATGTGCTGCAGGCCTTTGTGAGCGAGTCCATCAAGCCGTTGGTGAACCATGTGGTGGTGTGGTCTGCCACCTACTTTTATGTGTCGCAGTCGGACAAGGGTGGCTTGGTGTTTGGCGGGCATATTGACCGCTACAACTCGTATGCGCAGCGCGGCAATCTGGCCAACTGGGGTGAAACCATGCAGGGCCTGGTGAGCATGATTCCCTTTGCTGCGCGGCTGCGCTTGTTGCGCAGCTGGGGCGGGATTATGGATATGACGCCGGATGGCAGTCCCATCATCACTTGCACGCCTGTGCCTGGCTTGTATCTCAATGGGGGCTGGTGCTATGGCGGGTTCAAAGCCACACCGGCTTCTGGCTGGTGCTTTGCGCACACGATTGCGAATGACTCTGCGCATGTTTTGAATGCGGGGTTTACGATGGATCGGTTTGAGAAGGGGCGGGGGATTGATGAGGCGGGGTATGGGCCTTATAACCACTTGCAGTGATGGTCTCTTTGTTCTCTGTTTTTTCTTGCGTGGCTAGCCGGGTCTCGCCCCGGCGGGCGAGTTACTTTCTTTTGCTTCGCCAAAAGAAAGTAACCAAAGAAAAGGCGAGCCGCCGCCAGGGCCGCTGCGCGGTTCCTTGCGCTGCTCGCAGCAGGCGGGTCGGGCGCAAACTCGGCTTCGCCTCAAACATGCGCCCGCCTGATCCGCCCGCTGCTGCGCTGCTCAGCCCTGTCTCAACGGCGGGGGACATGAACAGCCGATACCAACTCCGTTCGCTCGCCTTCGGCATCGCGAACTCCCAAAAGTCAGCCGCGCCACACAACCCAAGCGCGAGCGCAGCGACGCGCGACACCCAAAGTGCCGTGTGCAAGGTGCGCGCCAGCGCACGAGCACGCGGTACCCGCTCCCCTGACTTCCCGCCATTAGGCCGTGCCGAGCAGCGCAGCGTTGGGCGGATCAGGGCTGGCGCTTGTTTGAGCGAAGCGAGTTTGCGCCAGACCCCGCCCAGCGCGAGCAGCGCAGGGAACCCCGCAGGGGCACGGTCTTTGGCTCGCCTTTTCTTTGGTGACTTTCTTTTGGCGAAGCAAAAGAAAGTTACTCGGCTGCCGGGCCGAAACCCGGCTTGCCACGCAACCAACAACCCAACTAAATAGCCATAAAAGGATCTCAACCATGACCAAACAAAAAATCGCCTTCATAGGCCTGGGCAGCCTGGGCGAAGGTCTGTGCAACAGCCTGGTCCAAGCCGGCTACCCCGTCACTGTCACTGACCTCAACAAAAACCTAGCCAACCGCCTGCTGCAAAACGGCGCAAGCTGGGCCAGCACCACAGCCGAAGTCTGCCAGGATGCCGACGTAGTCATCACCGTCCTCCCCTCCCCCGCCATCTCCCGCCAGGTCGTCGAAGGCAAGGACGGCGTCTTCGACAACCTCCAACCAGGCGCCATCTGGATAGAGATGAGCACCACCGACATGGACGACCTGCTGCGCCTCACCGAAGTGGCCAAGACCAAAGGCATCAAGGTCCTGGAATGCCCCGTCACCGGTGGCGTGCACCTGGCCAATTCTGGCGAAATCACTGTGCTGGTGGGTGGCGAAGAAGCCACCTACCAACAGGTGGAAGACATCCTGCAAACCATAGGCGGCGAAATCATCTACATGGGCAAGATGGGCAACGCCTCCGTGGTCAAGGTGGTGACGAATATGCTGGCCTTCATCCACCTGATTGCTGCAGGGGAAGCCATGATGCTCCCGGCCAAATACGGCGTCGATCCGGACGCCACCTACCGCGCCATACGCGCCAGCTCGGGCAACAGCTTTGTGCATGAAACCGAAAGCAAGCTGGTGCTCTCGGGCAGCTACAACGTCAAGTTCACCATGGACCTGGCTTGCAAGGACTTAGGGCTGGTCAACGGCATTGCCGAAAAGCTGGGCGTGCCACTGGAACTGGGCAGCATGGCGCAGCAGATCTTCCGCCGCGCGCGCGGCTTGATGGGCGGCGGCGCACAATCGCCCGAGGTGGTGCGCATGATTGAAAAAGCCTGCAACCTGGAACTGCGCGCACCCGGCTACCCCACCGAACTGCTGGCCGAATAAGGTCGAACAAGGAAGCACCATGCACACTCCCACCACCCTCGCCGAATGGAAGGCATTGGCGGCCTCCCTCACCCTGGACACCGGTCTGTTTATTAACGGCCAGTTTGTGGCGGCCAAGGCCGGCGAAAGCTTTGACTGCGTGAGCCCCAGCACCGGCGAGGTGATTGCCGTGATGGCCAAGGGCCAGGGCGCCGACATCGATGCCGCCGTCGCCTCCTGCCTGCGCGCCTGGAACGACGGGCGCTGGCACAAACAGGCGCCGCGCACCCGTATGGCGGTCATGCTGAAGTGGGCCGATCTGGTGGAAGCCCACAGCAACGAGCTGGCGGTGATGGAGTCCATGGACATGGGCAAACCGATCTCCGACATGTTCAACATCGACGTGCCCGAAGTGCTCAAGACCATTCGCTACTTTGCCGAATGCATAGACAAGCTCGAAGGTGCGGTCACCAGCACCGAAGCCTCGGCCCTGCACCTGATCACGCACGAGCCGCTGGGCGTGGTGGGCGCCATCACGCCCTGGAATTACCCCATGCTGATGGCGGTGTGGAAGCTCGCGCCGATTCTGGCGGCGGGCAATTGCGTGGTCCTGAAGCCGGCAGAGCAGGCGCCTCTGACCTGCCTGCGCCTGGCCAAACTGTTTGTCGAGGCCGGCGGCCCGCCCGGTGTCTTCAATGTGGTCAACGGCTTCGGTGCCGAGGCCGGTAAGGCGCTGGCCCTGCACCCGGATGTGCAGAAGATTTCCTTCACCGGATCCACGGTGGTGGGCAAGCTGCTGATGGGCTATGCGGGCCAGAGCAATATGAAGCGCGTGGCACTGGAGACCGGCGGCAAGAGCCCGCAGATTTTCATGCCCGATCTGTACGACCTGGACGCGGCCATCGACCGCGCCATAGGCGGCATCTTTGACAACGCCGGCCAAGTCTGCAATGCCGGCTCGCGCCTGCTGGTGCACCGCTCGCTGCATGACCGTTTTGTGGAACGCTTTGTGGCGCGCACCGACGCGCTCTACCGCATGGGCGATCCGCTGGACCCGGTCACCACCATGGGCCCGCTGGTCAGCCAGGTGCAAAAGCAAAACGTGCTGAAGAAAGTCCATCTGGCTCGGGAGCAAGGCGCGCGCATGGTGCTGGGCGGCCAAACCGGCACGCCCCTGGAAGCCGGTGCCTATGTGCCGCCCACGCTGTTTGTGAACGCCACCCAAACCATGGCCATCGTGCAGGAAGAGACCTTTGGTCCGGTCAGCTCCCTGCAGGCCTTTGACAGCGAGGCCGAAGCGCTGGCCCTGGCCAATGATTCCATCTATGGCCTGGCCGCCTCGGTCTGGACCGCCGACCTGAAGACCGCGCACCGCATGGTGGGCGCTTTGCAGGCCGGTGTGGTGTGGGTCAACTGCTTTGGCGATGGCGACATGACGCAGCCCTTTGGCGGCTACAAGCAAAGCGGCAATTCGCGCGACAAATACAAGGACTCCCTGCTGTCCTATATGCAAACCAAATCGGCCTGGTTCAACCTGGCCTGAATTTTTCGGAGACTCCTTTGACACATTGCAACTTCTACATTGACGGCGCCTGGTGCGAGCCGGCCACGCCCGGCACACCCTTCGCCATCATCAACCCCGCCACCGAGCAATCCGTGGGCACCGTCGCCATGGGCAGCGCGGCCGACGCCGACCGCGCCGTACTGGCGGCCCGCGCCGCTTTTGACGCCTACAGCCAAACCAGCCTGGGCTACCGCACCCAGATGCTGGAAAAACTGCAGGCCATTTTCGAGCGTCGCTACACCGAAATGGCCCAGGCCATCAGCACCGAGATGGGCGCGCCCTGGAACCTGGCTTTTGATTCGCAGGCCGAGTGCGGCCCCGGCCACATCAAGGCCACGCTGGAAGCTGGCAAAGACTACCCTTTCGAAGTGAAAAGCGGCCATGGCGATCTGCTGTGCGAAGCGATTGGTGTATGCGTCTTGATTACGCCCTGGAACTGGCCCATGAACCAGGTCATGGCCAAGCTGGCCCCTGCATTGCTTGCGGGCTGCACCGTGGTTTTGAAGCCCAGCGAATTCGCACCCCTCTCGGCCAAGCTGGTGGGCGAATACATGGAGGAAGCCGGCTACGCGCCCGGCGTCTTCAACCTGGTCTATGGCGACGGCCCTGTCGTCGGCGCAGCCTTGAGCGCCCACCCCGAGGTGGACCTGGTCAGCTTCACCGGCTCTACGGGCGCCGGCATTGCCGTAGCCAAGGCGGCCG
>CANCCF010000280.1 GCA_947374485.1 Comamonadaceae bacterium | reverse complement strand
CTGAACTTGCCGATTGTGTTCGGCCCCAAGCCGTCGGCCGACGTGCTCAAGGCGGCGGGGTCGGTAGCCACCTGGATGGGCATGCTGGGCGCTTACCGGGGCACACGCTTCCAGGTGCTGGAAAACGAGCTGCCACCAGGACACGCCATCGTGATGGCGAGCAACCAGAACCGCCCGGCGTTTCTGAAAGACCTGCCACCGGTCAGCAAGCCCACCTTGACCATGGTGGCACACCCCACCGTCGCCGGTGCCAAGCTGCTCCTGGTGCTGGGCCAGGACGATGCGCAGGTGCAGCTGGCCAGCGAGGTGCTGGCCAGCGGCCGCGCGGCTCTGAGCGGCGCCAGCATGGAGCTCAAACAGCTGGAGCGCCCCGCGCTGCGCCAGGCCTACGACGCGCCACGCTGGATCACCACCCAACGGCCGGTGCAGCTCGGCGAGCTGGTGCCCAATGCCTCCGATTTGCAGATACGCGGCGCAGTGTTGAACGACGTCATCCGCGTCAACACGCAGATGGCGCCCGATCTGTTTACCTGGAATGCCAACGGCGTTCCCATGAACCTGCTGTACCGCTACACCCCCACCAAGCCCGGGGACTACGGCACGCTCGACCTGTCCATCAACGACCAGTTCATCAAATCGTATGCGCTGGCCGCCGCCGACAGCACCAGCACGGTGGCCAGCAACATCCTGCTGCCGCTGTTTGACGACGGCAGTGTGCAGACCAAGACCGACACCAAGATCCCGGCCTTTCTGATTGGCGGCGACAACCAGCTGCAATTTGCCTTTCAGGTGCCTCCCGTGGACGTCGGGCGCTGCCGCACGGCCCAGTCGCCCGAAATGCGTGCAGCCATTGACCCCCTGTCCACCATCGACCTGACCGGCTTCCACCACTACTTGGCCATGCCCAGCCTGGCGGCCTATGGCAACAGCGGCTTTCCGTTTACCAAGTACGCCGACCTGGCGCAGACCTCGGTGATCCTGCCCAACGACACCACGCCACAGGACGTGGAGTTGTACCTCACGGCCATGGGGCGTCTTGGCGCCAGCACCGGCTTTGCAGGCACCCGCTTTCAACTCTTCAAGGCTGCCGATTGGGAGAAGGCCAAGGGCACCGACCTGCTGGTGGTGGCGCATGGCGACAGTGACGGCCTGCTGGCCAAGTGGGGCCACAGCCTGCCCACGCTGATCGAAAAAGGCTCACGCTCGATCCGGGCGCTGGACCAGGCGCTGGGCAGCATGTCCGACTTCTTCAGCATTGATGCCGAACGCCCCTTCAGCTCCGCTGGCAACCAGGCCATTCTGGAGGGCCATGGCCCGCTGGCCGCCGTGGTGGGCCTGCAGTCGCCGCTGGACTCCGAGCGCACCATGGTGGTCCTGACCGCCACTGACCCGGCCAGCCTGCAAAGCATTGCCGCGGCGCTGACGGATCCGGGCAAGGTGCAGGCCATGCGCGGTGACCTGAGCCTGTTGCGCGCCGATGCGGTGGAGAGCTTTCGCATCAACCCGGTCTACTACGTGGGCGACCTGCCCTGGTGGCGCAAGCTCTGGTTCAACCTGCACAGCCACCCGACCTGGCTGGCCCTGCTGGGCATTGTCAGCGGACTGGTGCTGAGCTTTATCGTGTATCTGGGCTTGCGCACCATGGCCCGGCGGCGCTTGAACCAGGGCGCATGATGCCCACCCTGCAGCGCCGCCATGCCGTGGGCGCCCTGTTTGGATGTGGCGCGGGCCTGATCGGCATGCCCGCGGTGGCGGCTGCTACAACAGCGGTTGCGCCCGCGATGGCCACCGATGCCTGGCCTGCCTGGACGCAGTTCAAGGCGCAGTTTGTCAGCGCCGATGGCCGCGTGGTCGACAAAGACAGTGCGCGCAGCCACACCGTCTCCGAAGGCCAGGCCTACGCCCTCTTCTACGCGCTGGTGGCCAATGACCGCGCGGGCTTCGAACGCGTGCTGCGCTGGACCGAAGACAACCTGTGCCAGGGCGACCTCACCGCCCACCTGCCCGCCTGGCAGTGGGGCCAGCAAGACAGCGGCCGCTGGGGCGTGATCGATGCCAACCCCGCCTCCGACGCCGACCTGTGGCTGGCCTATGCCCTGGGTGAGGCCGGGCGCCTGTGGAAGGAGCGGCGTTACAGCGCGCTCTCCAGCCTCGTGAGCGCGCGCGTGCTGCGCGAAGAAACCGCCGATCTCCCGTTGCTGGGCCCCACCCTGCTGCCCGGCCCCAAGGGCTTTGCGCTGGGCGCGGGGCGCTGGCGCCTGAACGCCAGCTACTGCCCGCCGCAAGTCCTGCAGTGGCTCAGTGGCCAGCCCGGCCAGGGTGCTGCCTGGAAGCGCGTGGCCGACAGCGCCACGCAGCTCATTCTGGGTGCGGCACCCAAGGGCCTGGTGGGTGACTGGACCCTGTACGACGCCCAGCAAGGCTTCTTGCCCGATCTGGACGGCCCCGAAAAAGGCCAGGGCAGCTACAACGCCATCCGCGTCTACCTGTGGGTAGGCACCTTGCATGCCGATGCGCCCGAACGCGCCGTGATGCTGCGCGCGCTGCAGCCCATGGCCCGCCTGGTGCAAAGCGCGGGCCAACCGCCCGAAGCCGTCCACATCCTGAGCGCTCTGGCCACGCGCCCCGGCCCACCGGGTTTTGTCGCCGCCGTGCTGCCGCTGTTGCAGGCATTGGGCAACACCGCCACCCTGCAAGCCCAGCGCGCGCGCCTGCAAGCCCAGCCCCTGCGTGCCGATGCCTACTACGAGCAGGCGCTGGCCCTGTTTGCCCTGGGCTGGATGGATGGCTTCTACCGCTTTGGTGCCGACGGCCGCCTGCACCCGCGCTGGAGTGCTGCATGAAGCGCACCCGCCCTGACCGAAAGCCCTGCAGGGCCTGCAGTCCCGTGCCTCTGCTGTCCCTGTGCGCGCTGCTGGCGGTGGGGCCAGCACGGGCTGTTGCACTGCCCGCTTCACAGACCGATGGGCGGTCCGACCCCCAGGTTTCGGCACCTGCGGCACTGCGCGCCGAACTGCTGCAAAGCGCCCAGGACTGGAGCGACAAGGGCCGCGCCGATGTGGCCCGCCAGAAGCTGGCCAAGCTGCTGGCCATGGAACCCCATGCGCCCGAGGCCCTGGCCTTTCTGGGCGACCTGGCGCTGCGCGAAAACAAGCTCGACGAAGCCCAGCGCATTCTGGACACCATGCAAACCTGGCTGCCCCAACACCCTGCTACGCGCGACATGGAGCAGTCCTACCAGGTCTACAGCCGCCAGCGCGAAAAGCTGGCGCGCATGCGCCTGCTGGCGCGCGCGGGCCGCAATGCAGACGCGGCTGCGCTGGCACGTGAACTGTTCCCCGAGGGACCGCCGCGCTATGGCGCACTGGGCACAGAAATCGCCCGGTTGACAGGCAAAGTGCGCCCCGCCGAGCCCAAATCGTCGGTTGGCAAACCGCCGGGGGGAACGGCCACCGCAGTGGCGGCTGCGCCCCCTGCCCTGCGCCCTTCCACCGGCACGACCAAGCCACGTGCCACGGCTCAGGCGGTGCCTGCGGTCACAACGGCCCCCAAGGTCCGACCAGCACCGGCCATTGCCATTGCCCAGGGCAGGCCTGCAAGCACGGCGGTCACCCCAGGCCCCGCATCGCCACCACAAGCGGCAACGCCGGACCTGCCCGTTGCTGCGGCCCTCGATGCCACGCCTGCACCGCCTTCTGCCGTCGAGCTGGCCCGCACACGCGCCAACACCCTGCGCGCAGACGCCGCCGCAGAACTCCAGGCCGAGCGCCTGAGCCCGGCACTGCGCCTGCTCGAAGACAGCCTGCAACTCACACCGGATGACCCCTGGCTGCGCCTGGACCTGGCCCGCGTGTACCTGCGCCTGCAACTGCCTCTGCAGGCGCGCAGCGTGATGGACGAAGGCGTCGCACGCCAGCCTCTGGACACCGACTCGCGCTTTGCGCGCGCCCTGCTGCTGGAGTCACTCGATGCCGATGCCGCGGCACTGGCCGACCTGCAGCGGATTCCCGACGCAGAACGCAGCGAGGGCATGCGCGCGCTCGCACAACGCCTGGACGCCAATTTGCGCGCGCAATCGTTGGCCCGCAGCACCAATGCCCTTGCCTTGGCGACCAATGCAACGAACAGCACCAGCGCCAGCGATGGCAACGGCCTCAAGCAGCAGCGCCAGGCCTGGGTAGAAGCGGGCCAGATCGGCCTGGAGAAAAACGCCACCGAAGGCCTGGGCAGCCTGCGTGGCTGGGAGCGCCCGGTGGTGGCCTGGCTGCCCTGGGGCACCGATGGCAACCTGTTTGCACATGTGGACCAGGTGCAGCTCGATGCCGGCAGCTATGCCGGGGGTGACCCCTTTGCCCAGCCCGGCACCGAGCAGATCACCAGCGGCCTGCCGCAGCGCGCCGAGGGCGTAAATGTGGGCGTGGGCTATGTGGGTGACACCTGGCGCTGGGACTTGGGCGAAATCGGCCTGGGCTTTGCTGTGCGCAACTGGGTCGGCGGCCTGCGCTATGGCGGCGATGTGGGTGCTTTGGGCTACAGCCTGGAGGTTTCGCGCAGGCCCCTGACCGGCACACTGCTCTCGTATGCCGGCACGCAGGACCCGCAGTCCGGCGCGGTCTGGGGTGGCGTGGTGGCCACCGGTGTGGGGGGCCGGGTGGCCACCGACTTCGGGCCGGTGA
>CANCCF010000279.1 GCA_947374485.1 Comamonadaceae bacterium | reverse complement strand
GCGGCCGGCCAGCAGGGCGGCACCGGCCATGCCGGGCGCACCACCAACCACGCACACATCGCCATAGCTGCCCTTGTGGCTGGCGTGCAGGCGCGGCGAACGCGCTATGGGTCCCGTCAACAGGGCTTGGGGTGTCAGTTGGTGGTCTGCGCCGAGGTCGTTGAACCAGATGTCGCCACAGGCATCACGCCCGCCACCGGTGAACAGGCCGGGCTTGAGGCTCAAGAGGCTGAGCGTGTGGTCGGCCCGCACGTGCACAGCGGCCAGGGATCCGGTGTCGGCGTCCAGGCCGCTGGGAATATCGGCGGCCAGGGTGAGCGCCGGTGCGGCATTCATGCAGGCCACCCAGGCGGCATACACCCCTTGCAGGGGGCGGGTGCTGCCAATGCCAAACAGCGCGTCCACACAGGCGTCGAACTGCGCTGGCGCACTGTCTGTGAAGCGCACACCCGCATGGCTGGCGGCCTGCCAGGCGGCACGCGCGTCGGGCGGGCTGTTCACGGGGTCGTGCACCAGGCTTACGACGACTTGCTTGCCCCATTGCTGCAAATGGGCGGCGGCCTGCAAGCCGTCACCGCCGTTGTTGCCCGGGCCGCAAGCAATCCAGATCACTTTGGCATGCGGCGCCAATGCCAGGGTGAGGCGGGCCAAGGCCAGGCCGGCGACCTGCATCAATGTGGGGGCACCTTCAGCGCGGCGATGGGTGGTTTCCAAGGCGCGCGTATGCGCCACGTCCAGCAGCGCCCAGGCGCGTGCCGATGTGGGCGCGGCGTACCCGGTGGCGGCGCCTGTGCTGCTCAGGACGTGTTCAGAATTCGTAGACATCGCCTTCGCGAGCCAATCGGATATCCATTCCCGTGGTGTATTCGGCGTTGGCCGCCAGAGCCTCGGCAAAGACTTTTTCCAGCGCATCATCGCTGCGCGTGGGTTCGTGGTGGGTGCAAAACAGGGTCTTGGCGCCAGCCGCTTTGGCGGTGGCCATGCTGGTGCTGTAAGTGCCATGGCCCCAGCCCTTTTTGCTGGCGTATTCGGCATCGGTGTAGGAGCTGTCGGCGATCAGAACATCCACGCCGCGCATGGCCTGCACAATCGACTCGGCCTTCTCGTCCACAAAGGCCTGGTAGTCGTCAAAGCCCTCGTCGCCGGGCGCGTAGATGTTGTAGGGCGGCTCATGGTCGCCGGTGAAAAACACCGACTTGCCGTCGCATTCCACGCGGTAGCCAAAGTCGATCACCGGGTGGTTGAGCAGGCAGGGCGTGACCCTGGCCGAGCCCACTTGCACGGTTTCGTTGGGCATCAGGGTGACGTACTCGATCCTGGCCTTCATCTCCACCTCGCGTACCGGAAAGAAGCTGTACTGCAGCTGCACCTGCATGACCTGTTCTATGCCTTTGCCCGACACCGGATCAAAACCGCCGTGCAAGCGCAAGGTGTTGCCGGGAATGAAGTTGGGAATGAACAGCGGCAGGCCCTGGATGTGGTCCCAGTGCGAATGCGTGATCAGCACATTGGCTGTGACCGGCAGCTCGGCCAGCAGGGTCTGCGAGAGCGGGAAAATGCCGGTGCCAGCGTCCAGGATGATGAGCTCATTGTTGTCGGTGCGTATCTCTATGCAGGTGGTGTTGCCACCGTAGCGCACGGTCTTGGGGCCGGGGCAGGCAATCGATCCGCGTACCCCCCAGAATCTGACCTTCATGGCAACGCCCTCAGAGTTTGGCGAACAGTTTCGCTTCTTCGTAAATGGGAGTCAGGTCGCCCATGGAGGCGATGACTTCGTCCAGTGTTCCACCCAGGCGTTTTTGCACGGTGGTGGGAAATTCGTCAATGCAGGGGTTGCCGCCAAAGCCGTATTTCAGTTTTTTGCTGATCTGGTTGGCGCCAAAAACGCAGGCAATCATGTCGGTGTCGTGCAGCGACTCCAGGCTCTGGTGGCCAATGGTCTCAATCAGATTGGGGGCGAAGCGCCACTTTTGCACCAGCATGGCACCCACCACGAAATGGTCGGCGCCAATGTGTTTGTGCAGGGCCAGGTGCAGGGGCATTTCCTTGGCGCTGCTTTCCTGCAGGGCGGCCCTGAATTCATGCGGCATGAACTGGGCGAACACCACTTTGCCAAAGTCATGCAGCAGGCCCACGATGAAGCAGTCCATGGGATCGGCGTCGTTCACCTTGTGCGCCAGTTGCTTGGCCAGGCCGGCCGTGGCCAGCGAATGCAGCAGGTACTGCTGCACATCGAAGCCCGAGGGGTTGTCCTTGGGCAGCATGCCGATGGCGGCGATGCTGAGCGCCAGGTTCTTGATGGTGTTGAAACCCAGGTACACCACCGCGTGACCAATCGAGGTGATCTGCTTGGGCAGGCTGTAGTAGGCCGAGTTCACCACCTTGAGGATCTTGACCGTGACCACCGGGTCTTTGTCTATCACCTCCACCAGATCCTTGGGCGTGCTGTTGACATCACGCGTGAGCTCCAGGATGCGCTGCACACTTCGGGGGAAGGCCGGCATGCTGTCTACGGCCGATGCCAGCTTTTGGGATAGTTCAGGGCTCATGGATACGGGCTTGTGTTGAACTGATTGTGTCAGCTAGGCAAGGTGGTGCCTAGAGAAATTCAGGAAATGAAACGCCCGGGCTGCACAAGCGTTGTATCCAGCTCAGCCGCTCGGCCCCGGATCATGTCCGCCAGCAGCCGAGCCGAGCCGCAGGCCATGCTCCAGCCGTTGTGTCCGTGCGCCAGATTGAGCCAAATGCCGGGCCGGCCACTGGGGCCCAGCAGGGGCAGGGCGTCTGGGGAGAACATGCTGGCGCCCCGCCACAGCTGCATGCTGCGGCTGAAATCTGCAGCACCGGGAAAGTGGGTTTGCAGGGTCTGGTAGAGCAGCTTGCTGACGGCTCCGTGTTTCTGGTGTTGTCTGCCACCCAGCTCGGCGCCACCGGACACCCGGATGCGCCCGCCCAGGCGGGTGATGGAGACTTGGCTGTGGCCGTCCAGCACGGCGCTGCGCGGGGCGTTCAGGGGTTCGCGTATGTGTGCGCTCAGGGAGCAACTCCAGACACGGGTAAGAGGCGCCTGTTTGAAGGCCAGCAGGGATGCTGCACCGCTGCCGGTGCAGGCCACAATATGGTCAAACTGCTGTGTCCCCAGCCTGTCGGTATGCAGGGTAATAGCCGGTGTGTGCGAGACGGCGCTGACCGCCGTGGAAAAGTGGAAACGCACACCCAGTTCTGTTGCCTTGTCTCGCAGTGCGTGGGCAAACTGGCGGCAGTTGCCCTGGGCGTCATGGGGCAGGTGCAGGGCGGCATGCAGTGCGACATCGCTGCCCAGTGCGGGCTCCAGTTTGCGCGCCTCCTCAGGTGTCAGGACCTTGGCTGCAGCACCCTGGGCATTGAGTGCGGCGAGCTGGTCCTGGTAGGCCAGCACGTCACGCTCCGACCTGAATAGCAGCAGCTGGCCCTGAGATTGCTCAAATACCAAGGACGCTTGCAGGGTCAGAGCTTGCTGTCGCTCCAGGCTGTAGCGGGCCAGCGTTTGGGCTGCTGCAAAGCGCTCCAAAAACCCCTTGGGTGCCGCTTTCCAGCCGCTGAGCCAGCGCAAATCCTTCCAGCTGGTGCCGCGCCCCAGCGAAATGCCCGAGGGGCTGAGCAGGGCGCGCAAGCGCGAGGATTGTGGCCATGCCGGAGCGGCCATGGCATGCGCCAGGCTGGGCGACTGGTGCGGCGCACAGGCAAAGCTGGCCTCTTCCGCCACCGCGCCATGGCGCTCGAAGACGGAGACGCTGTGTCCGTCCAGTGCCAGTTCGTAGGCCGTACAAATGCCGACGATTCCGGCGCCAATAACCGCGATTTTCATGAAAGCCCTACATTTCCCGGTGGAGTCAGAAGCCTGGCCTGGGGAGCGCCAGGATGGCAGGCTCTTCCATGCTAAAATCGAACGGTTGTGCAGGTGGTGCGTTTGATGCCACACACAACGTAATCGCAAACCGGTTCTGACAAGGTGTTGTGTTTTGAAGAATTCTATCTTCACCAAAACGCAATCGACGGACCGGATTTAAGACCTAACCTTTGGAGAAAATCATGGCAGTTACTATGCGCGAAATGCTGGAAGCCGGCGTTCACTTTGGACACCAAACCCGCTTCTGGAACCCCAAGATGGCAACGTTCATCTTCGGCCACCGCAACAAAATCCACATCATCAACCTGGAAAAGTCGCTTCCGATGTTCCAGGAAGCCGCCAAGTTTGTGCGCCAGCTGACCGCCAAGCGCGGCACCATCCTGATGGTGGGCACCAAGCGCCAAGCGCGCGAAATCGTTTCCGCTGAAGCACAACGTGCCGGCGTGCACTACGTTGATCAGCGCTGGTTGGGCGGCATGCTGACCAACTTCAAGACGGTCAAGACCTCCATCAAGCGCTTGAAGGACATGAAGGTTCAGCAAGAAGCTGGCCTGGACGCCATGAGCAAGAAGGAGCAGCTGATGTTCGCTCGCGAACTGGAAAAGCTGGAAAAAGACATTGGCGGCATCCAAGATATGGTCACGCTGCCGGACGCGATTTTCGTGATCGATGTGGGCTACCACAAGATTGCCATCGCCGAAGCCAAGAAGCTGGGCATTCCCCTGATCGGTGTGGTGGACTCCAACCACTCGCCCGAAGGTATCGACTACGTGATCCCCGGCAACGATGACTCCTCCAAGGCGGTCACTCTGTACGCCCGCGGCAT
>CANCCF010000278.1 GCA_947374485.1 Comamonadaceae bacterium | reverse complement strand
CGCACTTTTCTATTGCATCTAAAGGGATGGGACGCAGTGCCTGCGAACCAGGCCCCTCCAGCTCCGTATCCAGTGGCAGCCCCAGGCACCACAGCACCAGCCAGGCGGCCTCGTCGCGGGCGTTGGTGGTGCCGTGGCCAAACGAAACCTGGGCATGCGTCAGCCGTGCGGCCGATGTCTCAATCAGTTCCAGCAAGGTCATTCCAGGCCCAACCGGTTCAGGTTTTCCAGCACGCGTTGGTAGATGTTCTTCAAGGGCTCGATGTCTGCGACGTTGATGTATTCATTGATCTGGTGGATGGTGGCATTGGGCGGGCCCAGCTCGATGACCTGCGGGCAAAACTTGGCAATAAAGCGCCCGTCACTGGTGCCGCCAGTGGTGGAGAGTTGGGTTTCTATTCCGGTTTCACTGCGGATCGCTGTGCAGACGGCATCCACGAGGGTGCCGGGCGTGGTCAAAAAGGGCAGGCCGCCCACGGTCCAGGCGAGGGTGTAATCCAGGCCATGGGAATCGAGCACGGCGCACAGGCGCTGCTGCAGCGATTCGGGTGAGGATTCGGTGCAAAAGCGGAAATTAAAATCAACCACCAGATTGCCCGGAATCACATTGCTCGCACCGGTGCCGCCGTGGATGTTGCTGACCTGCCAGCTGGTCGGCGGAAAAAAAGCATTGCCCTGGTCCCATTCGATCGCCACCAGCTCGGCCAAAGCCGGTGCCAGCAAATGAACCGGGTTTTTGGCCAGATGCGGGTAGGCAATGTGGCCCTGCAAACCCTTGACGGTGAGCTTGCCGCCCATGGTCCCGCGCCGGCCGTTCTTGATCATGTCACCGGTGCGCTCCACCGAAGTGGGCTCGCCCACAATGCAGTAGTCCATAGCCTCGCCCCGCTCTGCAAGGGTGTTGCAGACCACCACGGTGCCGTCGTTGGCCGGGCCTTCTTCGTCACTTGTCAGCAGGAATGCGATGTTGAGCGCAGGCTGCGGGGTGTTGGCCAAAAACTCTTCTGTGGCCACCACAAAGGCTGCAAGGGACGCCTTCATGTCACTCGCACCCCGGCCAAACAGTTTGCCATTGCGGTGCGTGGGCACAAACGGAGGGCTGATCCATTCGTTTGGGGGGCCGGTGGGCACCACGTCGGTGTGGCCTGCCAACACCAGCGTCTTGGCCTGTGCGACACCGCATGTGCGTTTGGCCCACAAGTTGGTCACGCGAAAATGCTCCGGGCCACTGACGATGGTTTCGCAGACGAAGCCCAAGGGCTCCAGGCGCTTGGCAATCAGGTCCTGACAACCCTGGTCATCTGGTGTGAGCGACGGCAGAGAGAGCAACTGCTCCGTCAGATACAACACTTCACTCATAAGAAAACCTTCGTGCTTCGCACTGCGGTGCAAGCTTGCTTGGGGCGGCCCGGCGCTGCGCTCATTCGTGGTTCACATCCAGGGAGATCTCGGTGAAGGACGCGCCTTCCTCCTCTTCGGGCTGCGCCGCGACCTGTGCCTTGGCAGAAAAATCGTTTTGCATGCGCCACATCAAATTGGTGGGCGAATCCGAGTTGGCCAAACCTTCCTTGCGGTCCACCACACCACTCACAATCAGGCGCGCGATGTCCTGCTCAAAGCCCTGCGAGCCTTCGGCCATGGACTTGTCGATGGCCTCTTTGACACCGGAAAAATCGCCTTTTTCAATCAGCTCCGACACCAGCTTGGTGTTGAGCATGACCTCGACCGCAGGTATGCGCTTGCCGGTGTTGGTGCGCAACAGGCGCTGGGACACCACCGCCTTGAGCGCAGCGGCCAGGTCGCCCAGCATGGTCTCGCGCACCTCCACCGGGTAAAAACTCAGGATGCGGTTGAGCGCCTGGTAGCTGTTGTTGGCGTGCATGGTGGCCAGGCACAGGTGGCCGGACTGGGCATAGGCCAGCGCGGCCGACATGGTCTCGCGGTCGCGAATTTCACCAATCAGGATCACATCTGGCGCCTGGCGCAGGGCGTTCTTCAGGGCGACTTGCAAAGACTGCGTGTCGGTGCCAATTTCGCGCTGGTTGACCACCGACTTCTTGTTCTTGAACAGGAATTCGATCGGGTCTTCAATCGTCAATATATGGCCGGACGCGTTCTGGTTGCGGTAATCCAGCATGGAGGCCAGCGTGGTGCTCTTGCCCGCACCGGTGGCGCCCACCATCAGCAGCAAGCCGCGCTTTTCCATGATCAGGTCACCCAGCACCAGCGGCACATTCAGGTCGTCCAGTGACGGCACGTCCACCGCGATGTAGCGGATCACCGCGGCAATGGAGCCCCGCTGGCGCATGGCGCTGACGCGAAAGCGCCCCACACCTGCCAAGGGGAAGCCCATGTTGAGCTCACCCACAGCTTCGAGCTCGGCCATGCGCTCGGCTGGCAGCAATTCGGCCAGCAGATTCTTGGGTGCGTCCACGGGCAGCAGCTGCGCATTGATGGGAACGCACTGCCCATTGATTTTGATGAGAGCCGGGGAGTGGGCCGACAAGTAGACGTCAGACGCCTTTTTTTCACCCATCAGGCGCAGGATGCGCTCCATGGTTCCCGCAGGACTTGTCGTTGACATGGTCGGCCCTCCCAAAGTGTTGGATCAGTCGCGCAGCAAATCGTTCAAAGAGGTCTTGGCCCGGGTCTGGACATCCACACGCTTGACGATCACGGCGCAGTACAGGCTGTATTTGCCATCGGCGCTGGGCAGGTTACCCGACACCACCACCGAACCGGCGGGAATGCGGCCATAGGTCACGCTGCCAGTGGCGCGGTCATAAATCTTGGTGCTCTGGCCGATGTACACGCCCATGGAGATGACCGAGTTTTCTTCCACAATCACGCCTTCGACCACCTCGGAGCGCGCGCCAATGAAGCAGTTGTCTTCAATGATGGTGGGGCCGGCCTGCATGGGTTCGAGCACGCCGCCAATGCCCACACCGCCCGAGAGATGCACGTTCTTGCCGATCTGCGCGCACGAGCCCACGGTGGCCCAGGTGTCGACCATGCTGCCTTCGTCCACATAGGCGCCAATGTTCACGTAAGAAGGCATCAGGATCACGCCTTTGCCCAGGTAGCTGCCACGGCGCGCCACGGCGGGCGGCACCACGCGCACGCCCGAGGCCTTCATGCCTTCCTCGTCCATATGGGCAAACTTGGTTTGTACCTTGTCGTAAAAGCCCAGGTCACCGGCCTTGATGACCTCGTTGTCTTTCAGGCGAAAGCTCAGCAGCACGGCCTTCTTGATCCATTGGTGCGTGGTCCACTGGCCCACGGACTCGCGCGTGGCCACCCGCAGTTTGCCGGAGTTGAGCTGGGCAATCACATGCTCGACCGCCTCGGTCACTTCCTTGGGGGCAGAGGCAATGGACAGGGTGGCGCGGTTTTCCCAGGCCTGGTCGATGATGGATTGAAGTTGTTGGGTCATATCAAAAGTGGTGAAGGGGTTCAGGATCGGGATTGCACGAACTGGACAATGCGCTCGGCGGCTTCCACGCATTCCGCGGTTTCAGCGACGAGGGCCATGCGGATGCGACCAGCGCCAGGATTGCTTGCCTGCGCCTCGCGCGCCAGAAAACTGCCGGGCAATACCGTCACATTGTAATTTGCGAGCAGGTCCCGGGCGAATTCGGTGTCACTACCTTTGACCTTGGCCCACAAATAAAAACCGGCATCGGGCAGGGCCACATCCATCACGGCTGACAGCATGGGCGTGACCTGGGCAAATTTGGCGCGGTACTTGGCGCGGTTGTCCCGCACATGGTCCTCGTCGTTCCATGCGGCCGTGCTGGCCGCCTGAACTACCGGGCTCATGGCGCTGCCGTGGTAGGTGCGGTAGAGCAAAAATTGCTTGATCAGGGCGGCGTCGCCCGCGCAAAAGCCGCTGCGCATGCCTGGCACATTGCTGCGCTTCGACAGGCTGGTGAAGGACACCAGGTTTTTGAAATCTGCGCGGCTCAGCTTGGCGGCCGCCTCCAGGCCCCCCAGCGGTGGCTCGTCGCGGAAATAGATTTCGCTGTAGCACTCGTCCGAGGCAATCACAAAGCCATAGCGGTCACTCAGATCAAACAGCCGGGCCCACTCCGACAAGGGCATCACCGCGCCGGCCGGGTTGCCCGGCGAGCAGACGAACAGCAGTTGCGTGCGTTCCCACACCGATGCCGGCACGCTGTCCCAGTCCTGGGCAAAGTTGCGCGCAGGCACGGAGTTCACAAAGTAAGGCTCGGCGTTGGACAGATAAGCCGCACCTTCGTAGATTTGGTAGAAAGGGTTGGGGCACACCACCAGCGCACTCTGGCCATCGGCGCGCGGCTGCAGCACGGTCTGGGCAAAGGCAAACAAGGCCTCACGCGAGCCGTTGACGGGCAGGATTTGCGTCGCGGTATCGAGCTGCAAGGCGTACCGGCGTTGAAGCCAATGCCCAATCGCCTCGCGCAGGCCCGGCTCACCGGCAGTGGCCGGGTACACCGACAGGCCGCCGCTCTTCATGATCGCGTCGCAATAGGCCTGTTTGACCACCTCGGGCGCGGCATGGCGGGGCTCGCCAATGCCCAGGCTGATCGGCTTGAATGCTGCGTTGGCTTGAACCGGGGCGAACAGCTGGCGCAGGCGCTCGAAGGGATAGGCCTGCAGGCGAAACAAATTGGGGTTCATGGGGCCGAATTATCTCCGAGCAATGGCTAAACTCAGAGCCTCCGCTTTTGGTCTGGCTGCT
>CANCCF010000277.1 GCA_947374485.1 Comamonadaceae bacterium | reverse complement strand
GGGGGCCGAGCTGGCACGCGCGCTGGGCGTGCGTGCCGGTGACAGCGTCACCCTGGTGGCGCCCAGCGGCGAGGTGACACCGGCCGGCGTGGTGCCGCGCCTCAAGCAGCTCACGGTGGTCGGCACCTTTGACTCCGGCCACTTCGAGTACGACTCGGCCCTGGTCATGCTGCACTGGCAGGACGCCGCGCGCATCTTTCGCCTGGAAGGCCCCAGCGGCGTGCGCCTGAAGCTGCGCGACCTGCACAGCGCCCGCGCGGTGGCGCAGGAGCTCAGCCGCAGCCTCAGTGGCGCCCTGTTCATTCGCGACTGGACACAGCAAAACCGCACCTGGTTTGCCGCCGTGCAGGTGGAAAAACGCATGATGTTCATCATCCTCACCCTGATCGTGGCGGTAGCCGCCTTCAACCTGGTCAGCACCCTGGTGATGACAGTGACCGACAAGCGCGCCGACATTGCCATTCTGCGCACCCTGGGTGCCAGCCCGGGCAGCATCATGGGCATTTTTGTGGTGCAGGGCGCCATGGTGGGCGTCATCGGCACCCTGGCCGGCCTGCTCTTGGGGCTGGGCATTGCCTTCAACATTGACGTGATCGTGCCGGCGCTGGAGCATGCCTTGGGTGCCACCTTTTTGCCGCAGGACATCTACCTGATCAGCCGCATGCCCAGCGACCCGCAGTCCAGCGACATCCTGCCGATTGCCATCATTGCCCTGGTGCTGGCCTTTGTCGCCACGCTGTACCCGAGCTGGCGCGCCAGCCGCATCAACCCGGCAGAGGCATTGCGCTATGAGTAAAGCTATGGCCCCCACGCTCCCCGCTGGGCAGGGTTCGCTGCCCCCCGAGGGGGCCCTCGCGGCTTGGGGCGGCCCGGCGCCGCGCGAGCGCTCTGCTGACGGCGCAATTTTGGCTTGTAGCGGCCTCACCAAACGCTTCCATGAGGGCCACCTCGACCTCACCGTGCTGCAGGGCGTGGACCTGGCGGTGCAGCGTGGTGAAACCCTGGCCATTGTCGGAGCCTCCGGTTCTGGCAAAAGCACCTTGCTGCATTTGCTGGGTGGTCTGGATGCGCCCAGCAGCGGCACGGTCACGCTGTGCGGTGCGGCGCTGGCTGCCCTGGGTGCGGCCGAGCAGGGACGCTTGCGCAACCGGCACCTGGGCTTTGTCTACCAGTTTCACCCCCTGCTGCCCGAGTTCAGCGCGCTGGACAACGTCGCCATGCCGCTGACCATTCGCCGCGTGCCACGTGCCGAGGCGGTGCAGGCCGCCACCGACTTGTTGACCAAGGTGGGCCTTGCGGACCGCATGCTGCACCGCCCGGCCGAGCTCTCGGGTGGCGAGCGCCAGCGCGTGGCCATTGCGCGCGCCTTGGTGACGCGGCCCGACTGCGTGCTGGCCGATGAGCCCACCGGCAACCTGGACCGCTCCACGGCAGACGGCGTGTTTGCCCTGATGCTGGAGCTGGCACAGGCCCATGGCACGGCCTTTGTGCTGGTCACGCACGATGCCACATTGGCCTCGCGCTGCGCCCGGCAGCTGACGCTGGTGCAGGGCAAGCTGTCGGAGCTGAGCCGCGACGCGCAAGCCACACCCCAGCGCCAGGCCTGGCCCGCCTGAGCGAAGCGCCATGCAATGGACAGACAGCCATTGCCACCTGGATGCCTTTGAGTTTGGCGGCGATGTGGTGCAGGTGCGCCAAGCCGCCCGAGAGCTGGGCGTGTCCCACTGCGTGATTCCGGCAGTGCACGTGGCCAACTTTGAAGCGGTGCGCCTGCTGGCCCACCGCATGCAGGACAGCTACTGCCTGGGCATCCACCCGCTCTACGTGCCCCAAGCCTCGGAAGACGATCTCAAAGTGCTGGAGGCGCAACTCACCCTCCACCGCGACGACCCGCGTCTGGTGGCCGTGGGCGAGATCGGGCTGGACTACTTTGTGCCCGCGCTCACGCAAAGCCCCCTGCGCGAAAAGCAGGAGTTTTTCTACCGCGCCCAGCTCAAGCTCGCACGCCAGTTCGATTTGCCGGTGGTGCTGCATGTGCGGCGCTCGGCCGACCGGCTGCTCAAACACCTGCGTGACCTGGCCGCAGCCAAACCCTGGAGTGGCATCGACCACGCCTTCAACGGCAGCGAGGTGCAGGCGCAGGCGTTCATTGCGCTGGGCTTCAAGCTCGGCTTTGGCGGTGCGGTCACCTTCGAGCGCGCCTTGCAACTGCGCCGTCTGGCGGCCACCCTGCCGCTCGCCAGTCTGGTGCTGGAAACCGACGCGCCCGACATTCCCCCGCACTGGCTCTACACCCCAGCGGAACAGCGCCAACGAGGGGTGGCCCAGGGCCGCAACACACCGGGCGAGTTGCCGCGCATTGCCGCCGTGGTGGCGGACCTGCGTGGCATGGCGCTGGCCGATCTGGCCGCTGCCACCCATGCCAACACGCAGGCGGCCTTGCCCAAACTCGCGCACTTGCAGGCCACCGCCTGAAGCGCTGCGACATGCTGGTATAAATCCCCATGGCCACCACAGCAGCAACCCAGCACCCCGAAGTCAATTTTTCCGAGGAAGGCCCTGTGCGGCACCTGCACCTGGGCAGTGAATGGATACAGGGCTCCATGCTGGTGGACGCGCCCTATGTGCTGGTGCACGAATACATACAGCGCATGATGGCCGGTCTGCTGTTCCTGGAGCCCGCCAGCGTGCCCGAACGCCGGGCCCTGCAGCTGGGCCTGGGAGCGGCCTCTTTGACCAAGTTCTGCCACAAGGTGCTGCGCGTGAAAAACACCACCGCGATTGAGCTCAACCCGCAGGTGCTGCATGCCTGCAAGGGCTGGTTCAACCTGGGTGCCGACAACCCGCGCATGCAGGTGGTGCTGGCCGATGCCGCGCAAGAGATCAAAAAGCCGCGCTGGCTGGGCGCGGTGGACCTGCTGCATGTGGACCTGTACGACGAAGAGGCGGCAGCCCCCGTGCTGGACAGCCCCGACTTTTATGCCGACTGCCGCGCCACCCTGAGCGAGGAGGGCAGCATGACCGTCAACCTGTTTGGCCGCTCCAGCAGTTTTCAAAAGAGCGTGGACAAGATTGCCGCCGCCTTTGGGCGCGACGCCATCTGGGCCTTCAAGGCCACGCGCGAGGGCAACACCGTGGTGCTGGCGCAGCGCACGGCATCGCGCCCCAAAACCAGCACCTTGAGCGAGCGCGCGCAGGTGATCAGCAGCGAATGGGGTCTGCCCGCCGACAAATGGGTGCGTGCCTTCAAACCGGTGCAGGCATGACCGCTCAAGCTAAACCCGAAGGCCCTCTGGAGTGGCGCAAGCTGGTGCACTGGCTGCAGCACGATGGCGTGATTTCTGAGGAAGAGTCGGCCCGCACGATCGGGCGCTGCTCCATGGCCGAGAGTGCGCAGCACCCGCTGGTGCGGCTGGCCAGCGTGAGCATGCGCCGCGCGTCTGACCAGAAGGTGCTCGATATCGAGCTGCTCACGCAGTGGCTGGCCAAGCGCTGCGGCATGGACTATTTGCGCATCGACCCGCTCAAGGTGGACGTGGGCAAGGTGGCCGACTCCATGGGCGCGGCCTATGCCGAGCGCCACAAGATCTTGCCGGTGACGGTGTTGCCGCTGGAGGTGACGGTGGCCACATCACAGCCCTTTGTCACCGACTGGGTGTCCGAGGTGGAGCGCCAGTCGCGCCGCACGGTGCGCCGCGTGCTGGCCAGCCCGATCGAGATCCACCGCTACACGGCCGAGTTTTATGCGCTGGCCAAGTCGGTGCGCAACGCCAGCAAGTCGGGCGCCAACAATGGCGCCAGCTTCGAGCAGCTGGTGGAGCTGGGGCGCAGCAACAAGCAGCTCGACGCCAACGACCAGGGCGTGGTGCAGGTGGTCGACTGGCTGTGGCAATACGCCTTTGACCAGCGCGCCAGCGACATCCACCTGGAGCCGCGGCGCGAGCAAGGCGTGATCCGCTTTCGCATAGACGGCGTGCTGCACCCGGTCTACCAGATGCCCATGGGCGTGCTCAACGCCATGTGCGCGCGCATCAAGCTTTTGGGCCGCATGGACGTGATCGAGCGCCGGCGCCCGCAGGACGGGCGCATCAAGACCCGCAACCCGCGCGGCGACGAGGTGGAAATGCGCATCTCCACCCTGCCCACGGCCTTTGGCGAAAAAATGGTGATGCGCATTTTTGACCCCGACAACGCCGTCAAAGACCTGGACGCACTGGGTTTTTCCAGCCATGACGCCACGCGCTGGGAGGCGCTGGTGAAACGCCCGCACGGCATCATCCTGGTGACCGGCCCGACCGGCTCGGGCAAGACCACCACGCTCTACTCGACCCTGAAGCGCGTGGCCACCGAAGAGGTGAATGTCAGCACGGTGGAAGATCCGATCGAAATGATAGAGCCGTCCTTTAACCAGACCCAGGTGCAGCCGCAGCTGGACTTTGGTTTTCCGCAGGGCCTGCGCGCCCTGATGCGGCAAGACCCCGACATCATCATGGTGGGTGAAATCCGCGACCTGGAGACCGCCGAGATGGCGGTGCAGGCGGCCCTCACCGGCCATCTGGTGTTTTCTACCTTGCACACCAATGACGCGCCCTCGGCCGTCACGCGGCTGCTGGAGCTGGGCATTCCAGCCTATCTGATCAACGCCACGTTGCTGGGTGTGCTGGCCCAGCGCCTGGTGCGCACCCTGTGCCCCAAGTGCAAACAGCCAGATGAGACGTCGACGCGCG
>CANCCF010000276.1 GCA_947374485.1 Comamonadaceae bacterium | reverse complement strand
GCCGACCAGGACGTGATCCGCCCGATCGACAAACCCATGTACGCCCAGGGCCACCTGGCCATCCTCAAGGGCAATTTGTCTCCTGAAGGTGCGGTGGCCAAGATCACCGGCCTCAAGAACCCGGTGATGACCGGCCCGGCCCGCGTGTTTGACGACGAGCAGTCGGCCCTCAAGGCCATTCTGGCGGGCAAGATCAAGGCGGGCGATGTGATGGTGCTGCGCTACCTGGGCCCCAAGGGCGG
The DNA here is from genome assembly GCA_947374485.1 of Comamonadaceae bacterium. Lineage (GTDB taxonomy): Bacteria > Pseudomonadota > Gammaproteobacteria > Burkholderiales > Burkholderiaceae_C > Allorhodoferax. The sequence continues at coordinate 4,495 of CANCCF010000276.1, read as the reverse complement.
CCCCGGCATGCCCGAGATGCTGGCACCCACCGGCGCGCTGATTGGCGCCGGTCTGGGCGAGAGCGTGGGCCTGATCACCGATGGCCGTTTCTCGGGCGGCACCTGGGGCATGGTGGTGGGGCATGTGGCACCCGAAGCCGCAGCCGGTGGTGTGATTGCCTTTGTGCAGGAGGACGATTCCATCACCATCGACTCGCGCCAGCTGATTCTGGAACTCAACGTGCCGGAAGCCGAAATCGCCAAGCGCCGCGCCGCCTGGACGGCACCGGCCCCGCGCTACACGCGCGGCGTGCAGGCCAAGTTTGCGTTCAATGCATCCACCGCCAGCAAGGGCGCGGTGCTGGACAACTTCTAAGCCAGACCTCCCGCGCCAACAAAAAGGCCGCTGTCCCCAGCGGCCTTTTTTTGTGTGTCAGCGCTTACGGCCCTTGCCCAGGGTGCCTATGGCTTCCCGGTTCTTGGCGATGCGGGCGTTCTTGCGCTCGTTCTCACGCTCCATGGCGCGGCGCTTGGTGTAGCCCGAAGCGTCGGCCCAGGCCCACCAGACCACCGCCAGCCCGAAGGGTGACAGCACCCAGATCCAGGACAGCGTGGCCACCGGCCCGATAGCCAGGTATTTCATGAGCATCAATGCCAAACCCAAACCGACTAAGTACATTCGTGACTCCTTGTCCCTGCCATGGCCATCCCTACAATGGTCTGCCTGACTGTAATCCAATCCCGAGGACGCCATGAAACGCTTTGGCCCCTACCTGCTGCTGGCCGCCGCCAGCCTGCTGACCACCCTGCCCGCATGGGCGGAGCTGGAGGGCCTGGCATTGGCCACGGCCAAAAACTGCATGAGCTGCCACAACGTCGAGCGCAAGGTGGTGGGCCCTTCCTACAAGGACGTGGCCGCCAAATACCGGGGCGACAAAGCCGCCCCGGCGCGGCTGGCCAGCAAGGTGATGGAGGGCGGTGGCGGCGTCTGGGGCGTGGTGAAAATGCCCTCCAACCCGCAGATCACGGACGCCGAGGCCAAAAGGCTGGTGGCCTGGATTTTGAGCCAATAAAAAACCGCCCGAAGGCGGTTTTCTATTGGCTCACACCTGCGATCAGTAGGCTTGGCCCAGCTGATCCAGAATCGCCGGGTTTTCCAGCGTCGAGGTGTCCTGGGTAATCGCTTCGCCCTTGGCGATGGAGCGCAGCAGGCGGCGCATGATCTTGCCCGAACGCGTCTTGGGCAGGTTTTCGCCAAAACGGATGTCCTTGGGCTTGGCAATCGGGCCGATTTCCTTACCCACGTGGTCACGCAGCTGTTTGGCAATCGCTTTGGCCTCATCGCCCGTGGGCAGCGCGCGCTTGAGCACCACAAAGGCACACACGGCCTCGCCGGTGGTGTCGTCCGGGCGGCCCACCACAGCGGCTTCGGCCACCAGCTCGGTGCAGCTCACCAGGGCCGACTCGATTTCCATGGTGCCCATGCGATGGCCGGACACATTGAGCACGTCATCGATACGGCCGGTGATGGTGAAGTAGCCGGTCTTCTCGTCGCGGATGGCGCCGTCACCGGCCAGGTAGTACTTGCCCTTGAAGTCATCGGGGTAGTAGCTCTTCTTGAAACGCTCGGGGTCGCCCCAGATGTTGCGGATCATGGAAGGCCATGGCTTTTTCACGACCAGAATGCCGCCCTGGCCATTGGGCACGTCCTTGCCGGTTTCGTCCACGATGGCCGCCTGGATGCCCGGGAAGGGCAGCGTGCAGGAGCCAGGAATCATGGGTGTCGCGCCGGGCATGGGGGTGATCATGTGGCCACCGGTTTCGGTCTGCCAGAAGGTGTCCACGATGGGGCACTTGCTGCCGCCCACGTGCTTGTAGTACCACTCCCAGGCAGCAGGGTTGATGGGCTCACCCACCGAACCCAGCAGGCGCAAGGACGAGAGGTCGTAGCTCTTGGGGTGCACGGAATCCTTGGCTTCAGCTGCCTTGATCAGCGAGCGGATGGCCGTGGGTGCGGTGTAGAACACGGTGCACTTGTGGTCCTGGATCATCTTCCAGAAGCGGCCGGCGTCCGGGTAGGTGGGCACGCCTTCAAACACGATCTCGGTGCCGCCCAGGGCCAGGGGGCCGTAGGTGATGTAGGTGTGGCCGGTGACCCAGCCAATGTCAGCCGTGCACCAGAACACATCGTCGGCCTTCAAATCGAAGGTCCACTTGGTGGTGAGCGCTGCATGCAGCAGGTAGCCGCCGGTGGAATGTTGCACGCCCTTGGGCTTGCCGGTGGAGCCGGAGGTGTAGAGCAGGAAAAGGGGGTGTTCGGCTTCGACCCACTCCGGTTCGCAGCTGGTGCTTTGACCGGCCACCACATCGTCCATCCACTGGTCGCGCCCAGCGGTCATGGCAATTTCAGAACCGCTGCGCTTGACGACCAGCACGTTCTTGACAGAGTCGCAGCCACCCAGGGCCAGGGCCTCGTCGACGATGGATTTGAGGGGCAGCAGCTTGCCGCCACGCACCTGGTGGTCGGCGGTGATGATGGCCACGGCACCGGTGTCTTCCGCGCGGTCGCGCAGGCTTTGTGCCGAGAAGCCGCCGAACACCACGGAGTGGGTGGCGCCAATGCGGGCGCAAGCCTGCATGGCGGCCACGCCGTCGATGGACATGGAGATGTAAATGACCACGCGGTCACCCTTTTTGACACCCATGGCGCGCAGGCCGTTGGCGATTTGGCAGACCTTGTCCAGCAGGGCCTTGTAGGTGATCTTGGTGACTTCGCCGCCGTCGGCTTCAAAAATGATGGCGGTCTTGTCGCCCAGACCTTTTTCGACATTGCGGTCCAGGCAGTTGTAGGAGGCATTCAGTGTGCCGTCGGCAAACCACTTGAAGAAAGGCGCATCGCTCTCGTCCAGCACCTGGGTGAAGGGCGTCTTCCAGGTCAGCAGTTCCTTGGCCAGGCGGCCCCAGTAACCTTCGTAATCGGTTTCGGCTTCCTTCACCAGGGCGTTGTACGCGTCCATGCTGGGGATGGCCGCGTTTTTGACGAACTCTGCGCTGGGCAGGTAAACGCTGAGCTGGGTGGGGGTGCTGTCACTGGCGGCTGTTGTAGTCATAGGGGTTGTCTCCTCGGTTGATGCAAAAACTGGGCGGATGTTGGTGCCGTGCACTTACACATCACTGACTTGTACCGCAGGGTGCCGGGTCTGTCAGTTCGCCGTGGGATGGATTGGCTAAACTCCCGTGCCAGATCAAACCCATTCCCCCAATCCACACCGCACATGACCACCTCCATCCGTCAGGCTGACCTGATCGAATCCGTTGCCGCCGCCCTGCAGTACATCAGCTACTACCACCCCGCAGACTACATCGCCCACCTGGCGCGCGCTTATGAGCGCGAGCAAAGCCCGGCAGCCAAGGACGCCATCGCCCAGATTCTGACCAACAGCAAGATGAGCGCCACCGGCCACCGCCCGATCTGCCAGGACACCGGCATCGTGAACGTGTTCCTGAAGGTGGGCATGGACGTGCGCTGGGAGGGTTTCGATGCTGGCGTCGATGGCAAGCCCTGCAGCCTGGACGACGCCATCAACGAAGGGGTGCGCCAGGGCTACAACCACCCGGACAACACCCTGCGCGCCAGTGTTGTGGCCGACCCCGAGTTCCTGCGCAAGAACACCAAGGACAACACCCCGGCCGTGATCTTTACCGAGATCGTGCCCGGCAACACCGTGGAAGTGACGGTTGCGGCCAAGGGCGGCGGCAGCGAAAACAAGAGCAAGATGATCATGCTCAACCCCGGCGACTCCATCGTTGACTGGGTGCTGAAAACCGTGCCAACCATGGGCGCTGGCTGGTGCCCGCCCGGCATGCTGGGCATAGGCATAGGCGGCACTGCCGAAAAGGCTGTGCTGATGGCCAAGGAAAGCCTGATGGACGACCTCGACATGTACGAGCTGCAGGCCAAGCAATCGAGCGGCGCGGCACTCACCAAAGTCGAAGCGCTGCGCCTGGAGTTGTTTGAAAAAGTCAACGCACTGGGCATAGGCGCGCAGGGCCTGGGCGGCCTGACCACCGTGCTCGACGTGAAGATCAAGATGTACCCGACGCACGCCGCCAGCAAGCCGGTTGCGATGATTCCCAACTGTGCCGCTACGCGCCACGCGCATTTTGTGCTCGACGGCAGCGGCGCGGTTTATCTCGACCCGCCGTCGCTCGATTTGTGGCCCAACGTCAACTGGACGCCCGACTATAAAAAGAGCAAAAAGGTCAACCTCAACACCCTGACCAAAGAAGAAGTTGCGAGCTGGAAACCGGGCGAGACGCTGCTGCTCAACGGCAAGATGCTGACCGGCCGCGATGCCGCGCATAAACGCATTTCCGACATGCTGCTCAAGGGCGAAAAGCTGCCGGTCGACTTCGCCGGCAAGACCATCTACTACGTCGGCCCGGTCGATCCGGTCAAGGGCGAAGCCGTGGGCCCGGCTGGCCCGACCACCTCCACCCGCATGGACAAGTTCAC
>CANCCF010000275.1 GCA_947374485.1 Comamonadaceae bacterium | reverse complement strand
AACACGCGGGCCGGGCCGGTCATCACCGGGTTCTTGAGGCCGGTGATCTTGGCCACCGCACCTTCAGGAGACAAATTGCCCTTGAGGATGGCCAGGTGGCCCTGGGCGTACATGGGTTTGTCGATCGGGCGGATCACGTCCTGGTCGGCACGGGGTGCATCGGGCACGTCTTTCAACACCTCGGCAATGGTCTGGCCGGTGATGGTGATGCAGTCGCCATGCAGCAGGCCCGCGTTCAGCAGTGTCTTCATCACCTGGGGAATGCCACCGGCGCGGTGCAGGTCCACGGCCAAATACTTGCCGCTGGGCTTCAAGTCGCACAGCACCGGGGTTTTGACGCGCACGCGCTCGAAGTCGTCAATCGTCCACTCCACTTCGGCGGCGTGGGCAATGGCCAGAAAGTGCAGCACCGCGTTGGTCGAGCCGCCAGTGGCCATGATCACGGCCACGGCATTTTCGATGGATTTGCGGGTGACGATGTCGCGCGGCTTGATGTCCTTTTTGATGGCTTCGATCAGCACCTTGGCCGATTCCTTGGCCGAGTTCATCTTCTCGTCGTGCGGGTTGGCCATGGTGGAGGAGTAGGGCAGGGAGATGCCCAGGGCCTCGAAGGCCGAGCTCATGGTGTTGGCGGTGTACATGCCGCCGCAGGAGCCGGTGCCGGGGATGGCGCGCAGCTCGATCTGGTGCAGGTCTTCGTCGCTCATGCGCCCGGCCGCATTTTCGCCCACGGCCTCGAACACGCTGACGATGTTGAGGTCTTTGCCCTTGTAGTGGCCGGGCAGGATGGTGCCGCCATACACATAGATGGCGGGCACATTGGCGCGCAGCATGCCCATCAGGCCGCCGGGCATGTTCTTGTCGCAGCCGCCCACCACCAGCACGCCGTCCATCCACTGGCCCTGCACGCAGGTCTCGATGCAGTCGCTGATGACTTCGCGGCTGACCAGCGAATACTTCATGCCCTCGGTGCCCATGGCCATGCCGTCAGAGATGGTGGGGGTGCCGAAAACCTGGGCATTGCCACCGGCCTCTTCAATGCCGGCAATGGCCGCATCGGCCAGCTTTTGCAGGCCGCTGTTGCAGGGGGTGATGGTGCTGTGTCCGTTGGCCACGCCCACCATGGGCTTCTTGAAGTCGCTCTCCTCATAGCCCATGGCGTAGTACATGGAGCGGTTGGGCGCGCGGGACTTGCCCTCGGTGATGTTCTTGCTGCGGGGGTTCAGGATGACGGGTTTGGTGTCCATGGGGTTCTCAGGGAAGTGCAGGGCGTATTTTTACATGAGCCGCAGCCCGGTTTGCCTTTACAGGCCGGTGCAAATAGCCATGCTGTGGCCCGTGCACAATATTGCCCATGTTGATACACCCCCAAATTGATCCCATCGCCCTGCAACTCGGCCCCGTGGCCGTGCACTGGTACGGGCTGACCTACCTGGTCGCCTTTGGCTTGTTCCTGTTCCTGGCCAAGTTGCGCCTGAAGCACCCGCCCTATGCCAGCATGACCGGCGCTGCCGCCTGGAGCTACAAGGACATTGAAGACTTTTTGTTCATCGGCGTGATGGGTGTTGTGCTGGGCGGGCGCATCGGCTACTGCCTGTTTTACAAGCCTGGCTACTACGCCAGCCACCCGCTGGAGGTGTTTGCGGTGTGGCAGGGCGGCATGAGCTTTCATGGCGGCATGCTGGGTGTGGTGGCCTCCATGCTCTGGTTTGCGCATTCGCGAAAGAAACCGTTCTGGCAGGTGGCGGATTTTGTGGCGCCCTGCGTGCCCACCGGCCTGGCCTCGGGGCGCGTGGGCAACTTCATCAATGGCGAATTGTGGGGCCGTGTGGCCGACCCTTCGCTGCCCTGGGCCATGGTGTTTCGCGGCGCGGGTGATGCGCCGCGCCACCCTTCGCAGATATACCAGTTCCTGATGGAGGGTTTGCTGTTGTTTGTGCTGCTGTGGTGGTATGCCCGCACAGCGCCACAGCAAGGCCGGGTGGCAGCGGCCTTTTTGTTTGGTTACGGTGTGTTCCGCTTCATTGCCGAGTTCTTCCGCGAGCCCGATGCCCATTTGGGGCTGTTGCAACTGGGCATGAGCATGGGGCAATGGTTGTGCGTGCCCATGATTGTGGGCGGTGCTACCCTGTGGCTGGTTTTCGGACGCGGTGCACCGGCGCGCCAGGTCCGCTGATGGGTGCCGGTGTGGGGGTTGAAAGGGACGGCGCGCTCGCCACCATCACCCTGAACAACCCGGACAAGCGCAACGCCATGACGCGCGGCATGTGGGGCGAACTACAGGCCGCGTTTGTTGCGATCCAGGCAGACACTGTGGTGCGCTGTGTGCTGGTGCGCGGCGCCGGGTCCCACTTCTGCGCCGGTGGCGATATCAGCGAGTACCCGGGCTTTCGCTTTGACGAGGAAGCGCTGCGCCACTTCCATGAAGAACAGGTATGGGGCGCACTCTCGGCCATGCTGGCCTGCGATGTGCCCTTGCTGGCGCAGATAGACGGCGCCTGCATGGGCGCCGGGGTGGAGATTGCCAGCACCTGCGACCTGCGCCTGGCCTCCGACACCGCTACTTTCGGCGCACCGATTGCGCGCCTGGGCTTTCCCATGGCGCCGCGTGAAGCCGCGCTGGTGGCAGGTGCCGTGGGTGACAGCACCGCACGCGCCATGCTGCTGGCCGCGCAGGTTTTTTCATCGGCCCACATGGCCCAGCAAGGCTTCCTCACGCAGGTGCTGCCCAACACGGAGTTGGCCGATGCGGCGCTGGCCCTGGCGCAGCAGGTGGCGGCGCTGGCGCCGCAGGCCGCGCGCCTGAACAAGCAAACCCTCAGGGCCCTGCAGCAGGGCCAACAGCCCCTCGCGCCTTTTGCCTATGCCGCAAGCGCCGAGCACCGCGAAGGCATTGGCGCCTTTCTGGCCAAGCGCAATCCCGTTTTTCCTTCCGCTTTTTAATCCCACCACCATGCGCACCCCACTGCCCACTGCCGCTCTGCCCAACGCCAATCTGTACGCCGCCCTGCGCGCCGGTTTCCCGCCCGACCTGCAAGCCGTCGCGGTCGAAACCGACAGCGGCCTGCGTTACAGCTGGCAGGATTTGGACGAGGCCTCGGCCATGCTGGCCAATCTGCTCGATTCACTCCATCTGCCCGCCGGTGCCCGCATTGCCGTACAGGTCGAAAAATCGGTGGAGGCATTGGCCCTCTACCTGGCCACGCTGCGCGCGGGCCTGGTCTACCTGCCGCTGAACACCGCCTACCAAAGCGCCGAGATGGGCTACTTCATTGCCGATGCACAGCCTGCCGTGGTGGTCTGTAGCGGGCGCAACTTTGGCTGGGTTGGCAAGCTGGCCTTCAACGCGGGCACGGCCTGGGTGTTCACCCTGAACGACGACCGCACCGGCTCGCTGCTGGAGCGCGCATCCGGCATGGCGCGCCAGCACACGGTGGCCGCCAGCGCGCCGGACGACCTGGCCGCCATCATCTACACCAGCGGCACCACCGGGCGCAGCAAGGGCGCCATGCTCTCGCACGGCAATCTGCTCAGCAACGCGCAGGTGCTGCAAAAGGCCTGGGGCTGGCGCGCGCCGGCAGAGGGCGGCGATGTGCTGATCCACGCCCTGCCCATCTTTCATGTGCACGGCCTGTTTGTGGCCATCCACGGCGCGCTGCTGAGCGGCAGCAAGATGGTGTGGCTGTCCCGCTTCGAGCCGAAGACGGCGCTGCGCCACTTTGCGCAGGCGACGGTTTTTATGGGGGTGCCCACGCTCTATGTGCGCTTGCTGGGCGAGCCGGGTTTGACGGCGAATGCGGTGCGCTCCATGCGCCTGTTCATCTCCGGCTCGGCGCCCATGCTGCTGGAGACCTTCACAGACTGGCAGGCCCGCACCGGCCACGCCATTCTGGAGCGCTACGGCATGAGCGAGACCGTCATGCTCACCTCCAACCCCTACTTCGCAGAGCAAGGTGAGCGCCGCGGTGGCACCGTGGGCCCGGCCTTGCCCGGCGTGCAACTGCGCGTGGTGGATGACGCCGGCCAGCCTGTTGCAGGCGGTGCCGTGGGTGGCATCCAGGTCAAGGGCCCTGGCGTGTTCCAGGGCTACTGGAACATGCCGGAAAAGACGGCTGAGGAGTTCACCGCCGACGGTTTTTTCAAGACCGGCGACGTGGGCCGTGTGGACGCCCAAGGCTATGTGACGATTGTGGGTCGCAGCAAGGACCTGATCATCAGCGGCGGATACAACGTCTATCCAGCCGAGATCGAGGGCTATATCAATGCCCTGCCGGGCGTTGCCGAGAGCGCGGTGGTGGGCGTGCCCGATGCCGACTTTGGCGAGGTGGGTGTGGCCGTGGTGATTGCCAAGCCGGGTGCCAGCCTGGACGCGGCGGCGATTCTGGCCAGCCTGAAGGCCACGCTGGCGGGCTTCAAGGTACCCAAGCGCTGCCATGTGGTGGCCGAGCTGCCGCGCAACGCCATGGGCAAGGTGCAAAAAAACCTGTTGCGCGCGCAGTACGCACAGGCCACACAGCTTTGATCACCCGCCCGAGGCTGCGTGAAACCTGTACCATTTCCCCCTATGCATGAGTTGCTAGCACGCCAGGTCAAACTCGCGCTGGGCGTGGACCCGGCAGAGCTGGCGGGCGCGCAGTATGAGCTCGAATTGCTGGCACTCAGCGGCAGCCTTTCGCATGCTGCGCGCACCCTGCTGGGTGGCCTGGGCGCCCTGCTGCAAAAGGTGGAAGCCAGCTACCAGCAAAACGACCGCGACCTCGACCTGAAAACCCGCAG
>CANCCF010000274.1 GCA_947374485.1 Comamonadaceae bacterium | reverse complement strand
GCCACCCACAACCCGCTGGAGCAGGACCTGGGGCAGGCGCTGCTAGCCCCCAGCAACGCCCACTGGTTCGGCACCGACGAATATGGCCGCGATGTGTTCAGCCGCCTGGTGCATGGCTCGCGCATCTCGCTCTACATCATTGCCCTGGTGACGGTGATCGTGGGGCCGGTGGGGCTGGCCGTGGGTGCCATCTCGGGCTACTTCGGTGGCTGGGTGGACAACCTGTTCATGCGCGTCACCGACATCTTCATCTCCTTCCCCAGCCTGGTATTGGCGCTGGCCTTCGTGGCCGCCCTTGGCCCGGGGCTGGACCATGCGGTGATTGCGATTGCGCTGACCGCCTGGCCGCCGATTGCGCGGCTGGCACGGGCCGAAACCCTGTCGCTGCGCAACGCCGACTTTGTGGTGGCGGCCCAGTTGCAGGGCGCATCCAGCGGCCGCATTTTGCTGCGCTACATCGCGCCGATGCTGATGTCGTCGGTGGTGGTGCGCCTGACCATGAACATGGCCAGCGTGATCCTGACCGCGGCCGGCCTGGGTTTTCTGGGCCTGGGTGCCCAGCCGCCCGCGCCCGAGTGGGGCACCATGCTGGCCGATGCGCGTGAGTTTGTGCTGCGCGCCTGGTGGGTGGTGACCTTCCCGGGTCTTGCCATCCTTGTCACGGTGCTAGCCTTCAATTTGCTGGGTGACGGGCTGCGCGATGCGCTGGACCCCAAGCTCAAACGCTAAGCACGCACAACCTGCAGAAAACCAACCATGGCATTGCTTGAAATAGACAACCTCTCGGTGCAGTTTCCCTCGCACAAGGCGGTGATGCACGCGGTCGATGGTGTGAGCTTCTCCATTGAGCCGGGCGAGGTGCTGGGCATTGTGGGCGAGTCCGGCTCGGGCAAGAGCGTGACCATGATGGCGCTGATGGGCCTGGTGGGCTACCCCGGTGTGGTGCAGGCTGACGCCATGCGCTTTGACGGCCACGACCTGATGCGCCTCTCGGCCACCGAGCGGCGAAAAATTGTGGGCAAAGACCTGGCCATGATTTTCCAGGACCCCACCACCAGCCTGAACCCCTGCTTTACCGTGGGCTTCCAGCTGGCCGAGACGCTCAAGCTGCATCTGGGCATGTCGCGCGGCCAGGCGCGCAAGCGCTCCATCGAGCTGCTGGAGCAGGTGGGCATTCCGGCGCCCGAGAGCCGCCTCGATTTGTACCCGCACCAGTTCTCCGGCGGCATGGCGCAGCGGGTGATGATTGCCATGGCCATTGCCTGCAACCCCAAGCTGCTGATTGCCGACGAGCCCACCACCGCACTGGATGTGACCATCCAGGCGCAGATTCTGGACCTGCTGCGCACCCTGCAAAAGGAGCGCGGCATGGCCCTGGTGCTGATCACCCACAACATGGGCGTGGTGAGCGAAATGGCGCAGCGCGTGGCGGTGATGTATGCCGGGCAGTTGATGGAACAGCGCAGCGCACACGACCTGTTTGCCGCCCCCTTGCACCCCTATACCGAAGCCCTGATGGCGTCCATGCCCGAGCGCAGCAGCGGCGGCGGCCGCCTGGCCACCATTCCCGGCATGGTGCCGGGCCTTTTTGACAGGCCCGGTGGCTGCCTGTTCGCGCCGCGCTGCAGCTACCGGCAAGCCGCTTGTGACCAGCGCCCGGAGCTTCGCTCGCTGGAACAAGGCGCCGTGCGCTGCCATTTCCCGCTCACGGGCAAGGCGGAGGTGACAGCATGAGCAATACCCCTGTGACACAACCCGTGGTGGTGGCCGGGCAGCTCAAGCAGGTCTACCCCATCAGCCGCGGCCCCTTGCGCGCACCGGCCCTGCTGCAGGCCGTCAGCGGCGTGTCATTCACCTTGCACGCGGGCAAGACGCTGGCCGTGGTGGGTGAGTCGGGTTGCGGCAAGTCCACATTGGCGCGCATGGTCACGCTGATTGAAAAACCCAGTGCGGGCACGCTCAGCCTGGGCGGCGTGGACGTACTGCAGGCGCACGACCAAAAGGCGCTGCGGCAAAAAGTGCAGCTGGTGTTCCAGAACCCCTACGGCTCGCTCAACCCGCGCAAGCGCATTGGCCAGATTCTGGAGGCGCCGCTCGAAATCAACACCGAACTCAGTGCCACCGAGCGCGCAGACCAAGCCCGCGCCATGTTGGCCAAGGTGGGCCTGCGCCCCGAGCACTACGACCGCTACCCGCACATGTTCTCGGGCGGCCAGCGCCAGCGCATAGCCATTGCGCGGGCCCTCATGCTCAAGCCCTTGCTGGTGGTGGCCGACGAGCCGGTGTCGGCGCTGGACGTGTCGATCCAGGCGCAGGTGCTCAACCTGCTCTCCGACCTGCAACGCGACCTCGGCCTGGCCTACCTGTTCATTTCACACGACCTGGGGGTGGTGCGCCACATCGCCCACGACGTGCTGGTGATGTACCTCGGCAGCACGGTGGAGCATGGCGAGAAGGAAACCATTTTCAGCCAGCCCCTGCATCCCTACACCCAGGCCTTGCTGGCCTCCACGCCGGGGCTGGCGGGCAGTGGCGTGGCGCGCAAGCGCATCGTGCTCAGTGGCGAGCTGCCCTCGCCGCTCAACCCGCCCAAGGGCTGTGTGTTTTCTACCCGCTGCCCCTATGCGGTGGCGCAGTGCCATGCCGAGCGGCCACCACTGCGCGAATTGATGGGTCGCCAGGTGGCGTGCTTCGAGGCCGAAAAGCTGACGGGCGAGTGACAACCCCAATACAAACACCATGGGGGTAACGTACCATGGTGTTTTTACTTGGAGGTAACAGATGAACCGAAAGACAACGCATTCCAAAATGCGTAAAACCGCCCTGCTGGCCGCCATCGTGCTGCCCGCGCTGCTGGCAGCCACTGCCGTCTCCGCCAAGACCCTGGTGTACTGCTCCGAGGGCAGCCCGGAAAACTTCTACCCCGGCATCAACACCACCGGGACGTCTTTTGACGTCACCGAGCAGATCTACAGCAACCTGGTGGACTTCGAGCGCGGCGGCACCAAGGTCGTGCCCGGCCTGGCCGAGAAGTGGGACATCTCCAAGGACGGCACCGAGTACACCTTTCACCTGCGCAAGGGTGTGAAGTGGCAGTCCAGCAAGACCTTCACCCCCTCGCGCGACCTGAACGCCGATGACGTGCTTTTCATGTTCGAGCGCCAGTGGAAAGAAAACGATCCCTACTTCAAGGTCACCAGCTCCAACCACTCCTACTTCGGCGACATGGGCATGCCCGGCCTGCTCAAGTCCGTGGACAAGTTGGATGCGTACACCGTCAAAGTGGTGCTCAACGCACCGGAAGCCCCCTTCCTGGCCAATCTGGCGATGCAGTTTGCCGGTGTGCAGTCCAAGGAATACGCCATTGCCATGCTCAAGGCAGGCACGCCCGAGAAGATCGACCAGGACCCGATTGGAACCGGCCCCTTTCAACTGGTGCAATACCAGAAAGACGCCATCATCCGCTTCAAGGCCTTCCCCCAGTACTGGGCAGGCAAGGCCAAGATTGACGACCTGATTTTCTCCATCACGCCCGACGCCTCGGTGCGCTGGGCCAAGCTGCAAAAGGGTGAGTGCCATGTCATGCCCTACCCCAACCCGGCCGACCTCGACAGCATGCGCAAGGACGCCAATGTCAACGTGCTGGAGCAGCCCGGCCTGAACATCGGCTACCTGGCCTACAACACCACCAAAAAGCCGTTTGACGACGTGCGCGTGCGCAAGGCCCTGAACATGGCCATGGACAAAAAGGCGATTGTGTCGGCCGTTTACCTGAGCACAGGGGTGGCCGCCACCAACCCGATTCCGCCAGGACAATGGTCGTACAACAAGGCCATCAAGGACGACCCTTTCAACCCCGCTGAAGCCAAGAAGTTGCTGGCCGCGGCTGGTTACCCCAACGGCTTCACCACCGACCTGTGGGCCATGCCGGTGCAGCGCCCCTACAACCCCAACGCCAAGCGCATTGCCGAGCTGATGCAGGCTGACCTGGCCAAGATCGGCGTAAAGGCCGAGATCAAGACCTTTGAGTGGGGCGAATACCGCAAGCGCATGCAGGCCGGTGAACACCAGATGGGCATGCTGGGCTGGACCGGTGACAACGGCGACCCGGACAACTTCCTCAACACCCTGCTGGGCTGTGCCTCAGCCAAGAGCAATGGCTCCAATGTGGCCAAGTTCTGCTACCAGCCCTTTGATGACCTGGTGCTGAAGGCCAAGCAGGTCACCAACCCCGCAGAGCGCACCAAGCTCTACGAAAAAGCCCAGGTGATCTTCAAAGAGCAGGCGCCCTGGTTCACCATTGCCCATGCAGTGCAGATCGCCCCGGTGCGCAAGGAAGTGGTGGACTTCAAGCTCAGCCCCTTTGCCCGCCACACTTTCTACGGCGTGGACATCAAGTAGCCAGACCCTGATGGCCTGAGGGGCCTAACCGCTCTCCCACCGAGGGGCCTGCCAATACACATTGGCAGGCCCTTTTTGCATGCGCCTACGAACCAGGGGAGATCCGTCACGACAACGCGAAAAAAACCGCATTTTGAGTCGCTATTAACATTCCCACGCACAGGTCTTTTGCGTTAATCTGCCTCTTTGTACATTTAAATACAATCGGTAACAGTCCGTTCCCCGGCCGCAGGAGACAGATAAATTGAGTGCGAACCCAACAACCAGACTCCATGGCGCCAGCGCCACGCAGCGGCCTGTGCTTGGCGCAAGCGATGCGGCATACCGGCGGCACGCGCAGGAGACACCGCAACAGCAGGTGGTGGAGAGCTGCACC
>CANCCF010000273.1 GCA_947374485.1 Comamonadaceae bacterium | reverse complement strand
GCACGGCATTCCCGTGCCCGACCCTGCTGCCAACCGCGATGGCGATGTGCTGCACACGCTGTGCGGCAAACCTGCCGCCGTGGTGAACCGCCTCAAGGGCAAAAGCGAGTTGTCACCGACTGCTGCGCACTGCACCGCCCTGGGTGGCGTGCTGGCACGCATGCACCTGGCCGCGCGCAGCTTCGAGATGCAGCAACCCAATCTGCGCGGCCTGCCCTGGTGGAACGAAACCGTGCCGGTGGTACTGCCCTTTCTGCAAGACCGCCAAGCCGCCTTGCTGCGCAGCGAGCTGGCCTACCAGAACCCTGTGGCCACGCTCTCGACCTATGGGGCACTGCCACGCGGCCCCATCCACGCCGACCTGTTTCGCGACAACGCCATGTTTGCCCAGGACCTGCCCGCAGGCCAGGCCCCCGAGCTCACCGGCATTTTTGATTTTTACTTTGCCGGTGTTGATGCCTGGCTGTTTGACATTGCCGTCTGCCTGAACGATTGGTGCGTGGACTTGCCCAGCGGCCGCGCAGATGTCGAACGCAGCCGCGCCCTGCTGCAAGCCTATGAGGCGGTGCGCCCGCTCACCCCCCAGGAGCGCGCGCTGCTGCCAGCCCTGGCTCGCGCTGCTGCCCTGCGCTTCTGGCTGTCGCGCCTGTGGGACTGGCACCTGCCGCGCGAAGCGGCCATGCTCCAGCCGCATGACCCCGGCCATTTCGAGCGCGTGCTGCAAGAGCGCATCAACACACCGTTGACCATGGACTCCCTGTCCCCAACCGAGCTCCAAACTGCATGAAACTCAACATCGTTCCAGCCCGCACAGGCGTTCTGTGGTTCAAGCTGGGGGTGCGCACCTTCTTCAAGCAGCCGTTGGCGCTGTCCGGCCTGTTCTTCATGTTCATGGCGGTGATGTCGGTGCTGACCCTGATCCCGGTGATTGGCAATGTGCTGGCCCTGGCCCTGCTGCCGGGCGCCACCCTGGGCCTGATGGCCGCTACCGAGGAGACCACCAAGGGCAAGTTCCCCATGCCCACGGTCTTGCTCAGCGCCTTCAAGGCCGGGCGCCAGCAACTGCGCGCCATGTTGGTTCTGGGCCTGCTGTATGCAGCGGGCTTTTTGCTGGTGCTGGCCATTTCGGCCACGCTGGACGGTGGCAAGTTTGCCCACCTCTACCTGATAGGCGGCAGCATGAGCGCCGAGACGCTGCAGGAGTCGGATTTCGAATCCGCCGTGCTGCTGGCCATGCTGCTGTACATGCCGCTGTCGCTGCTGTTCTGGCACGCGCCGGCCCTGGTGCACTGGCATGGCGTGGCGCCGGTGAAGAGCCTGTTTTTCAGCATGGTGGCCTGCCTGCGCAACTTCTGGGCCTTTACCGTGTACAGCCTGGTCTGGCTGGGCGCTTTTATTGCCATGGGCATGGTGGTGGCGGTGATTGCTGCGGTCATCGGCAGCCCGGAGGCGGTGTCGGGCATCATGTTCCCGGTGGCCATGCTGATGGCGGCCATGTTCTTCACCTCGATTTATTTCAGCTTCCGCGACTGTTTTGACGACTCCACGAACCTGGTGCCCAAAGCACCTGCTGACCCGGTAGGCTGAGGTAAATCCGTCCAGTGCACTCAGGGCACTGGCGTCAGCTTGGCCACGCTGAGCGCCAGCCACTTGGTGCCGTGGCGCGGGAAATTGATTTGCGCACGGGCATCGTCCCCCACGCCCTCCAGCGTCAGCACCGTGCCCTCGCCAAACTTGGCGTGAAACACTTTTTGTTTGACCACCAGGCCATTGACTGAGGCGTCTTTGCGCGGGACTTCTTTTTCCACGCGCACAGTGCCGCCTGCTGGATAGCGGTCTGAGGCAAAACCCTGGTTGCCATAACCGCCTGCATAACCGCTGGAATAGCCACCCCCACTGCCGCTGCCGCTACCGCCTTGCCAGCCGCGCCCGGCGCCGCCAAAGGCAGCCGGTGCCGGCAGCTTGGGCGTGAGCCACTTCAGCGCCTCTTCCGGCAACTCATCAAAGAAGCGGCTCTTCAGGTTGAAGCGCGTCTGTCCGTGCAGCATGCGGGTTTGCGAATGGCTCATGTACAGGCGCTGGCGCGCCCGGGTTATGGCCACGTACATCAGGCGGCGTTCTTCCTCCAGGCCCTCGCGGTCGCTCATGGAGTTCTCGTGCGGGAACAGGCCTTCTTCTACGCCGGTGATGAACACACAGTCAAACTCCAGGCCCTTGGCCGAGTGCACCGTCATCAGCTGGATGGCGTCCTGCCCGGCCTGCGCCATGTTGTCGCCGGCCTCCAGTGCCGCATGCGTCAGAAAGGCCACCAGGGGTGACAGAGTCTCGCCGGTGTCGCCAAAAGCCATGTCAGTGGGCTCCACACCGTACTGGTCGATGGGGTCCATCTGCTTCAGCTGCTCCGCCTGGTCCAAGGCCGCGCCGCTCAGGCCCTGGCTGGCCGGGCTTTGCGTCAGGGCGGCGGTGTCGCGGCCAAAGCCTTCCTGCATCACAAAGCTTTCGGCTGCGCTCTTCAACTCCTCCAAGTTTTCTACCCGGTCCTCGCCTTCGCGCTCAGAGCGGTAGTGCGCCAACAGGCCGCTGTCTTCCAGCATGCGCGCGATGATGTCGCGTAGGTTCAGGCCGCTGGTCTGTTCGCGCAGCACGTCGATCTTGGCCACAAAGCCAGCAATCGCCACACCGGCCCGCCCCGTGAGCGCGCTGACCGCATCGTGCAGCGAGCAGCCGGTGGCCTTGGCCAGGTCCTGCAGCTGCTCCAGGCTGCGCGCACCGATGCCGCGGGCCGGAAAGTTCACCACGCGCATGAAGCTGGTGTCGTCGTTGGGATTCTCCAAAAGGCGCAGGTACGCCAGGGCGTGCTTGATTTCGGCGCGCTCAAAAAAGCGCAGGCCGCCGTACACGCGGTAGGGCATGGCGGCGTTGAAGAGCGCGGTCTCTATCACGCGGCTTTGCGCATTGGAGCGGTACAGCACGGCTATCTCTTTTCGATCCATGCCCTCACGCACCAGCTGCTTCATCTCGTCCACCATCCACTGCGCCTCGGCGTAGTCGCTGGGGGATTCATAAACACGCACCGGCTCACCGGGGCCTTGGTCGGTGCGCAGGTTTTTGCCCAGGCGGTTGCCGTTGTGGCTGATCAGGGCGTTGGCCGAATCCAGGATGTTGCTGTAGCTGCGGTAGTTCTGCTCCAGCTTGATCTGGTGCTGCACCTGAAACTCGCGCACGAAGTCGGCCATATTGCCCACGCGCGCACCGCGAAAGGCGTAAATGCTCTGGTCGTCGTCGCCCACAGCAATCACGGCGCCGCCAGGCGTGTCGGGCGAGGCGTCGGCGCCTTGGCCGGCCAGCATCTTGATCCAGGCGTACTGCAGGCGGTTGGTGTCCTGGAACTCGTCAATCAGGATGTGGCGAAAGCGGCGCTGGTAGTGCTCACGAATCGGGTCGTTATCGCGCAGCAGCTCATAGGCGCGCAGCATCAGTTCGCCGAAGTCGACCACACCTTCGCGCTGGCATTGTTCTTCATAGAGCTGGTAGAGCTCGACCTTGCGCCGGGTTTCCTCGTCGCGCGCTTCCACATTGGCGGGGCGCTGGCCG
The DNA here is from genome assembly GCA_947374485.1 of Comamonadaceae bacterium. Classification (GTDB taxonomy): domain Bacteria; phylum Pseudomonadota; class Gammaproteobacteria; order Burkholderiales; family Burkholderiaceae_C; genus Allorhodoferax. The sequence goes on along the minus strand of CANCCF010000273.1, from coordinate 1,224 downwards.
TCTTCCTTGCAGCCGGAGATGAACCACTGCAATTCTTTGGGAGGAAAGCGTTCGGCGTCGACATTGTTCTGTTTGCACAGGCGCTTGACGGCCGAGAGCTGGTCTTGTGTGTCCAGAATTTGAAAACTTTGCGGCAGGTTGGCCATCTTGAAGTGCGAGCGCAGGAAGCGGTTGCACAGGCCGTGGAAGGTGCCTATCCACATGCCGTGCACATTGAGCGGCAGCATGCTGGAGAGCCGCGTCATCATTTCCTTGGCGGCCTTGTTGGTAAAGGTGACAGCCAGGATGCCACCCGGCGTGACGTGTCCGTTTTGCAGCAGCCAGGCGATGCGGGTGGTGAGCACTCGTGTCTTGCCGGAACCGGCTCCGGCCAGGATCAGGGCGTGTTCGGCCGGCAGGGTCACAGCGGCGCGCTGCTCCGGGTTCAGGGTCCTGAGCAAGGGGGAATCGGTGGCGGCTTCGGGCGTAGAGAAAAGGGACATGGGGGGATTGTAGGAAGCTGCAGGCCAAGGCATATTTCATCTCCGCTGTGTGGGCTTCAGCGAGGTTTTAACTGCGCCTGCGCTGTGGGTTGCAGTAGGGTTCAAACGCACGTGCTGTGTGGGCGGCAGAGGAGCCGGGGGCCGATTTGTGCGCGTTTGGCACCACATGAGGGCCCCGGCATACCCACTCACGGCGAGACACACCCAGCCGCCTGAAATACAAAACCCCCGCATAAGAAAAACCCAGGCCAAGGACAAAGTAACGCCTGAGCAATACCCAAAAGAACGAATACCGTATGACACAGCCATAGACCAGCGCGTAAAATCAATCACCGGGCCCAAGCAATTGGGAGCCGGTATTTTTTTGCCTGCTCCATTCCAAGCGCCCCAACAGAAGACCTGCTGAAACTTTTGACCGGAGCTTGGAACCATGGAAATTTTTGACTACGACAACATCCTTCTCTTGCCACGCAAATGCCGCGTGGAAAGCCGCTCGGAATGTGACGCCGGGGTGGAACTGGGAGGCCGCAAATTCCGCCTGCCGGTAGTTCCCGCCAACATGAAGACCGTGGTGGACGAAACCATTTGCATCTGGATGGCGCAAAACGGCTACTTCTACGTCATGCACCGCTTTGACCTGGACAACGTGCAGTTTGTGCAGGACATGAAAGCCAAAGGCCTGTTCGCGTCGATTTCGCTGGGTGTCAAAAAGCCCGACTACGCCACCGTCGACCGTTTGGTG
>CANCCF010000272.1 GCA_947374485.1 Comamonadaceae bacterium | reverse complement strand
TTTCAAAGGGTTTCTAGCCAATGCACGCCAGGGAAAGTCCGTCGTTTTTCATATTCAGGATTTTTTGCAAGCTTAATTTTTTAGGAGTCCATCATGCCCGGACCGAAACGTTTCAACAAAGACAAGCGCCCCAAGCGCAATACGCAATCCCTGCTGTTCAAGCGCAAGCGCTTTTGCCGCTTCACCGTGACTGGTGTGGAAGAGATTGACTACAAAGACATCGACACGCTGCGTGACTTCATTGCCGAAAACGGCAAGATCATCCCCGCACGCCTGACCGGTACCCGCGCCATTTTCCAGCGCCAACTGAACACCGCTATCAAGCGCGCACGCTTTCTCGCGTTGCTGCCTTACAGCGACCAGCACAAGATCTAAGGAGCCAGACCCATGCAAATCATTCTGCTCGACAAGGTCGTCAACCTCGGTAACCTCGGCGAAATCGTCAAGGTCAAAGATGGCTATGCACGCAACTTCCTGATCCCTTCCGGCCGTGCCCGCCGCGCTACCGAATCTGCCAAGGCAGAATTCGAAGCCCGCCGCGCCGAACTGGAAAAGGCTGCTGCTGGCAAACTGGCTGAGTCGCAAGCGCTGGGCGCCAAGCTCGGTGGTACTACCATCAAGCTGACCCAAAAGGCTGGCGTGGATGGCCGCTTGTTCGGCTCCGTCACCAACTCTGACATCGCTGAAGAACTGGCCAAGAACGGCTACAAGGTCGCCAAGTCCCACGTGCGCATGCCCCACGGCCCCATCAAGGTCATTGGCGACAGCACCGTGAGCGTGGCCCTGCACACCGACGTGGTGGTGGACATCACCGTGTCCGTGTACGGCGAAACCGCTTAATTGCGCGTCTCCGCCCTGGCTTGCTTGCAGGCCGGGGCGAACCAAAAAGCCGCCGGGGTTGTACCTCTGCGGCTTTTCTCATTGGGGGCACCGTTTGTCCCGTGATCTACACAGCTTGTGCACAGCTTGTACAGGACTTGTGCCACTTGTTTTACCCAGCCTTATACCCTCGACGCCAGGCCACTGGCAACGTAGCATCAGGGCCTACAAGGAACATGCATGTCAGCCGTTATTTCGCCATTCGAAGAATTCGGACAAGACCGCCAGATCGCCGCACTGCGCATCCCGCCGCATTCCATCGAAGGCGAGTCCAGTGTGCTGGGCGGACTGTTGCTGGACAACGATGCCTGGGACCGGGTGGGTGACGTGCTGGTGGAGAGCGACTTTTACCGCTACGAACACAAGCTGATCTATGGCGCCATTGGCACCCTGGTGAATGGCAGCAAGCCCGCCGATGTGATCACGGTCTATGAGCACCTGCAAAGCCAGGGCAAGGCCGAAGAAATTGGCGGCCTGGCCTACCTGAATTCGCTGGCGCAGTACGTGCCTAGCGCCAGCAATATCCGCCGCTACGCCGAGATCGTGCGCGACCGCTCCATCCTGCGCAAACTGGTCAGCGCCAGTGATGAAATCGCCACCAACGCCTTCAACCCGCAGGGCAGGGCGGTGTCGCAGATCGTGGACGAGTCCGAACAGAAGATCTTCAACATCGGCGAGCAGGGCAAGCGCAACAAGCAGGGCTTCCAGGGCATGGACACGCTGGTGGTCAATTTGCTGGACCGGGTCCAGGAGATGGCGGACAACCCCAACGACGTGACCGGCGTGCGCACCGGCTTTTATGATTTCGACCGCCAGACCGCGGGCCTGCAGGCCGGTGACCTGATTGTGCTGGCAGCCCGCCCATCCATGGGCAAGACGGCCCTGGCCATCAACATCGCCGAAAACGTGGCCTTGAACGAGGGCCTGCCAGTGGCCGTGTTCTCCATGGAAATGGGGGCGGCGCAGCTCGCCGTGCGTATTGTCGGCTCCATCGGTCGCATCGACCAGGGCCACCTGCGCACCGGCAAGCTCACCGATGAGGAGTGGCCACGGCTGACCGAGGCGGTGGAGAAGCTGCGCACCATATCCCTGCACATCGACGAGAGCCCGGGTCTGACCTCCAGCGAAGTGCGTGCCAATGCCCGGCGCCTGTCGCGCCAGTATGGGCAGCTCGGCCTGATCGTGGTCGATTACCTGCAGCTCATGAGCGGCAGTTCCAGCGACGGCGGTGACAACCGCGCCACCGAGCTGGGCGAAATTTCGCGGGGCCTGAAGATGCTGGCACGCGAACTCAAATGCCCGGTGATTGCGCTCTCGCAGCTCAACCGCAGCGTGGAGCAGCGCCCCGACAAGCGCCCCATGATGAGCGACTTGCGTGAGTCCGGCGCCATTGAGCAGGATGCCGACATCATCGTCTTCATCTACCGCGATGAGTACTACACCAAGGAAGCCTGCAAGGAGCCAGGCGTGGCCGAGGTCATCATCGCCAAACAGCGAAACGGTCCCACCGGGACCGTTAAGCTGGCCTTCCTGCGCAACATCACCAAGTTCGAAAACCTGGCCAGTGGCGGCAGCGGGGACTACTGATCAGAGCACTTCGCTCGCAAAATCTGCGAGCCTGGAACGCTCACCGCGCGCCAATGTGATGTGCCCGCCGTGCGGCCAGCCCTTGAAGCGGTCCACGGCAAAGGTCAGGCCCGACGAGCCCTCAGTCAGGTAGGGCGTGTCGATCTGGGCCAGGTTGCCCATGCAAATGATCTTGGTGCCGGGGCCTGCACGCGTGATCAAGGTCTTCATCTGCTTGGGTGTCAGGTTCTGCGCCTCGTCGATGATCACGTACTTGTTCAAAAACGTGCGCCCGCGCATGAAGTTCATGCTCTTGATCTTGATGCGGCTGCGGATCAGCTCGTTGGTGGCGGCACGCCCCCATTCACCGGCGCTGGTGTCGGTCTTGCCCAGCACTTCGAGGTTGTCGTCCAGCGCGCCCATCCAAGGGCCCATCTTTTCCTCTTCGGTGCCTGGCAAAAAGCCGATGTCCTCGCCCACACTCACGGTGGCGCGGGTGACGATGATTTCGGTATAGCGGCGGTCGTCCAGCACCTGCGTCAGGCCAGCTGCCAGTGCCATCAGGGTCTTGCCGGTGCCAGCCGTGCCGGTGAGCGTTACGAAGTCCACTTCCGGGTCGGTCAGCAGGTTCATGGCGAAGTTCTGCTCGCGGTTGCGGGTGGTCACACCCCACACCGCGTTTTTCAGGTGGTTGAAGTCTTTGAGTGTTTTGAGGACGGCCGTGGTGCCGCGGATCTCGGTCACACGGGCATACAGGCTGGGCTCGCCAGGGGACTCGAAGTAGACAAACTGGTTGATCAGCATGCCGGGCACTGAGGGGCCATCCACCTTGTAAAAGGTGTGCTGGCCCTGCTGCCAGCTCTCCACGCTCTGGCCGTGGGTGGCCCAGAAGTCGGTAGGCAGGGCGAGGGCACCGGAGTACAGCAGGTCGCCGTCTTCCAGCGTCTTGTCGTTCTGGTAATCGTCGGTGGCCAGGCCCAGGGCGCGCGCCTTGACGCGCATGTTGATGTCCTTCGACACCAACACCACCTCACGCGGCGCATAGCGCTTGCTAAGGGCCTCCACCACACCCAGAATCTGGTTGTCGGCCTTGCCCTGGGGCAGACTGGTGGGCAGGGCGTAGTCCAGTGATTGTGTCTGGAACAGCAGCTTGCCGCGGGCTTCGCGATGGCCGGTGCTGGCCAATTGGAAACCGGCCGAGATATCAGCGCCAGGCGTGCCCGCCAAGGCGTCCAGCGTGCGGCTGGTCTGGCGCGCATTGCGGGCCACTTCCGTCATGCCCTTCTTGTGGCCGTCCAGCTCTTCGAGCACGATCATGGGCAGATAGATGTCGTGCTCTTCAAAGCGGAACAGGCACATCGGGTCGTGCATCAGCACATTGGTGTCAAGCACAAAGAGCTTGGTCGGGCCGGTGTGAACGCGCTTGCCACGCTTGCTGGCACCCGCTGGCTTCAGTGCAGCAGGCTTCTCTGCACGCACGACCGTCTCCACCGCATTGGGCTGCGGTACCAGCTTGGGAAGTTCCTTGGCGACCGGTTGGATGATGGCATGGCTTGTTGCCTGCAACAGCGGAACTACCACTCCCGGGTGCTGCGGCAGATCCACAACCCGTGCGGCCTTGCGGGCGGGGCGGTTGGCCAGTTGCGCGCTGGCGTCAAAGGCCTTGGCAGGCAGGCTGTCGGCGCGCTTGGATGGGGCAGGGGGCAGTGGCATGTGGGTGTGGCTCGTGAAGAAGGTTGAAGAAAAAGCTATGCCGTAAAAGTACAAAAGCCACCTTGAGCCAAGGTGGCTTTTGTAATGAGCGCGGTCTCAGGGGTCAACGGCATGTAGCCCATTATGCATAAGCTTCAAGACACTGCCAGAGTGCGTGCCGCAAAAATAATCTGCAGACCCCAGTGTGGCAGCTCAGGCCGCTTTTTTGTTGAGAAGCTTGACCGACTTGAGCACTTCGTCCACATGGCCGGGCACTTTGAGACCACGCCACTCTTCCTTGAGCAGGCCGTCGGCCCCCACGAGGAAGGTGCTGCGTTCAATGCCCTTGACCTTCTTGCCGTACATGATCTTGTTCTTGACCACACCGAACATGTGGCACATTTTTTCTTCGGTGTCGGCAATCAGTTCGAAGGGCAGTTCCAGCTTCGTCTTGAATTCGTCGTGCGACTTCATGTTGTCGCGGGAAACACCAAACACGGTGGCACCGGCCTTCACAAAGTCCTTGTACTTGTCACGGAACTGCATGGCTTCCGTGGTGCAACCAGGGGTATTGTCTTTCGGGTAAAAGTACAGCACCATGGTCTTGCCATTGTGGGAGGTGTTGGTCACCTTGATCCCCCCGGTCGCATTGGCTTCGAACTCGGGCAGGGGTTTATTGACAACAATCGCCATAGGATAAAAGGT
>CANCCF010000271.1 GCA_947374485.1 Comamonadaceae bacterium | reverse complement strand
CACAGCCTGCCCGACTTCAAGGCACTGGGCTCGCAGGCCGAGTTGGTGATCGATTTTTCATCGCATGTGGCCTCGCGCCCTGTGGAATGGAGCCGTGTAGGCCTGGCCTTTGGTGGCGCGCAAAAAAACCTGGGCCCGGCCGGGCTGACGCTGGTGGTGGTGCGCGAAGACCTGCTGGGCCATGCCCTGGCCATTTGCCCCAGCGCCTTCAACTACAAAACGGTGGCGGACAACCAGTCCATGTACAACACGCCCCCCACCTATGCCATCTACATGGCCGGTCTGGTGTTTCAGTGGCTCAAGCGCCAGGGTGGCATCGCCGCCATGGAAGCGGCCAATGTGGCCAAGGCCGAGCTGCTGTACCGCACCATCGATGGCTCGGGCCTGTATGTCAATCACGTAAAGGCCGACTGCCGCTCGCGCATGAATGTGCCCTTTTTTCTGCGTGACGAAACCCAGAATGAGGCCTTCCTGGCCGGAGCCAAGGAAGCTGGTTTACTGCAGCTCAAGGGCCATAAATCGGTTGGCGGCATGCGCGCCAGCATCTACAACGCCCTGCCCTTGGCTGGTGTGCAGACCCTGTGCGCCTACCTGCAGGCGTTTGAACGCACCCACGGATAAAGCACCCATGGCCAAAACCCTTTCCGAACTTCGCGTGCTGATCGACGCGGTCGACCAGGAATTGCTCACCGCCCTGAACCGCCGCGCCGCCCTGGCCAACGAGGTGGGTGAACTCAAGCGCGGTGACGGCTCCCCCATCTTCCGGCCCGAGCGCGAGGCGCAAGTCATCCATGGCCTGCAAAGCGCCAACCAGGGGCCGCTCAAAGACGCCAGCCTGGCGCTGATCTGGCGCGAGATTATGTCGGCCTGCAGGGCGCTCGAAGCGCCGCAGCGCGTGGCTTATCTGGGCCCCAAGGGCACCTACAGCGAAGAAGCGGCATTGCGCTTTTTTGGCTCCAGCATCCAGCACGTTCCCTGCGCCAACTTTGACGAAGTGTTCCACGCGGCCAGTTCAGGTGCGGCCGAGTTTGGCGTCATTCCGGTGGAGAACAGCACCGAAGGCGTGGTCACCCGCTCGCTCGATTTGCTGCTGAATTCCCCGCTGCACATCGTGGGTGAAATCAGCCTGCTGGTGCGCCACCACCTGCTGCGCACCGAAGCTTCGCTGGACGGCATCGAAGTGGTGCTGGCCCACCCGCAGGCGCTGGCGCAGTGCCAGCACTGGCTTGGCACCCATTTGCCCCACGCGGAGCGCCGCGCCGTGTCCAGCAACGCCGAGGGCGCGCGCCTTGCGGCGGCCAACCCGGCCTGGGCAGGCATTGCCAGCGAACGCGCAGGTGCTGAGTTTGGCCTGCACATCGCCGCCCAAGCCATCCAGGACGAGGCCTTTAATCGCACCCGTTTTGTCATGGTCTGCCTGCCTGCCGTCATGCCCGCGCCACAGGCCTCGGGCAAGGACTGCACCAGCCTGGTGGTGTCCGTGCCCAACCGGCCCGGCGCTGTGCACGACATGCTGGTGCCCTTGAAGCAGCACGGTGTATCGATGACGCGCTTCGAGTCGCGCCCTGCCCGCTCCGGCCAGTGGGAATATTTTTTCTATATCGATCTGCAGGGTCACCCCTCCGAGGCGCACGTGGCCGCAGCCCTGCAGGATTTGCGCGGCATCTGCGCCTTCTACAAGGTGCTGGGTACCTACCCGCTGGCCGATTAACCGCTAACTGCACAGGAAGTGCCATGTTTGAACAACTGGGATTGATCGGCTGCGGCCTGATGGGTGGCTCGTTTGCGCTGGCGCTCAAGCAGGCCGGGCTGGTGAAACGGGTGGTGGGCTACAGCAAATCACCCAGCACCACCGAGCGAGCGCGCCAGATGGGCGTGATTGATGTGGAGGCGCCGTCCGCACTGCTGGCCGTGTCGGGTGCAGACATCGTGCTCATCGCTGTGCCGGTCTCGGCCACGGAGGCCACCTTCAAGACCATCAAGCACTTGGTCACACCCGACATGCTGATCATGGACGTAGGCTCCACCAAGCGCGATGTGGTGGACGCCGCACGCCGCGCGCTGCGTGAACACGTGGGCCTGTTTGTGCCAGCGCACCCGATTGCGGGCAAGGAAGTCGCAGGCATTGAACATGCCGATGCGGACCTTTACGCTGGCAAGCAGGTCATCCTGACGCCGATTGACCGCACGCTGACGCCGCAATTGCAAAAGGCCCATGAACTGTGGACCCGTCTGGGCTGCAGGGTACTGAGCATGACGCCGGAGCAGCACGATGCCTCTTATGCGGCCGTGAGCCACCTGCCGCACCTGATTGCCTTTGCGCTGATGAACGCGATTGCGGGCCAGCCCGAGGGGCAGGACTACCTCTCTCTGGCCGGGCCGGGCTTTCGGGACTTCACCCGCATTGCCGCCAGCGACCCCAAGGTATGGCGCGACATTTTGTTGTCCAACCGCGAAGAGCTGCTGGCACAAAGCAAAATTTTCCTGCGCAACCTGCAAGATCTGGAAGCCATGATTTCCAGCGCCAACATAACCGGTCTGGATGGCCTGATTGAGCAGGCCAGCATGACCCGCGCGCGCTGGAGCATGAACTCCAAAAACAAACCCTGAAAAACAGACCTTGACCCTGACACCCTGATGTATTCCACCGAATTTCTGGACCTCCCCCCGCTGGACGCCGCCGCAGGCAGCGTCACCCTGCCAGGCTCCAAGAGCATTTCCAACCGCGTGCTGCTGATGGCCGCCCTGTGCGAGGGGGTCACCACCATCCATGACCTGCTCGATAGCGATGACACCCGCGTCATGCTGGTGGCACTCAAGGCTTTGGGTTGCGCCATTGAACAACACGGTGCCATGGTCAACATCACCGGCCTGGGCGGCAAGCTGCTGGCGCAAGAAGCCAAGTTGTTTTTGGGCAATGCGGGTACCGCCATGCGGCCACTGACCGCCGCGCTGGCGGTGCTGGGTGGCCACTTTGAGCTGGGCGGCATCCCCCGCATGCACGAGCGCCCGATTGGCGACCTGGTGGACGCCCTGCGCCAGCTCGGTTGCAGCATCGATTACCTCGGCAACGACGGCTTTCCGCCGCTGCGTATTGGCACACCGGTGCTGAACCTCGACAAACCGATTCAAGTGCGCGGCGATGTCTCCAGCCAATTTTTGACGGCCTTGCTGATGGCCCTGCCCTTGGTTGCGGCCAAAGACATTGTGATCGAGGTGGTCGGCGAGCTGATCTCGCGCCCTTACATCGAAATCACCCTGAACCTGCTTGCACGTTTTGGCGTTGCTGTGCAGCGCGGCGGCTGGCAGCGTTTCACCATTCCAGCAGGAAGCAAGCTGCGCTCGCCCGGTGCCTTGCATGTGGAGGCCGATGCATCGAGTGCCAGCTACTTCATTGCGCTGGGTGCGATTGCCGCAAGCAGGGGCGGCCAAAGTGGCATCCGCTTGCAGGGTGTGGGGGCGGACTCGATCCAGGGCGACATCCGCTTCATCGACGCCGCCCGCATGATGGGCGCGCAAATCGAAAGCGGCCCCAACTGGTTGCACATCAAGCGCGGCGCCTGGCCCCTCAAGGCCATTAGCCTGGACTGCAACCACATCCCCGACGCGGCCATGACCCTGGCCGTCATGGCCTTGTATGCGGACGGTACCACCACCTTGACCAACATCGCGAGCTGGCGCGTCAAGGAAACCGACCGCATTGCCGCCATGGCCACTGAGCTGCGCAAGCTCGGCGCCCAGGTCGTCGAAGGCGCGGACTTCATCGCGGTCACGCCACCGGTCTGCGCAGAACATTGGGCGGCAGGCAGCATCCACACTTACGACGACCACCGCGTGGCCATGTGCTTCTCGCTGGCCGCCTTCAATCCTGCAGGTCTGCCGGTGCGCATCGAAGACCCCAAGTGCGTGGCCAAGACCTTTCCGGATTATTTTGAGGCGCTGTTCTCGGTCGCCCACGCCAACACCGACGCCATCCCTGTGCTGTGTATGGACGGCCCCACGGCCTCTGGCAAGGGCACGCTGGCGGCAGTGCTGGCCGAGAAGCTGGGCTACCACTTTCTGGACTCGGGTTCGCTCTACCGCATCACCGGCCTGGCCGCCACACGCGCTGGCATCGCTCTCGAAGTCGGCCACCAGCAAGCCATTGTCGACCTGCTGCATGGCCTGCCCATCCGCTTTGCGGGCAGCCACATCCTGCTGGATGGTGAGGACGTGAGCGAGGCCATCCGCACCGAAGAAGCCGGCATGAACGCCTCGCGCGTTTCGGCCTTTCCGATGGTGCGCGCAGCGCTGGTGGACTTCCAGCGCAACTTTCGGCAGCTGCCCGGCCTGGTGGCCGATGGGCGCGACATGGGCACCATCATCTTCCCCACCGCGCCCCTCAAGGTGTTCCTCACGGCCAGTGCTGCGTGCCGCGCCGAGCGGCGCTATAAGCAATTGATTTCAAAGGGGATTGCGGCTACACTCGACAGTCTTCGCGCAGACTTGGAGGCGCGCGACGCCCGGGACACCTCCCGGAGTGTCGCGCCCTTGCAGCCCGCAGTCGATGCCAAGCTCCTGGACAACTCCGATTTGACGGTGCAAGCCTCCGTAGAAATCGTATTGGACTGGTGGCAAGGCAAACAGCCTTTCAGGTCCGCCTGAAAAGCAAAAAACAAAGCCTCAGGGCTTTGTGAACAAGCAGGGCTTCACGGCCTTGCTGATTTTGGCCCCCAGAGCTCTTTTCGCGCGACAGCGCACCAGCCCTGGGGTTCGATAACTTAACCCCGCAGTGCAAACTGCAAAACCAATGTCAGAATCTTTCGCAGCCCTATTTGAAGAATCCCTGCAACGCTCGGAAATGCGCACCGGTG
>CANCCF010000270.1 GCA_947374485.1 Comamonadaceae bacterium | reverse complement strand
TTGTACTTGGCCAGGTCCACACCCTTGTGCGGTGTCAGGAAGCCGCCCTCGGCCATCCAGATTTCATGTGCCTGGGGGTGCTGCAGGTACTCCATGAAGGCGCGCGCACCCTTGCTGTCCTTGGTGATGGTCATGATGGTGCCGCCACCTTCCACCGGGTTGCCCAGCTTCTTGCTGGCAAAGGAGGGGAAGTAGAAGAAGTCCGCATCGCTGGCCTTGCCTTCAGGGAAGAAAGCCGGAATGAAGCTGGCCTGGCGGTGCATATAGCACTTGGGTGGCGAACCAAACAGGCCCTTGGGGCTGTCCTTGAAACTCACCGTGGCCACAGCCTTGGCGCCGCCGTCCACATAGGCGTCGTTCTTGGCAAACCAGCCGTAGGCCTCAATGGCCTCAATCACGCGCGGGTCGTTGAACTTGACGGTGTTGTTGACCCAACCGTCATACACCTCGGGGGAATGCAGGCGCAACATCATGTCTTCCACCCAGTCGGTAGCAGGCCAGCCGGTAGCCGCGTCGCTGCCCAAACCGATACACCAGGGCTTGGCACCGCCGTCAGCGGCCATTTTCTTGGTCAGGGCCTGCAGTTCTTCCATGGTCTTGGGCACTTTGTAGCCCTTTTCCTTGAAGTTCTCGGGGATGTACCAGACCAGGCTCTTCACATTGACGTTGTAGAACAGGCCGTAAAACTCTTCCTTGCCCGCCTTGTTCTTGTAGGTGCCGAGATCTGCCCAGGACTTGCCTGCGGCGTAGTTCTTTTTGACGAAGTCTTGTGCCTTGGGGCCCAGAGGCGTCAGGCCACCGATGGCGGCCATGTTGGCGGCCAGGCCGGGCTGGGGAAACACCGAGATATTGGTGGGCGAACCGGCCTTGATGTCAATGACGATTTGCTGCTCGGAACTCTGCGAGCAGGAGTGCTTCACGGTGGCGCCCGTGGCCTTCTGGAAGGTGTCAATCACCTTCTGGAAGATGCCCTCTTCGGCACCGGTCCAGGGGCAGGTGATGGTGACCACCTCGCCCTTGAGGTCCGGGCCCTTGTAGTCGGCCGCCAGGGTGGGGGTGGCGATGGCACCCAGGGCCAGCAGGGTGCCAGCAGCGATTGCGGTTTTATTGAACATACGTGTCGTCTCCTGAAAATACTTGGCGGCCTATCCGCAAAGCAAAACTTGGTTTAAATACTTTTGCCTTCCGCGTTGAAGCGGTAGAGGTGCTCTGGCGCAAACGCCAGCTCGATCGTGTTGCCGGGCTCCAGCGGCAACGTGCCGTCCATGCGCGCAGTGATCTCGCCCATGGCACCCGCGTTCACATAGGCAAAGGTCTCATTGCCCAGTTTTTCTGAATGGCGCAGCGTGCCCTGTATGGGCCCACCGGCCTGCACCTTGAGGTTTTCCGGGCGTATGCCGACGGTGGCGCCGCCGCGCTGTGCGGCAAAGTCACCGGCAATGAAATTCATTTGCGGCGAACCGATAAAGCCCGCCACAAACAGGCTGGCGGGTTTGTTGTAGAGATCCAGCGGCGCACCGACTTGCTCCACCCGGCCCTTGTTGAGCACCACAATCTTGTCGGCCAGGGTCATGGCCTCCACCTGGTCGTGGGTGACATAAATCATGGTCGCACCCAAGGTGCGGTGCAGCGTGGCCAGCTCCACCCGCATCTTGGTGCGCAGGGCCGCGTCCAGGTTGCTCAGGGGCTCGTCAAACAGAAACACCTTGGGGTTGCGCACGATGGCGCGGCCAATGGCCACGCGCTGGCGCTGGCCGCCCGAGAGGGCCTTGGGCAGGCGCTGCAAGTAGTCTTCCAATTGCAGAATGGCAGCGGCCGCATGCACGCGCTTTTCAATCTCTTCCTTGGGCACCTTGGCAATCTTGAGCGCAAAGGCCATGTTGTCGAACACCGTCTTGTGCGGGTAGAGCGCGTAGCTCTGGAACACCATGGCCACACCGCGTTCACTGGGTGGCAGCTCATTGACCGACTGGCCATTGATGTTGAGCGTGCCGCCCGAGATTTCTTCCAGCCCGGCAATCATGCGCAACAGTGTGGTTTTGCCGCAGCCCGAAGGCCCCACAAACACCGTGAACTCGCCCGGCTCGATATCGAGATCCACGCCATGGATGACGTGCACTTTGCCGTAGCTTTTCTGGATGCCGCGCAGGCGGACGTCAGACTGACTCATGGGGAAGGCTCCTGGTTGGGAAACCAGAATCGGCTTCCAAAAACGTTTTTGATTGTGCCGAAAACGTTTTTGGATGGAAGCAGTACTTTCCCTAGCATGGGTTACATGGCGGTTACCAGCAACACCGCAGCTGTGCAACAAGGGGAGTCCTGTTGCTGAACAAACTAAAATCACGGGTTCGCCCTTGCGGCGCCGCCTTTTTGGACCCCACCTTGTCATTCGCCCCCGAAACCCGCCGCCGCCGCACCTTCGCCATCATTTCCCACCCGGACGCCGGCAAGACCACGCTGACGGAAAAACTGCTGCTGTTCTCCGGCGCGATCCAGATTGCTGGCTCCGTCAAGGCGCGCAAGGCCACGCGCCACGCCACTTCCGACTGGATGGAGATCGAAAAGCAACGTGGCATCTCGGTGGCCTCCTCGGTGATGCAAATGGCCTACCGCGAGCACGTCATCAATCTGCTGGACACGCCCGGGCACAAGGATTTTTCGGAAGACACCTACCGCGTGCTGACCGCCGTGGACTCGGCCCTGATGGTGATTGACGCGGCCAACGGTGTGGAGGCGCAAACGCGCCGACTGATCGAGGTCTGCCGCCAGCGCGACACACCCATCATCACCTTTGTGAACAAGATGGACCGCGAGGTGCGCGAGCCGCTGGACATCCTGGACGAAATCGAGCGCGAGCTGGGCATGCCCTGCGTGCCCATGACCTGGCCAGTGGGACAAGGAAAAGGCTTTGGCGGCATCATCAATTTGCGCACCCAGGCCATGACGGTGTTTGAGAGCGGCAGCGAACGCCGCCCGCAAGACTTTGACACCGTGCCGCTGAACGACGCCGCCTCACTGGCCAAGCGCTTTGGCAATGAATGGACCACGGCCATCGAGAGTATGGAGCTGGCCACTGGCGCCTCCCCGGCCTGGGACCATGCGGCCTTTCTGGCGGGCAAGCAGACGCCCGTGTTCTTCGGCTCCGGCGTGAATAATTTTGGTGTGATGGAAGTATTGGACGCGCTGGTGGACCTGGCCCCCGCACCGCAAAGCCGCACCAGCACCACCGTGGTCAACCGCCAGCCGGTGGTGAAGGAAGTGCAGCCGGATGACGAGGCCTTTAGCGGCGTGGTCTTCAAGGTGCAGGCCAATATGGACGCCAACCACCGCGACCGCATTGCCTTTGTGCGCATGGCCTCCGGCAAGTACACGCCGGGCATGAAGCTGAAAGTCATGCGCACGTCAAAAGAGCTGCGCCCCACCAGCGTGGTGACTTTCATGAGCCAGCGCCGCGAAGCCGTGGAAGAGGCCTATGCCGGTGACATCGTCGGCTTTACCACCCACGGCGGTGTGCAGCTGGGCGACACCATCACCGACGGATCCATCAACCTGATGTACACCGGTCTGCCCTTCTTTGCGCCCGAAATGTTCATGACGGTGGTACTGAAAAACCCGCTGCGCACCAAGCAACTCCAACAAGGCCTGGCCCAGTTGGGCGAGGAAGGCGCCATCCAGGTCTTCAAGCCCGAGATGGGCGGCAACATGCTGCTGGGCGCCGTGGGCCAGCTGCAGTTTGAAGTGGTGCAGCACCGCCTCAAGGGCGAGTACGACGCCGACATCCGGTTAGAGGGCAGCCAGTACACCGGCGCGCGCTGGATCACCGCCGACAGCCCCAAAGAGCTGCAGGAGTTTGTCTACGCCTACCCGCAGCGCATGGCCAAGGACGCGGCCGACACCCTGGCCTATCTGTGCACCAGCCCCTATGACGTGCGGCTGGCGCAGGAGCGTTTTCCCAAAATCCATTTCCATCCGCTGCGCGAGCATGCGGGCCTGGCCTTGCAGTCGGCAGGTTGAGGCGGCCCATGCTGCCGCTTGTCGACTGGCCGCTGGCCGCGCGCCACAACCTGGTGGGCGTGTTCACCGACATTGACGACACGCTCACCACGCACGGCGCCATCACGCCGGATGCCCTGCAGGCCTTGGCCGATCTGCAGGCGGCCGGCCTGGTGGTGATCGCCATCACCGGGCGCCCCATAGGCTGGTGCGAAGCCTTGGCGAACGGCGACCCAGCACAAGGACAAGCGGCCTGGCCGGTGCACGCGCTGGTGGCCGAGAACGGTGCCGTAGCCTGGGTGGGCTCGCCCGGCCGGCGCCACAAGATCTACCAGCAGGAAGCGCCGCTGCGCGCGCGCAACCGGGCGCGCATGCGCGCCGTGGCCGGGCGCATCCAGGCCGAGGTGCCAGAGGCGCAAGTCACCCGCGACAGCAATGGGCGCGAGACCGATCTGGCCTTTGACGCCGCTGAGTTCGCGCAGCTCACACCCGCACAGGTGGCGCAGGTAGTGGCCATCCTGCAGGCCGAGGGCATGCACACCACGGTGAGCAGCATCCACATCCACGGCTGCTTTGGGCTCTTCAACAAATGGCGCGGCGCCTGCTGGATTGCGCAGCAGTTGCTGGGCCGCAACCTGAGCGACGAGCGCGAGCGCTGGGTGTTTGTGGGCGACTCGGGCAACGATGTGGCCTTGTTCGAGCACGGCATCCACAGCGTGGGCGTGGCCAATATCCACGGCGTGGCAGCCGCGCTGTCGCACCGGCCGCGCTATGTCAGCGCTGCGGCGCGTGGTGCCGGCTTTGCCGAAGTGGCGGCGGCGATTTTGGCGGCGCGGGCATGAGCACGGCGCACAAAACCACCACCCAGCCCGCTACCCC
>CANCCF010000269.1 GCA_947374485.1 Comamonadaceae bacterium | reverse complement strand
GTACTGCAGCATGTAGGCCAGGTAATGGGGCTCGAGCAGGTCGTTGATGCCGACCACTTCGATGTCGCTGAAGTTTTGCAGCGCGGAGCGCAGCACGTTACGGCCGATGCGGCCGAAGCCGTTGATACCAATCTTGATAGCCATGAAATAAGTCCTTCCATACCAATAAAAAAAACGGAGGCACTGAGCGGTTGAGTGAGCGGGTTCAGGCCGATATCAGCGTCGAGCAATCTGCAATTACGCGATCTGGACCACAGCCCTCAATGGGCTGTCCCATGTTGTAGCCATAGGGCAGCGCCCAGACCGCGATGCCGGCGTTGCGCGCCGTGGCCACGTCGATGCTGGAGTCGCCCACAAACAGCGCGCGCGCGCGGGCCACGCCAAACTTGTCCAGACAAGCAAGGATGCCGGCCGGGTCGGGCTTTTTGGTGGCCAGGGTGTCACCGCTGACCACCCAGTCCAACAGCGGCATGAGCTGGTGCGCGTCCAGCACGGTGCGCGTGTAGCGCGCCTCCTTGTTGGTCACCACGGCCAGCTTCACGCCCTGCGCTCTCAAGGTGGTCAGCGTCTCACGCACGTGCGGGTACAGATGGCTGCGGGTGCCGCAACGGCGCTGGTAGTGGATGTCGAATTCGGCGGCAATGGCCGGCAGGGTTTCACTCTTGCGCACGCTGGCAGCAGACACGCCACCGCTAAAGGCCAGGGCCTGCACCAAGAGCGCGTGTGTGCCGTGGCCGATCCAGTCGTTGACCTGCTGCAGGCTCACCTCCACCAGATCGAAGCGGCGCAAGGTGTCGTTGACGGCGTCGCAAATTTCGGGGGCGGTGGCAATCAGCGTGCCATCCAGGTCGAACAGGACCAGGTCATAGGGAAGAGACATGCGCCGCTCCTTCAGTTCGACGAGGCCAGGATCTGTGCCGGAATCTCCCGCTCCGGCGAACGCGCAGCAGTAGCGCTCTGTGCCCGGTTCACCAGCAGGTGCACGGCGGTGACCACGCGCTCGGCCGTGATGCCAAAGTGCTGGTAGAGGTCTTTGGCCGGTGCCGACTCGCCAAAGCTGGCCATGCCAATCACCATGCCGGTGCGGCCCACGTACTTGCGCCAGAAGTCGGGGTGTGCGGCCTCTATGGCCACGCCGGGCAGGTCCAGCGGCAGCACCTGGTCCTGGTAGGCGTGGGTCTGGCGGTCAAACACATTGCTGCAGGGCATGGAGACCACACGGGTGGGAATGCCCTCGGCCGCCAGCGTGGCCTGGGCTGCAATAGCCAGCTCCAGCTCGGAGCCGGTGGAGAGGATCACGGCCTGCGCACCTTCCATGTCGGAGAGCACATAGCCGCCGCGGCGTATGCGCGCGGCCATGTCGGCACTGCTCAGGCGCGGCAGGTTTTGGCGCGACAGGCACAGGGCGCTGGGGCCGTCCTTGCGTTCGATGGCGCTGGCCCAGGCCACGGCTGTTTCCAGTCCATCGGCTGGGCGCCACACGTCCAGGCCGGGGATGATGCGCAGCGAGGGAATGTGCTCCACGCTCTGGTGCGTGGGGCCGTCTTCGCCCAGGCCTATGCTGTCGTGGGTGAAGACGTGGATCACGCGGCGCTTCATCAGGGCGGCCATGCGCACGGCGTTGCGGCTGTAGTCGCTGAAAGTGAGAAAGGTGCCGCCGTAAGGGAGGTAGCCGCCGTGCAGGGCCATGCCATTCATCATGGCGGCCATGCCAAATTCGCGCACACCGTAGCTCATGTGGTTGCCAGGCTGGAACTGCCCTGTTTCATTAACACCGGCTTTGACGCAGCCCTTGAAGTTGGTCAGGTTGGAGCCGGTCAAATCCGCACTACCGCCAAAGAACTCCGGTAACAAGGGCGCCAGCACATCCAGCGCATTCTGGCTGGCCTTGCGTGTGGCCACAGGGTCGGGCTTGGCGGCAATGGCGGCCAGCAGTGCGGGCAGTTGCTCGGCAAAAGCGGGCAGCAAGTCGCCCGCCATGCGCCGCTCCAGTTCGGCCGCGCGCGCCGGGAATTCCGAGCGGTAGGCCTCAAAGCGGGTGCGCCAGGCGCGCTCGGCCGCTTGGCCGCGCGCCAGGGCATTCCAGGCCGTGGCAATGTCCTGCGGGATTTCAAACGGGGGCGCGGTCCAGCCCAGGGCCGCACGGGTGGCAGCCACTTCCGCAGCACCCAAGGCTGCGCCATGCACATCGTGCGTGCCGGCCTTGTTGGGTGAGCCCATGCCGATGATGGTCTTGCAGCAAATCAGCGTGGGCCGTCCGCCGGGCAGCGCAGCTTGGGCCTGCGCAGCGCGCACGGCCGCATCCAGCGCAGCCGGGTTGTGGCCGTTGACCGCGGGGATGACGTTCCAGCCATAGGCAGCAAAGCGCTGCGGTGTGTTGTCGGTAAACCAGCCTTCCACATGGCCGTCAATCGAGATGCCGTTGTCGTCATAAAACGCAATCAGCTTGGACAGCTTCAAGGTGCCGGCCAGCGAGCAGACCTCGTGGCTGATGCCCTCCATCAAACAGCCGTCGCCCATAAAGACGTAGGTGTTGTGGTCCACCACGGTGTGGTCGCCCTGGTTGAATTCGGCGGCCAACAGTTTTTCGGCCAGCGCCATGCCCACGGCATTGGCCAGGCCCTGGCCCAGCGGGCCGGTGGTGGTTTCCACGCCGGGGGTGACGTCCACTTCCGGGTGGCCTGGCGTCTTGCTGTGCAGCTGGCGGAAGTTTTTGAGTTCCTCCATGGGCAGGTCGTAACCGGTCAGGTGCAGAAGAGCGTACAGCAGCATGGAGCCGTGGCCGTTGCTCAGCACAAAGCGGTCGCGGTCCATCCAGTGCGGGTTACTCGGGTTGTGCTTGAGGTGGCGGTTCCACAGCACCTCGGCAATATCGGCCATGCCCATGGGCGCGCCGGGGTGGCCGGACTTGGCCTTTTCCACCGCGTCCACGGCCAGCATGCGAATTGCGTTGGCCATGTTGCGGGCCATCTCGGGAGTAGGTTGCTGGCTCATATCAGGCTCCCCGCTTCTTGCGTTCCATCATGCGCCAGATGAACGGTGTGAATATCAACTGCATGGCCAATTCCATCTTGCCGCCAGGCACCACGATGGTGTTGGCGCGGCTCATGAAGCTGCCGTCGATCATGCTGCGCAGGTACTGAAAGTCGATACCCTTGGGCTTGGCAAAGCGGATCACCACCATGCTCTCATCGGGCGAGGGAATGTCGCGCGAAATAAACGGGTTGCTGGTATCCACCATGGGCACGCGCTGGAAGTTCACGTGGGTGTGCATGAACTGCGGGCAGATGTAGTTCACATAGTCGGGCATGCGGCGCAGGATGGTGTCGGTCACGGCCTCGGTGCTGTAGCCGCGCTTGGACTTGTCGCGCCAGAGTTTCTGGATCCACTCCAGGTTGATCACCGGCACCACGCCAATCAGCAGGTCGGGGTGCTGGGCGATGTTGACTTCGGGCGTGACCACGGCGCCGTGCAGGCCTTCGTAGAACAGCAGGTCGGTGTCGGCAGGCACGTCTTCCCAGGGCGTGAAGGTGCCGGGCTCCTGTTGGTAGGGGGCGGCCTCTTCGCTGTCGTGCAGGTACTTGCGGCGCTTGCCGGTGCCGGTGGCGGCGTAGTCGCGAAACAGGGCTTCGAGCTCGGGGAACATATTGTTCTCGGGGCCGAAGTGGCTGAAGTTTTTGTTGCCCTGGGCCTCGGCCTCGGCCAGGCGGATTTTCATTTCCTTGCGGTCGTGGCGGTGGAAGCTGTCGCCTTCGATGACGGCGGCGTCCACGTTTTCGCGGCGAAAGATGTTCTCGAAGGTGCGCGTCACCGAGGTGGTTCCGGCTCCGCTGGAGCCGGTGATGGCAATGATGGGATGGCGTTCAGACATGGGGGCTGTCTCCTGTAGTTAGAAAGGGGGCTGGAGACGTTCAGTCTCTGAAGAGGCTGCGCTCGGCAAACAAGGGCGTGTTCGATTCTTTTTGCTGCGGCTCGGCGTGGTAGCGCTCTATGCGCTCAACCTCGTTTTTGGAGCCAAACACCAGGCCTATGCGCTGGTGCAGGCTGGTCGGCTGCACGCCCATCATGGGCTTCTCGCCGGTGGAGGCGCGGCCACCGGCCTGCTCCATCAGCATGCCGATAGGATTGGCCTCGTACAGCAGGCGCAGGCGCCCGGGTTTGGCTTTGTCCTTGGTATCCCGCGGGTACAAAAACACGCCGCCGCGCATCAGGATGCGGTGCGCCTCGGCCACCATGCTGGCAATCCAGCGCATATTGAAATCCTTGGCGCGTGGCCCGGTTTTTCCGGCCAGGCATTCGTCCACATAGCGCTTCACCGGTGCCTCCCAGAAGCGGCTGTTGGAGGCGTTGATGGCGAACTCCTGCGTGTCCTGCGGAATCTGCAGCTTGGGGTGGGTGAGCATGAACTCGCCCAGATTCGGGTCCAGCGTAAAGCCATTGACGCCGTCGCCTACCGTGAGCACCAGCATGGTGGTCGGGCCATACAGGGCGTAGCCGGCGGCCACCTGTTTGGCGCCACTTTGCATGAAGTCGGCCTCGCACACATCCGCGCCCGTGTCCGGGCCGCGCAGGATGGAAAAAATGCTGCCCACCGACACGTTCACGTCGATGTTGCTGGAGCCGTCCAGCGGGTCAAACACCAAGAGGTATTTGCCGCGCGGGTACTGCGCCGGGATCTGGTAGGGCAGGTCCATTTCCTCTGACGCCATGCCGGCCAGGTGGCCGGCCCATTCGGTGCGCTGGATAAACACCTGGTTGCTCAGCACGTCGAGTTTTTTCTGCGTCTCGCCCTGCACATTGACCGAGCCGCCGCTCTCCGCTGCATGGTTGCCCATGGCGCCACCAAGTTCGCCCAGGGCGACGGCGCGGGCAATGGCCTTGCAGGCAAT
>CANCCF010000268.1 GCA_947374485.1 Comamonadaceae bacterium | reverse complement strand
ACGTGGCTGAAATCCAGCCCGGAAAAATCGTGTTTGAAATCGTCGGCGTGACCGAAGAGTTGGCCCGTGAAGCGTTCCGTTTGGCTGCTGCCAAGCTGCCTTTGCGTACCACCTTTGTGGCCCGCATGATTGGCCAGTAATCAGGAGATTAAAGAAATGAAAGCTACTGAACTGCGCCAAAAAGACGTTGCCGGTCTGCAAACCGAAGTCAAAGAACTCCAACGAGCCCACTTTGGCCTGCGTATGCAAAAAGCCACGCAACAACTCACCAACACCGCTACGCTGCGCTCTGCGCGCCGCGATATTGCTCGCGCCAAGACTATTCTTGTCGAGAAGCAAAGCGCTGACAAATCCGCCAAATAAGGAGCACACATGACGGAAGCTAAAAAATCCCTCAAGCGCACCTTGATTGGCAAGGTGGTCAGCGACAAGCGTGCCAAGACAGTCACCGTGCTGATCGAGCGTCGTGTCAAGCACGAGCTCTACGGCAGGATTGTTGGCAAATCCAGCAAGTACCACGCCCATGACGAAAAAGGCGAGTACAAGATGGGTGACATGATTGAAATCACGGAAAGCCGTCCGATTTCCAAAACCAAGAACTGGGTTGCGACCCGTCTGGTGCAAAAGGCTGCAGCGGTTTAAGTCTTTGGACTGGTCCCCTGCAGGACTTTGATAAACGGCCCACACTGTGGGCCGTTTTGCTTTGTTTTTTCTGTATTCACATTGATTGGAGCACCCCATGATTCAAGTAGGCGACACCCTTCCCGCAACCACCCTGATGGAATATTCCGAAGTGGAAGGCGAAGGCTGCAGCATTGGCCCCAACGCCGTCGACGTGGCCAAGGCCACAGCCGGCAAGACCATTGCCCTGTTCGCACTGCCCGGTGCCTTCACCCCCACCTGCTCGGCCAAACATGTGCCCGGCTATGTGGAGTCGTATGAGGCCTTCAAGGCTGCTGGCGTGGACGAGATCTGGTGCATCAGCGTGAACGACGCTTTTGTGATGGGCGCATGGGCGCGTGACCAGAAGACCGGCACCAAGGTGCGCATGCTGGCCGATGGTGATGCCACCTTCGCCAAGGCCACCGGCTTGACCCTGGACCTGAACGGCAAGGGCCTGGGCCTGCGCAGCAACCGTTACTCCATGCTGGTCAAGGACGGCAAAGTAGTGACCCTCAACAACGAAGGCCCCGGCAAGTTCGAGGTGAGCGACGCGGCCACCTTGTTGGCCCAAGCCAAGGCCTGAGCGGACACAACCGTCAGAGCGCTGCCTTCAGGTAGTGCGCTCCTGCAATCGGGTTGAAGTAATACGGCGGTATGTCTTCAAAACCCAGTTCGACATAGAGGCCCCGCGCGGCCTCCATGTCGTCCAGGGTGTCCAGCAGCACACAGCTGAAACCCGATTGCCGGGCCTGGTCCAGAATCGCCTCGGCCAGCCTGCGCCCCAGCCCCAAGCCCCGGAACTCGGGGCGCACGTACAGCCGCTTCATTTCGCAGGCATTGGCGTAATCCACATTGTCGAGTTGGCGCAAGGCGCAGCAACCCGCGGGTTCGCCCAACACGCTGGCCAGCAGCAGGGCGCCATGGGGTGCGGTGTATTCGCCCGGCAAGGCTGCCAGTTCTTCTTCAAAGTTCTGGAAACACAGGTCCACATTCAGAGCCTGGGCATATTCCCGAAACAGTTCACGTACTGCCGCCAGATCTGGCGCGCCTTGAGGCGAAGCAATCCGGATGCCCGAGTTGTCGTCCCCCATAGCGGTGTCCGCTCCTGCTGTACCCATGGCTAAGGTGCCCTCTTGAAGGTGTGGAGGTCGCGGCCCCGAAAAAGGCTACCATGACGGCCGCGAACCGATTCTTGCTGACCCAAAAAGGATGTGCCATGGACAGACGCCAGTTTAATTCCCTTCCCCTGCTTGCGCTTGGGGGCCTGACGGGCCTTGCCATGCAACAGGCTCACGCCCTCTCCCTGGCCGACCTCACCAATGCCGATGCGAGCAAGGGCCTGAAGACAGCCCTCGAAAAAGGCGCTCTGTCAGCCGTGGGCCTGCTGGGGGCCAAGGACGGCTTTCTGGGCAACCCCCAGGTACGCATTCCTTTGCCAGGCTTTCTGAACGACGCGGCCCAGTTGCTGCGCACCTTTGGCCAGGGCGACAAGGTGGACGAGTTGCTGACCTCCATGAACCGTGCCGCAGAAACGGCTGTTCCCCAATCCCGCGACCTCTTGCTCAAGGCGGTGCAAAACATGTCGGTCACCGATGCCAAGGGCATCCTCAGTGGTGGCAATACGGCTGTCACCGACTTCTTTGCCAGCAAGACACGTACCGATTTGTCAGCCACCTTCCTGCCGGTGGTCACCCAGGCTACGGCCAAGGTGGGCCTGGTGGACAAGTACAACGCGGTCGCAGGCAAGGCCTCGGAGTTCGGCCTGGTCAAAAAGGAAGATGCCAACATCCAGCAGTACGTCACTGGCAAGACGCTGGACGGCCTTTTCTTCATGATCTCGGAAGAAGAAAAGAAGATACGCGCCAACCCGGTGGGCTATGGCAGCGCCATCCTGAGCAAAGTATTCGGCGCACTGCAGTGAGAGCGCAGGCCGCAGCATTGCCACGCTCGCCGGGTCGCCTGCTGCAGGTTTGTTGGGCGGTCTGCGCTGCGTGTGTTGCCAGTGCCGCATGCACTCCCAGTCTCAATTGGCGTGAAGTGCACCTGGCGCGGCTCATGACCCTGTTGCCCTGCAAGCCCGATACCGCCAGCCGACAGGTGCTGCTGGATGGACAAGCCGTGGCCATGGAGATGGCGGGTTGCGAAGGAGGGGGTGCCCTGTTTGCCATCAGCCGCGTAAAGGCCAAGGACCCGGAGCAGGCCGCCCGCCTGATGGCGAGTCTGCGCAAGGCCAGCTTGGTGAACATCGGCCAAGCCGTAGTCCATCCAATGCCCAACAGTGGCGATGCAGAGAACAGTTTTGATGTGCTGGTGGATGGCCAGGGCTCCGATGGTGGACCCTTGCAAGCCCGACTGAAATGGCTGCTGGCCGACCAAGAGGTCTACCAGCTTGCAGCCTATGGCAAGCGCCTTGGCGGCGAGCAGACGCAAAACCTCGTGGATGAGGCGCGCATCCGTTGATGCAAGGGCAGCGCCACGCTTTTTACCCTGCTGCAATGCGTCCATAATCGTCACACTTCGACGCAACCCCCATGAACACTGGCATCCTCATCATCGCCCACGCCCCACTGGCCAGCGCTTTGCGGCTGGGGGTGCTGCACGTGTTTCCGGATGTGGACCAGGGCGTACTGGCGCTGGACGTTCCCGCCGACGAAGCGCCGGACACCACGCGTGCGCGTGCGCTGCAGCTGCTGGCGCGTCTGGGTACGCCCAACACCCTGGTGTTGACCGACGTGTTCGGTGCCACGCCCTGCAACATTGCGCAGAAGGTGGTGGACGGCGTGCAGTCCAAGCTGGTGGCCGGTGTCAATTTGCCCATGCTGCTGCGCACCGTGAACTACCGCCACGAACCCCTGGATGTGCTGGTGGCCCGCGCCATGGCCGGAGGCACCCAAAGCATCATGCAAGTGGCCGTTACAGCGCCACAAAACCAGCAAAGAAAAGTCAATGACCAACAGCACCACGACCATAGTCAATAAGCTGGGCCTGCATGCCCGCGCTTCGGCCAAGCTGACCAAGCTGGCGGGCTCCTTCCCGTGCGAGGTCTGGATGAGCCGGGGCGAACGCCGGGTGAACGCCAAGAGCATCATGGGCGTGATGATGCTTGCCGCAGGCATTGGTTCCGAAGTGCAGCTAGAAACCAGCGGTGACCGTGAGCAGGAAGCCATGGACGCCTTGCTGGCGCTGATAGCCGACAAGTTCGGCGAGGGCGAATGAAAGGCGTGTTGTGACCTTCTCGATCCACGGTCTGGCAGTCTCCCGCGGTGTGGCCATCGGGCGCGCCGTGCTGGTTGCGTCCAGCCGCGTTGATGTCGCCCACTACTTCATTGAAGCGGCCCAGATCGAGGCTGAAATCCACCGCGTGCGCGCCGGGCGAGATGCGGTGGTGGATGAAATTCGCCGCCTGCAAGACAGCATCACCCGCATGGGCCCCAAAGAGGCGCCGCATGAACTGGGTGCGCTGCTGGATGTGCACCTGATGCTGCTTCAGGACGCCGAGCTGGTCAGCGGCGTCAAGCACTGGATCACCGAGCGCCTTTACAACGCAGAATGGGCACTGACCACCCAGCTCGAAGTCATCGCGCGCCAGTTTGACGAGATGGAAGACGCCTACCTGCGTGAGCGCAAGGCTGACCTGGAGCAGATTGTGGAGCGCGTGCTGCGTGCCATGAAGGGCGCCGGCTCCCCCATCGCCAGCCACGGCAGGCCCGCGCGCAAGCAGTCGCAGCAAGACCTGCTGCTCGATGACACGGTGGACGTGCCCCTCGTGCTGGTAGCACACGACTTGTCGCCTGCCGACATGCTGCAGTTCAAACAAAGCGTGTTTGCGGGCTTTATTACCGATGTGGGCGGGCGCACCTCGCACACCGCCATCGTGGCCCGCAGCATGGACATCCCGGCGGTGGTTGGCGCGCGCACTTGCAGCCACCTGGTGCGCCAGGATGACTGGGTCATCATCGACGGGGACTCGGGCGTGGTCATCATTGACCCCTCGCCCATCATCCTGGCCGAATACGGCTTCAAGCAGCGCCAGGGCGAGCTCGAACGCGGCCGCCTGCAGCGCCTCCTGCACACCCCCGCCGTCACCATGGACGGCGAGCGCGTACAACTGCTGGCGAACATTGAAATGCCGGATGATGCCGCGCAGGCACTCAAGGCCGGTGCCCTGGGCGTAGGCCTGTTTCGCAGCGAGTTTTTGTTCATGGGGCGCCAGGGCAAGTTGCCAGACGAGGAAGAGCAGT
>CANCCF010000267.1 GCA_947374485.1 Comamonadaceae bacterium | reverse complement strand
AGTTTATGCCTGACGACCATAGCGACGTGGTACCACTCCTTCCCATCCCGAACAGGACAGTGAAACGCGTCAGCGCCGATGATAGTGCGGGTTCCCGTGTGAAAGTAGGTCATCGTCAGGCTATTAATAGCGAAAAAGCCCTCTCAGGTAACTGAGAGGGCTTTTTTTTGTCCGGAAATTCCCGGCAATTCCGGTATCCTAGTCACTTCTCCACAACGGCCTTTGCGCCAACTCCCCTCGTGTCAGACCCTCACCCCGCGCGCCACGGCGAAAAAGAAGACAAGCGCACTTTCCTTCAAAAACTGGCGGAGTTTATTCACCCCGGCCCTGACTCAGCGGACGAGTTGATAGAGACGTTGGCCGAAGCGCAGGACAACAACATCATTGGGGCTGAGTCGCGCCTGATGCTCGAAGGCGTGATCCGTATGGCGGATATGACGGCGGGCGAGGTTATGGTGCCCGCCACGCGCATGGACTTCCTGGACATTGGCTCCAGCATGGATGAGCTCTTGCACCAGGTCATAGACGCCGCCCATTCGCGTTTTCCGGTGTTTGAAAACGACCGTGAAAACATTCTTGGCATCTTGATGGCCAAGGATTTGCTCAAACTGCAACGTGCGCCTGAGCTCAATATCCGCGCCCTTATTCGGCCCGCCGTGTTTGTGCCGGAATCCAAGGGCTTGAATGATTTGTTGCGTGACTTCCGGGGCAACCGCAACCATTTGGCAATCGTGATCGATGAGTTCGGCCGCGTGGCAGGGCTCATCACCATTGAGGATGTGTTGGAGCAAATTGTCGGTGAAATAGAAGATGAATTCGATATGCCGGAGGACGAGGGTGACATCTTTGGACTGCCAGACCGAAGCTACCGCGTCAGCGGTGACACGCCCATAGAGCGCGTGAACGATGCCTTCAATGTGACCCTGGTCAGTGCCGACCCGGACGACCACTTCGCAACCATTGGGGGACTGATTGCCCATGAAATGGGGCATGTGCCCAAACGCGGTGAACGCCACAACCTGGGTGGATTGGAATTTGCGGTGCTGCATACCAAAGGTGGCGCTGTGAAATGGTTCAAGGTCGCACCCGCCAAACCATCGGTAAATTGAGCTTCTTGCAACACATGACTGGCCGTAACCGGGTCCCGGCGGCCAGATGGGGCGTCGGTCTGGCATTGGTTCTGTCTGGGGCGGTCTCAGCGGCCGCCGTGTGTTGGCCGTTTGACTGCTGGTTTGTCCAGGGGCAAGCGCTGTGGTGGCTGCAGATTCTGGCGCTGTTCCCCCTGATCGGGCTGCTCCAAGGCAGCGGCAGCGGCCAGCAGGCCTTTGCCAGAGGTGCCCTGTTCGCTTCCGCATGGCTATGTGCCACCTTCTGGTGGCTGTACGTGGCCATGCATGTGTACGGTGGGCTGCCAGCCATCCTGACGGTGGTTGCGGTGCTGCTGTTGGCCAGCATTCTGGGGCTGTACTACGCCAGTGCGGCATTTCTTTTCTGGAAGCTTAAGGCAGTCACACCGGGGTGGAGCGCTGCGCTGTTTGCGGCGCTGTGGACCATGGCTGAAATGGCCCGTGGCACCTGGTTGACCGGCTTTGGCTGGGGCGCGCTCGCGTACGCACACACTACGGGACCTTTGTCCCACTGGGTTCCCATTCTGGGCGCCTATTCTGTGGGGGCCTTGGCGGTTTGGTGTTCCGCTACCTTGGCTTTGATCGCCCGGGCCGGATGGTTGCAACGGCTGACGCTGCTGCTGCTGATCATGGCGCTATGGCTGCCGCACGGCATACAGAGCACCACCTCAACGGGCGATCTCAAGGTCGCCTTGCTGCAGGGCAATATTCCCCAGGACGAGAAATTTGACACCGGCACAGGTGTGCCTCTGGCGCTGCACTGGTATGCCGACCATATGCAAGCCAGCCAGGCCGATCTGGTACTGGCACCGGAGACCGCCATTCCCCTGCTGCCGCAGGAACTGCCCGATGGCTACTGGGCAAATTTGAAGCTGCACGTAGACCAGGGCAACAGCGCCTTGCTCACCGGAATCCCCTTGGGGGATTACACCCAGGGCTACACCAATTCGGTGCTTGCACTGGCACCGGGTGCCGCGGAGCCCTGGCGTTACGACAAGCACCACCTGGTGCCGTTTGGGGAGTTCATACCGCCCCTCTTCAAATGGTTCACCCGCATGATGAACATACCGCTGGGCGACTTCAACCGCGGCAGCATCGGCCAGCCGTCCTTCGCCTGGAAGGGCCAGCGTGTGGCTGCCAATATTTGCTACGAAGATCTGTTTGGAGAGGAACTGGGGGCACGCTTCATCGACCCGGCCTTGTCCCCCACCGTGTTTGCCAACGTCAGCAACCTGGGCTGGTTTGGCAACACCGTTGCGATTGACCAGCATCTGCAGATTTCGCGCATGCGGGCGCTGGAATTTCAGCGCCCCTTCTTGCGCGCCACCAACACCGGTGCCACCGTCATCATGGACCACCAAGGCCAGGTGCTGGCCAGCCTGCCACGCCTGACCCAAGGTGTGTTGGAAGGTGTGGTGCAAGGACGCACCGGCACCACGCCCTTTGCCTGGTGGGTTTCGCGCTTCGGCTTGTGGCCGGTGTGGCTGCTCGCGCTGGCGATCCTGGCTGGCGCCTGGCGCTTTGGTGTGCCGGACCCGGCGCCGCTTGGCCTGCGTCGCGGCGACTAGCCCACCACCGCGGTATCCCCGCAGCCCACCCCCGTAGAATTGGGGGTTTACACGCGGGCTGCCTGTTGCGGCCCCCCACACCATGCTTACCTTTCAGCAAATCATTCTCAGACTGCAGGATTACTGGGACCGCCAGGGATGCGCACTGCTGCAACCCTATGACATGGAAGTCGGCGCTGGCACCTCGCACACCGCTACCTTTTTGCGCGCCATTGGCCCCGAGCCCTGGAAGGCCGCGTATGTACAGCCCAGCCGCCGCCCCAAGGACGGCCGCTACGGTGAGAACCCGAACCGCCTGCAGCACTACTACCAGTACCAGGTGGTGCTCAAACCGGCCCCGGCCAACATCCTGGAGCTCTACCTGGGCTCGCTCGAGGCCCTGGGCTTTGACCTGAAGAAGAACGACATCCGCTTTGTCGAAGACGACTGGGAAAATCCCACGCTGGGCGCCTGGGGCCTGGGTTGGGAGGTCTGGCTCAACGGCATGGAGGTGACGCAGTTCACCTACTTCCAGCAGGTCGGCGGCATCGATTGCAAACCCGCCACCGGTGAGATCACCTACGGCCTGGAGCGCCTGGCCATGTACCTGCAAGGCGTGGACAACGTCTACAACCTGGTCTGGACCGAAGGAATGTCCTACGGCGACGTTTACAAGCAAAACGAGGTGGAGCAATCCACCTACAACTTCGAACACAGTGACGCCGACTTTTTGTTTACCGCCTTCACAGCGCATGAAAAACAGGCCAAGCACCTGATCGAGGTCCAGCTGGCCCTGCCGGCTTATGAGCAGGTGCTCAAGTGCGCGCACAGCTTCAACCTGCTGGATGCACGCGGAGCCATCAGCGTGACCGAGCGCGCAGCCTACATAGGCCGCATCCGCAACCTGGCCCGATCCGTGGCGCAGAGCTATTACGAGAGCCGTGAGCGCCTGGGTTTCCCCATGGCACCGCGCGAATGGATTGAACAAATGCCCAAGAAGGCCGCATAAAAATGACGACGAACAACCTTCTGCTGGAACTGTTTGTGGAAGAGCTGCCACCCAAGGCGCTCAAGAAGCTGGGCGAGGCTTTTGCCGCGGTGCTGGCTGATTCGCTCAAGGCCCAGGGCCTGGCCGCGCCCGACGCCGTGGTGACGCCCTTCGCCTCGCCACGCCGTCTGGCCGTGCATGTCACCGCCGTTTCTGCGCAGGCCGCCGACAAGTCCGTCTCCGCCAAACTGATGCCCGTGACCGTGGGCCTGAACCCGCAAGGCGAGGCCACACCGGCGCTGCTCAAGAAGCTGGCCGCACTGGGCGCTGACGCATCGGTAGTGCCCACCCTCAAGCGCGCCATGGATGGCAAGGCCGAGGCCCTGTATTTCGAAAGCATGGTCACCGGCGTGACCTTGCAGGACGGCCTGCAAAAGGCGCTGGAAGAGTCCTTGGCCAAGCTGCCCATCCCCAAGGTCATGAGCTACCAGCTGGGTGCTGAAAGCGGTTGCGCGCTACCGGGCTGGAGCAGCGTGAGCTTTGTGCGCCCGGCCCACGGCCTTGTGGCCCTGCATGGTGCGGACGTGGTGCCGGTCAGCGTGCTCGGCTTGAAGGCTGGCAACAGCACGCAAGGCCACCGATTTGAAGCCGCCGTATCCCCGGTCGTGATCGCCCACGCCGATGCCTATGCCGCCACGCTGCGCACCGATGGCGCAGTGATTGCCAGCTTTGCCGAGCGGCGCGCGGACATCGTGCGCCAGTTGGCCGAGGCTGCGGACCATGTTGGCAACGGCGCACATGCGATTGAAGACGAGGCCCTGCTGGACGAGGTTACCGGTCTGGTGGAGCGCCCCAATGTGCTGGTCTGCAGCTTTGAAGCGCAGTTCCTGGCCGTGCCACAGGAATGCCTGATTCTCACCATGAAGGCCAACCAGAAGTATTTCCCACTGCTGGATGCCCAGGGCGTTTTGAGCAACCGCTTTCTGGTGGTCAGCAATATCTCTCCGGATGACGCCAGCGCCGTGGTCGGCGGCAACGAACGCGTGGTGCGCCCGCGTCTGGCCGATGCCAAATTCTTCTTCGACCAGGACCGCAAGAAAACGCTGGAATCGCGTGTGGCCGGGCTGGACAAAGTGGTCTACCACAACAAGCTGGGCACGCAAGGCCAGCGCAGCGAGCGCGTGCGCGACATCGCCAAAGTCATTGTCGATTTGCTCAAGCTCGCCGGCGTGGCCGGAACCGACACCTTGGCCGCCCAGGCC
>CANCCF010000266.1 GCA_947374485.1 Comamonadaceae bacterium | reverse complement strand
GGCTTGGGCATGCAGCTGAACACCATACCGTGCTTCTCTGCTACCACATGGGCCGTCATTTTGAACAACATGTAGCGGTCGGCGGCCGCCAGCGCGTCGTCAAACTTGTAATTGATCTCGTACTGGCCGCAGGCGTCCTCATGGTCGGTCTGCTGCAGCTCAAATCCCAGCTGCGTTAAGGTGACGCGCATCTCGTCAAGAAAGGCGGCATTGCGGTGAATGGCCTTGAGGTCATAGGAGGGCTTGTCCAGTTGGTCGGCCGCATCGGCCACCTGCCACTGCCCCCCCTGCCCTTGCCTGAGCAGAAAGAACTCCGGCTCGATGCCGACCCAGAGCGTCCAGCCGCGCGCCTGGATGCGCTGCAAAACGGCCTTAAGCATCTGGCGTGAACAGGTGGAGAGCGCCTCGCCAGCGGCATAGCCGTCGCACACCGCATGGGCCACGCCGGGCATGAACGGCAAGGCGCGCAGGGAGTCGATTTGCACCCGCCCGTAGTACTCGCTGCGTGCGCCATAGCGCGGCAGCCCGGTGCCCCAAATGCTGGGCCCGGCAAAGCCCGCGCCCTGCTCCACCCATTCCCTCAGGTTGCCCACCGGCACCAGCTTGCCTTTGGCCACGCCGTGGATATCACAAAACTGGGTCAGGATAGAGTGAATACCTTGCGATGTGAGGCGGTCAATGAGGGGCTGGTAGGCATTCATAGGCAGGTGCTAGGCAAGTTATCCGGCGAACACGTCGTCCAGAATGTGCAGCGCTTCTTCAAACACGCTGTCTTCAATAGTGAGCGGAAACAGGAAGCGAATCACATTGCCATAGACGCCACAGGTCAGCAGCAGCAATCCCTTTTTGAGAGCGGCTTGCTGCAACTTCTTGGTCAGGTCGGCATCGGGCGCGCCGGTCTGTGGGTTCACAAATTCACAGGCCACCATCGCACCCAAGGCGCGGATGTCGCCCATGGCCTCATTTTTGGTCTTTGCCGTTTCCAGCCGAGCCTGGAGTTGGGCGCCAAGCTTGGCGGCACGCTCGCACAGTTTTTCTTCCACCATCACGTCCAGCACCGCATGCGCTGCGGCCACCGCCAGCGGGTTGCCTGCGTAGGTGCCACCCAGGCCGCCGGGGTTGGGTGCGTCCATCACATCGGCGCGGCCGGAGACGGCCGAGAGCGTGGTGCCTCCAGCCATGCTCTTGGCCATGGTGATGAGGTCGGGCGCGACGCCGTAATGCTCCATGGCAAACATGCGTCCGGTGCGGGCAAAGCCGGTCTGCACTTCGTCGGCAATCAACAGAATGCCGTGCTCGTCACACAGCGCGCGCAGCCATTTCACCGCCTCGGCCTGGATCGGGTTGAAGCCACCCTCGCCTTGCACCGGCTCGAAGATGATGGCGGCCACGCGGGCGGGCTCGATGTCGCACTTGAAAATCTGTTCAATCGCGTGCTTGGTGTCATCGAGGCTTGCGCAATGGCAGGGGAATGGTGCGTGGTAGATCTCGGGCGGGAACGGGCCAAAACCGGCTTTGTAGGGCTGCACCTTGCCGGTCAGGGCCACGGCAAACATGCTGCGGCCATGGAAGGCGGCACTGAAGGCGATCACGCCGCTGCGCTTGGTGTGCGAGCGCGCAATCTTGATGGCGTTTTCCACGGCCTCGGCACCGGTGGAAAAGAAGGCGGTCTTGGCCGGGCCCTGGATCGGCACGATGGCGTTGATGCGCTCGGCCAGCGACACGTATTCGGCATAGGGCACGACCTGGTAGCAACTGTGGGTAAAGCGCTGCAACTGCGCGGCAATGGCAGCCTGCACCTTGGGGTGCACGTGGCCGGTGTTGAGCACGGCAATGCCACCCGCAAAGTCGATGAAGCGGCGACCTTCGATGTCCCAGAACTCGGCGTTCTTGGCGTGGTCGATAAAAAAGTCCCCCATCACGGCCACACCGCGTGGGGTAGCGGCCAGGCGGCGGGCATGCCATTCGGCATTGGTTCCGGCCGAAGTGGTACTGGTCAGGGCCGAAGGCTTCAGGGCTGCGTTCATGGGAAATCTCCTGGGGGGATAAGTACGTAAAAGGGTAAGTGTGCGGCGCAAGGGCGCCCGGGTCAAACCGGGGCTTCAGACCGTGCTTTCAAACCGGACTGTCGATGCGGATCCAGGTGGTCTTGGTCTCGGTGTATTTGTCAAAGGCGTGCAGGGACTTGTCGCGCCCGATACCGCTTTGCTTGTAGCCGCCAAACGGCACGGTAATGTCGTCCTCGTCATACTGGTTGACGTGCACGGTGCCTGCGCGCAGCGCGCGGGCCACACCATGGGCCTTGTTGAGGTCGCTGGTCCAGACGCCCGCCTGCAGTCCATAGACGCTGTC
Source organism: Comamonadaceae bacterium (assembly GCA_947374485.1). Lineage (GTDB taxonomy): Bacteria > Pseudomonadota > Gammaproteobacteria > Burkholderiales > Burkholderiaceae_C > Allorhodoferax. The sequence continues at coordinate 2,587 of CANCCF010000266.1, read as the reverse complement.
ATTGGCCTGGCGCACCGCATCGGCCGCGTCGCTGAAGGTCAGCACCGACAGCACGGGGCCGAAGATCTCTTCGCGGGAAATTTTCATGTCGGGCTTCACCCCATCAAAGATGGTGGGCTGCACATAGCAGCCACCCGTATCCTGCAAGACCTGCTCGCCCCCGGCAACCAGGCGGGCGCCCTCCAACTTGCCGCTTTCGATGTAGCCCAGCACCGTTTTCATTTGGACCTGGTCCACCAGAGCGCCCATCACCGTGCCGGGCAGGGTCGGGTTGGCAGGCGCGTAACCCGGCACCAGCGCCAGGGCCTTTTCCAGAAAACGTTCCTTGATGCTGTCCTGAACGAACAGGCGCGAGGGCGCATTGCAGCTCTCGCCCTGGTTGAAGAAGATGCTGCCGATCGCGGCTTCCACCGCCTTATCGAGATTCGGGCAGTCGGCAAACACGATGTTGGGCGACTTGCCGCCCAGTTCGGTCCAGGCACGCTTCAAATTGCTTTGTCCGGCCATCACATGGATTTGCTTGCCCACGCGGGTGGAGCCGGTAAAGGCAATGCAGTCCACATCCATGTGCAGCGCCAGCGGCGATCCAGCCTCTGGCCCGTAACCCGTGACCACATTGAACACACCCTCGGGAATGCCGGCCTCCAGCGCCAGATCGGCCAGGCGCAAGGCGGTGAGGGGCGATTTTTCACTGGGCTTGAGCACCACCGAATTGCCGCTGGCCAGGGCCGGGGCAATCTTCCAGGCGGCCATGATCATGGGGTAGTTCCAGGGCACGATGACGCCCACCACGCCCACGGGTTCCCGCGTGATCAGGGCCAGTGCGGTGCTGGGGGTGGGCGCAATCTCGTCGTATCTCTTGTCCACGGCTTCGCCATACCAGCGGATGCAGTTGGCCGCGCTGTTCACGTCCACGCCGCGCGCGTACTTCACCGGCTTGCCCATGTTCAGGGTCTCGGTCATGGCCAATTCATCGCCGTGCTGCTGCAGCAGATCGGCAAAGCGGATCAGCACGCGCTTGCGCTGGGCGGGAGCCAGGCCACACCAGCGTTTGTCTTCAAAGGCGGCGCGTGCGGCGGCCACAGCGGCGTCGATATCGGCGGCGCTGCAGCGTGCTACCTGCGTAAGCACGCGCCCGTCCACTGGCGAGATGCAGTCGAAGAGTTGGCCGTCAAGGGCCGCCACGCGCTTGCCGTTGATGAGGGCGCGTCCGTCGAATGGCATGCTTTGCATCGTGTTTTGCATAGGCTTTTCCTGGTCTCAGACCTTGAGCACCGCAGTCTCCATGCGGATGGCTGCAGCAATTTCCCGCTCGCGCCTGCGGGTCTGGCGGGCCACCCAGACGCTGTAGCCCACGATCACCACCGTGACCGCCACGATCAGCAGCGTAGCCGCTGCGTAGATAGTGGGGTTGATGCCGCGCCGGGCGTAGCCGAAGATCACCTGGGGCAAGGTGTTGACGCCGGGGCCGGACAAAAATTCAGAAATCACCACATCGTCAAACGAGAGCGTGAAGGACAACAAAAAAGCCGCCAGAATGGCCTGCGCAATATTGGGCAGCGTCACCAGAAAAAACACCTGAATCGGCCGAGCCCCCAGGTCCATGGCCGCCTCTTCCAGCGATTTGTTCACCTCCAGCAGGCGCGACTGGATCACCACCATCGCATAGGCCATGCCCAAGAGGGTGTGGCCCAGCACAATCGTCAGCATGCCGCGCTCCGGCCAGCCAAAGGCGTTTTGTATGCCCACCATCAGCAACAACAGCGACAGGCCAATCACCACCTCGGGCATGACCAGCGGCGCGTTCACCATGCCGGAAAACACGGTGCGGCCCAGAAAGCGCCGGTAGCGCACCAGCACAAAGGCCGCAAACGTGCCCAAGATGGCCGAGAGCACGCCGGTGGCCAGCGCCACCTTCAGCGACAACCAGAAACCCTCCACGATCTTGCTGTCCTTGCCCAGCGCCTCGTACCAGCGCAGCGAGAAGCCGGTGAAACTGGCGTCCTGGCGCGTGCTGTTGAAGGAGAACAGCATCATGAAAAACAGCGGGATGTACAGGAACAAATACACCAGCGCCATCCACGCTTTGCCAAAATGCTTTTCCAAAAAGATCTTCATGGCGGCTCCTTCAGGACTTTTGCGCGTCTGGCGCAGCATCACCGGTGTAGTGGTAGTAGATGGCCAGCGGCACAATGATCAGCCCGATCATGGCCACGGCCAGTGCGCTGGCGCGCGGCCAGTTGTTGCTGGCAAACATCTCGTCCCAGACCACGCGGCCAATCATGATGTTTTCCGGCCCACCCAACAACGAGGGAATCACGAACTCGCCCACGCATGGAATGAATACCAGCATGAAGCCCGCAATGATCCCGGCCTTGGACAGCGGCACCGTCACCAGCCAGAAGGCCTTGAAGGGACTGGCGCCCAGGTCGTAGGCCGCCTCCAGGAGGCGAAAGTCCATCTTCACCAGGTTGGCGTACAGCGGCAGCACCATGAAGGGCAGGTACACATAGGTCATGCCCACCAGCATGGAGACATTGGTGTACAGCATCTGGATGGGTTCATCAATGATGCCCAGGTACATCAA
>CANCCF010000265.1 GCA_947374485.1 Comamonadaceae bacterium | reverse complement strand
ACGCTGACCACTTTTCGCGCCCACAACGAGCAGGGCATGGCCCATGCGGCCATCGGTTTTGCCAAGGCCCACACACGCCAGCGCATGATGGCGGTGAGCTCGAGCATTGGCCCTGGCGCCACCAATATGGTCACCGCCGCCGCCGTGGCGCATGTGAACCGCATTCCGATGCTGCTGCTGCCCGGCGACACCTTTGCCACGCGCGCGCCCGACCCCGTCTTGCAGCAGGTGGAAAGCTTCCAGCAGGGCGATGTGTCGGCCAACGATTGCTTCCGCCCCGTTACGCGTTACTTTGACCGCATCAGCCGCCCCGAGCAGCTGCTCACCGCCCTGCCGCGCGCCATTCAGGTCATGACCGACCCGGCCAACTGCGGCCCGGTGTGTCTGGCGCTGCCGCAGGACGTGCAGGCCCATGCGCACGATTTCCCGGCCAGCTTTTTCGAGCCCGAAATCATCCGTTTCCGCCGCCCGCCGGCCGATGCGTTTGAGCTGAGCCGTGCCGCTGCGTTGTTGAAGACCGCCAAGCAACCCATGATCGTGGCCGGTGGCGGTGTGCTGTATAGCCAGGCCTGTGACGGCCTGCGTGCCTTTGCTGAGCAGTTCGGCATCCCGGTCGTGGAATCGCACGGCGGCAAAAGCGCTCTGGCCTGGGATCATCCGCTCAACGTCGGCGGCATTGGTGTGGATGGCGGCCCCGCTGCCAACGCGCTGGCACGTGAGGCCGACGTAGTGTTTGCCGTGGGCACGCGCCTGCAGGACTTCACCACAGGCTCGCACGCGCTGTTTTCCAAGGCCAAATTGCTGAGCCTGAATGTGCAGCACTTTGATGCCGGCAAGTGGAGCGGTACCGCCCTGGTGGCCGACGCTAAGGTGGGCCTGGCACAACTCAGTTCCGCCCTGGGCAACTGGAAGGCGGATGTGGCCTGGACTTCGCGCTGCAAAACGGAAGCCGCTGCTTGGGTTGCCAAGGTCACCGAACTCACCACCAACGTGCCTGCAGCCGAGACGCTGCCCTACGATGCCGAAGTGATGGGCGCCGTGCGCGATTCGCTGAACGACGCTGGTGGCGACAGTGGCAAACACGACGTAGTGGTCTGTGCCGCAGGGACCTTGCCGGCCGAGTTGCACAAGCTGTGGCGCGCCTCGCTGCCGGGCAACTACCACATGGAATACGGCTACTCCTGCATGGGCTACGAGATTGCCGGCGCTCTGGGCGTGAAGATGGCGCGCCCGCAGCAGGAAGTGATTGTGATGGTGGGCGACGGCTCCTACATGATGATGAATTCCGAGCTGGCCACCTCAGTGCTGCTGGGCCAGAAGCTGATCATCGTGGTGCTGGACAACCGCGGCTACGGCTGCATCGAGCGCCTGCAGCTCAACACTGGCAGCCCCAGCTTCAACAATATGCTCGACGACTGCATTCCTGAGGGTGGCGAAGCCAGCAACATTGACTTCGCCATGCACGCGCGCGCAATGGGAGCCGATGCGGTGCATGTGAAGGACGTGGCAGCACTCAAGGCTGCCATGGTCAATGCCCGATCCGCAAGACGCACCCAAGTATTGGTGATTGACACCACGCACCACCGCGTCACCCGCGAGGGCGGCTGCTGGTGGGAAGTGGGCATTCCCGAAGTGTCGACACGCCCCGAGGTAAACCAGGCTTACTCCGGATTACTGGAAGCCAAGAAGATTCAACGCGTTTAACACCACGCCAAGACCAATCCCTTTAACTTTTTGAGAGAACAAATATGACCTGGAATGTACAAATCGGTATCAACCCTCTGTCCTGGATGAACGACGACTTGCCCTCGCTGGGCGGTGAAACTCCGCTGGAACTCGCACTGCGCGAAGGCAAGGAAATCGGCTACGAGGGTTTTGAGTTGGGCAACAAATTCCCCAAGGACGGCCCCGGTCTGAAGGCCAAGCTCGACGAGTTTGGCCTCGCATGCGTGTCGGGCTGGTACTCCGGTTTTCTGGCTGAAGTAGAGCCCAGCCAGACCAATGCCGACGCTGTCGCCGCCGAGATCGAGCGCTGCAAGGCGCACATGAGCAAGCTGCAATACAACGGCGTCAAGGTCGTGGTCTATGGCGAGTGCGCCGGCACCGTGCAGGGCCAGATCGACACCCCCGTCTCCAAGCGCCCCACCTTCGCCAGCGACGCACTCTGGCAGGCCTATGCCGAGCGCCTGAACGCCTTTGGCGAACACCTGCTCAAGACCTACGGCATCAAGCTGGCTTACCACCACCATATGGGCGCTTATGTGGAGTCGCCCGCCGATGTGGACAAGCTGATGGCCCTGACCGACCCGGCCAAGGTGTTCCTGCTGTTTGACACCGGCCACGCCTACTTTGGCGGCGCCGCCAACCCCGTCACCCTGCTGGAAAAGCATGTGAAGCGCGTGGTCCATGTGCATTGCAAGGACGTGCGCACCTCCGTCATCGCCCAGGCACGCAACGACAGCTGGAGCTTTTTGAACGGCGTGATCAACGGCACTTTCACCGTGCCCGGCGACGGCAGCATCGATTACAAGGCGGCTCTCACCGTGTTGCGCAAGGCCGGCTACGAAGGCTGGTTAGTTGTCGAAGCCGAGCAGGATCCGGCCGTGGCTCCCAGCTACGAATACGCCAAGAAGGGTTATGACACCCTGCGCGGCCTGGTTGACAGCCTCGCTTAAAGGAACAACCATGGTCAGCCCCCTGCTTGCCAAGTCGGCCCCCAAGGGCCGCGAGATCGTCAATGTGACGCCCGAGCGCGCGGGCTGGACCCATGTGGGCTTCAGAGCCGTGCGCCTGCAGCCCGCCGAGAGTGAAACCGTGGACACTGGATCACGCGAACTGTGTCTGGTGGTGCTCACCGGTACCGTCGACGTAACGGTCGACGGAAAGACCTATGCCAGCCTCGGTACACGCAAGAGCGTGTTTGAAGAGGTGTCCCCAGCCGCCGTCTATGTGCCGGCCGGCAAAACCGTCACGATGGGGAATGTGCCCGGCGCAACGACTTTGGCCGAAGTGGCTCTATGCACCTCCCCCGGCCAGGGCGGCTCGGGCGAGGTCAGCGTGATCGACTCTTCCAACATGCGCCGCAGCGTGCGTGGCAAGGGAACGAACACGCGCTATGTTTGCGACATCCTGCCGCACGACGATCCACGCGCTGCCCACCTGCTGGTGGTGGAGGTGATTACGCCCGCCAGCCACAGTTCGAGCTACCCGCCCCACAAGCACGATGTGGAGCAGCCCCCTGTGGAGACATTGCTGGAGGAAACCTATTACCACCGCCTGAACCCCCCTCAAGGCTTTGCCTTCCAGCGCGTGTACACGGATGACCGCAGCATCGACGAGGCCTGCGCTGTGGAAGACCACGACGTGGTGATGGTTCCCAAGGGCTACCACCCGGTGACTGCACCGCATGGCTACGACCTGTACTACCTGAATGTGATGGCGGGACCGAACCGCTTCTGGGTGTTCAAGAACGACCCGGTGCATGAGTGGATGCTGAGCACCCCAACAACCTGAATTCCAATAAAAAGCCCCATGACCCCCTATACCGATACCTCTGAAGTTTCCCAGTACATCCAGGGCGCACGCACCGCCGGCACCAGCACCCGCACGCAAGCCATTTACAACCCGGCTACCGGCCAGGTTGCACGCCAGGTACGACTGGGCAACGCCGCCGATGTGGATGCCGCCGTGTCTTCCGCACAAGCCGCCTTCCCGAAGTGGTCTGACACTCCGCCGATCCGCCGTGCGCGCGTCATGTTCAAGTTCCTAGAACTGCTGAACGCACACAAGGACGAGCTGGCCCGCGTCATCACCGCCGAACACGGCAAGGTGTTTACCGATGCGCAGGGCGAAGTGGCCCGTGGCATTGACATCGTCGAATTTGCCTGCGGCATCTCGCAATTGCTCAAGGGTGACTTCACCGACCAGGTGAGCACCGGCATCGACAACTGGACGCTGCGACAACCTCTCGGTGTGGTCGCAGGCATTACGCCGTTCAACTTCCCCGTCATGGTGCCGATGTGGATGTTCCCGGTGGCGATTGCCGCGGGCAACACGTTCGTTTTGAAGCCCAGCCCGCTGGACCCCAGCCCCAGCCTGTTGATTGCCGATCTGTTCAAGCAAGCCGGTCTGCCCGACGGCGTGTTCAACGTGGTGCAAGGCGACAAGGAAGCCGTCAATGCGCTGCTGGTGCACCCCGACGTCAAGGCCGTGAGCTTTGTTGGCTCCACGCCGATTGCCAACCACATTTACGAAACCGGAGCTCACTTTGGTAAGCGCGTGCAGGCCCTGGGCGGCGCCAAGAACCACATGGTGGTGATGCCCGATGCCGACATCGACCAGGCCGTGGACGCACTGATCGGCGCTGGCTACGGCTCCGCCGGTGAACGCTGCATGGCCATCAGCGTGGCCGTGCTGGTGGGTGATGTGGCCGATCGTTTGATCCCCAAGCTGCTCGCGCGCACCAAGACCCTCAAGGTGCTGGACGGCATGAACCTGGCCGCCGAGATGGGCCCCATCGTCACGCAACTGGCGCACGACCGCATCACCGGTTACATCGCCCAGGGCGTGACGGAAGGCGCGACGCTCTTGCACGACGGACGCGACTTCAACGGCGCGGCTGCCGGTGCCGGTTGCGACAACGGCTTCTGGATGGGCGGCACGCTGTTTGACCACGTGACCCCAGACATGCGCATCTACAAGGAAGAGATCTTTGGCCCCGTGCTGTCCTGCGTGCGCGTGGCTGACCTGGCCCAGGCCGTGGACCTGATCAACGCCCATGAGTTCGGCAACGGTGTCTCCTGCTTCACCCGCGACGGCAACGTGGCCCGTGAATTCAGCCGCCGCATCCAGGTCGGCATGGTCGGCATCAACGTGCCGATTCCCGTGCCCATGGCCTGGCACGGTTTTGGTGGCTGGAAGAAGAGCCTGTTTGGCGACATG
>CANCCF010000264.1 GCA_947374485.1 Comamonadaceae bacterium | reverse complement strand
GACGGACGTGGCAATTTGTGGCGCGCCTACAGCTACCCGCTGGTGCAAGCCTATGACGCAGGTGTGATGTTCCAGGCCCCGTTCATTAACCATGATCTGGCCAATGGCAGCTACATGCTCACGGCACTCTCGAACGAGCGCAAGCAGCCCGCCTACACCTGGGGTACCAAGGGCAAGGCCGCGGACTTCACTGCGGATGCCATTCGCCGCCGCGGTACTCGCTAAGTCCTGGGCGCAAGCCACGGGTCGGCCCAGGTGCAAGGGTCGTCCCGCTTTTTAAACCAACAGGGCCGGGAATCCGGCTCTGTTGGCAGATTCCGGATTCCCTGACTCCCTGTACCTAAGAGGTTCCCTGTGATGCGTTCGTTCAAAAGAAGCGCGGCGGTATTGGCTGCCCTGCTGGTGGTCTACGGCTCCGCCGCGCTGGCTGCCAGCGACAAGCCGATACCCGGCGTCACCATCAAGGCGTCCAAGACCACCTTGCTGGACTTCAGCCAGGCGGGTAAGACCCTGGTGGCTGTGGGCGAGCGCGGTGTGGTCATGCGCTCGGAAGATGGTGGTCGTACCTGGCTGGGGAGCAATACGGTGAGCTCGCGCACCCTGACGGCCGTGGCCTTTGCGGGTGACAAGGTGGGTGTGGCTGTGGGCCACGGCGGCACGCTGCTGCGCACCGAAGACGGTGGCCTGACCTGGGCCGAGGTCAAGGTCAAGGACGCGGGGCAAGACGCGCTGCTGGGTATCACGGTATTAAAAAATGGACATTTCGTGGTTTGCGGTGCCTTTGGCCTGTACTTGATATCGGAAGACCAGGGCAAGACTTGGCGTCGCGAAACCATTATTGGCGATGACTTTGAGCGCCACATTTCCAAAGTGATTGAAACCCGCCAGGCCATGATACTGGTGGGCGAGACCGGTGTGATGGCACGTTCCACCGATGGCGGCAAACAATGGGCACTCTTGAAGTCACCCTATGCCGGCTCCTACTTCGGCGTGCTCGAACTTCCCAGTGGAGCCTTGCTGGCCTTTGGCATGCGCGGCAATGTGTACCGATCCAAAGACCAGGGCGATACCTGGGAGCAGATGCCTTTTGATTCCAAGTCCACCCTCAACGGTGGCAGCGTGGCTGCCGATGGCCGCGTGATCCTGGCCGGCAACAACGGTCTGATAGCCGTGAGCGCCGATGAAGGCCAGAGCTTTAAGCTGCTGCATACGCCCCAGGGCACTTCCCTGTCGCAGGCCCGCCTGCTCGAGGGAAGCGACATCGTCTACGTCGGCTACATGGCCGTGGGCCAACAGGCCGCCCCAGGCAAATAACACCCACGCAAACCGAGCTGCTCACAATGAATAGAAAACACCACGGCAAAACGTCTGATGCGACACAGGTCCACGGCGAGTTCGTCTCCGAAGAGTTCTCCAAAGGCTTTATCGGCCGAGTTGGTTACCTGATTTTCCACTGGCGCCTCTCCTTGCTGATCATTGGCATCATCACCACCCTGGTGCTCGGCTTCTTTGCCACGCGCCTGCAGGTGACGGCCGGCTTTTCCAAAATGATTCCGCTGAACCATGAGTTCATGCAGACCTTTCGCGATTACCAGGGCGACTTCGGTGGCGCCAACAATGTGCTCGTGGCCATCAAGGTCAAGAAGGGTGACATCTACGACAAGGACGTGCTGGCCACGGTGCGCTCCATTACTGACGAGGTTTTCTACGTCAAGGGCGTGGAGCGCAGTTCGCTGACCTCGCTGGTGACACCCAATGTGCGCTACAACGAAGTGGTGGAAGAGGGCTTCAAGAGCGGCAATCTAGTGCCCGGCGACTTTGCCGGCCGGCCCGAGCAAATTGCCCAGGTGCGTGCCAATGTCCTGAAGTCGGACTGGGTGGGACGCATTGTCTCCACCGACATGACGGCCACCATGGTGGTGGCCACCTTGCAGGAACTCGACCCCGATACCGGCAAGCGCCTGGACTTGCGCGCCGTGGGTGCGCAGTTCGAGGCCATTCGCGCCAAGTATGAAAACGACAAGGTGTCTGTGCACATCATCGGCTTTGCCAAGTCGATTGCCGACATTGCCGATGGTGCCTCCAGTGTGGTGTTCTTCTTTGTCGGCGCCTTTGTTATCACCGCCGGCCTGTTGCTGTGGTACTCGGGCTCGGCAATGCTGACGGCCTGGACCCTGGTGGCCGCCACCATTCCGGTGATCTGGCTCATGGGCTTGCTGCCGCTCCTGGGCCTGGGGCTGGACCCGATGTCCATCCTGGTGCCATTCCTGATCTTCTCGATTGGTGTGTCGCATGCGGTGCAGATGACCAATGCCTGGAAGCTCGAAACCCTGGCCGGTGCCGACGGCGTGACCGCCTCACGCAACAGCTTCCTCAAGCTCTTTGTGCCCGGTGCCACTGCATTGGTGGCCAATGCGCTGGGCTTTATGGTGATTGCCATGGTGGAGATCGAGATCGTGCGCGAACTGGCCCTGACCGCCACCATCGGTGTGACGGTCATGATCATGACCAACAAGGTATTGCTGCCGATTCTGCTGTCCTACATGAAGATCTCGGCCGAAGACGCCCACAAGCTGCGCGGCAAGGAAACCGCAGGCGACTGGATCTGGGAGCGCCTGGGCTTTCTGGCTACCAAGAAAGGCGCACTGCTGCCCATAGGCGTGTCCCTGGTGCTGACCGCGGGCGCCCTGTTCGAGACGCGCCACCTGCTGATCGGCGACACCAGCATGGGCGTGCCGGAGTTGCGCGATGACTCGCGCTACAACCAGGATGTGAAGATGATCACCAGCCACTTCGCCATTGGCGTGGATTTGCTGCAGGTGATTGCCGAGGTCAAGGGCACCAATTCCCCCTGCCTGAACCGTGAGATGCAAAGCAAACTGGAGAAGTTTGACTTCGAGATGCGCCAGGTCGAAGGCGTGGCCGCCGTGCGCAGTCTGGCCTCGTTTATTGCTGCGGTGACGCAGGACTTTGCCGAAGGCTGGGTCAAGTGGCGTATGTTGCCCGAGACCACCGAGCAGATTGCCCAGGCGATTGGTTTCTCCACCCGCTTTGGCAACGAGTACCGCAACTCGCAGTGCAATGCCATGCCGATCTCGCTCTACACCACCGACCACAGGGCCAGCACCATTGCTGCCGTAGTCGACCAGGTGCGTCGCTTCAAGGCCGAGAACGATTCCGACACCGTCACCTTCCGTCTGGCCTCGGGCAACGTGGGCGTGATGGCAGCCACCAACGAGGTGGTGGAGCGTGCCGACAAGATGGTGAACTTCACGTTGTTCGCGGCCGTCTCACTGCTGTGCCTGGTGACCTTCCGCTCGCTGCGCATCACCCTGTGCATCGTGATTCCGTTGGGGCTGGTCACGCTGATGTGCAATGCCATCATGGCCTTGCTGGGCATCGGCGTGAAGGTTAACACCCTGCCGGTGATTGCCATCAGCGTGGGCGTAGGTGTGGACTACGGCATCTACCTGTTTGAGCGCATACGCCATGAGATGCAGGAACGCTCCATGCCGCTGCGCGAGGCCTTTGTGGAGTCGCTGAAGCAGCGTGGCACAGCCTCATTGTTTACGGCAGTGACCATGACGGTGTCGGTGGCTACCTGGGTGTTCTCGCCCCTGAAGTTCCAGGCCGATATGGGCATTCTGCTGGCCTTCATGTTCCTGATCAATGTGTTCGCTGCCATCCTGCTGTTGCCCGCACTGGCCGCCTATCTGGTGCCGGACCGCAAGGCCTGAGCGAACCCAACCCAGCATGCGTATGACGACCCCAGCCAGCATAAAGGGCAGCGCCGTACGCCGGAACGCCACGCCGCGCGGCCGGTCCGTCTGGAATGGGCGTCTGGGCTTGGGCTTGGCATTGCAGCTTTTGCTTGCCCCTCTGTCCATGGCCGCAGCACCCGCGCTGTCACCCGCGGGGGCCGAGATGGCCGGCAACGCTGCGGGCACCATTCCCGCTTGGACCGGTGGTCTGCGCAAGCCACCGGCGGGCTGGCAGCCGGCGCAAGGCTATGTGGATCCGTTTGCCGGCGAGCGTCCGCTGTACACGGTGACCAACGCCAATCTACACGAACATGCTGAACGCCTGACGCCCGGTTTGCAGGCGCTGTTGGCGCGCAACCCGGCCTTTCGCATGCCGGTTTACCCGACGCACCGAACCGCTGGTTATGCCGACAAGAGCAACCCCAGACCCCTGTTAACAGGTGCTGAGAGCCAGGCCAAGCCAGGTCCCGTACCCTTCCCGGAACCGCGCAACGGCCTGGAGGCGATCTCCAACCACCTGTTGCGCGATCTGGGTGGTGGCGTGGAGCGCAGCTTTGACAGCTTTGTGGTGCGCGGCAACGGCGATACCACCAAAATCGGCTTCCATGACCAGCGGGTGTACGACGAGAACTTCGACAAGCCCGTGCCCAACCGGCTGTTCTCTTACTTGGGTAGTTTTCTGAGTCCGGCCGATCTGGTCGGCACCATCTACCTGGTGCAAGAGCCCAACCCCTTGAGCGCCGATGAGCGCAAAGCCTGGATCTACAACGCCGGTCAACGCCGTGTGCGGCGCGCTCCCGACCTGGCCTACGACAACGTGCAAAACGGCTCCGACGGTCTGGCCATTGTCGACCAGTACGACGGGTACAACGGCAGCCCCGGTCTGTACGATTGGCAGCTGCTGGGCAAGCGCGAAATGCTGGTGTCCTACAACAACTACCGCATCGGCGACAAGTCGGTTCCCTACAGCGAGGTGGTCCGAAAAGGCGCCCCCAACGCCGACCTGCTGCGCTTCGAGTTGCACCGCGTCTGGGTGGTGGAGGCCAAGCTCAAGGCCGGTCAAAACCACGTGTACCCGAGACGGCTTTTTTACCTGGACGAAGACAGCTGGTCGGTGCTGTTGAGTGAGGCCTATGACTCTCGCGGCAAGCTCTGGCGGGTAGGTGTGCACTCCCTGCTGCAGTACTACGACGCCCAGGTGCCGTGGTACCGCTTTGAG
>CANCCF010000263.1 GCA_947374485.1 Comamonadaceae bacterium | reverse complement strand
CAGCTGCCGCACGGAAGCTCAGGCCAGCCGGGCCAGCTCCGCCTGAATCGCCTTTGCCAGCAGCGGACCATAGTGGGCGATATCGGAGAGCGGCGCATAGCCGTAGCCAATCACCAGCCCCTTGGCATCCGTGCGCTCCAGGCAATAGGCGCTCAGCGCCCGCACCGTCATACCCAGGGCGCCTATGCGCAGCGCCAGCGCCTTGTCATCCACGGCAGCGGGCAGGCGCAGACACAGGTGCAGGCCCTGCTCGGCCCCCGAGATGTGCGCGTGTTGGCCCAGGCAGGGTTGCAAGGCGGCCAAGAGGCACTGGCGGCGTTCGGCATAGCTGTGGCGGGCGCGGCGCAGGCTGCTGGCAAAGTGGCCCAGTTCGATGAACTCGGCCAGGGCCGCCTGCAAGGGCATCTGACCGGGGCGGTTCAGGTCGTAGTGCGCCTGCTTGAAGGCGCCCACCAGGCGCTTGGGTACCACCAGATAACCCAGCTTCAGGCCCGGGTACAGCACCTTGGAAAACGAGCCCATGTAGAGCACGCGCTGGTCCTGGTCCAACCCGGCCAGCGAAGACAGTGGCGGGCCACTGAAGCGGAACTCGCTGTCGTAGTCGTCTTCCAGAATCCAGGCGTTGTGGGTGGCGGCAATGGACAGCAGCTGTTGCCGGCGCGGCAGCGACATCACGGCGCCGGTGGGGTACTGGTGTGAGGGCGTGGTGTAGATCAGGCGCGGCGGGCGCTTTTCGTCGGCAGGGCAGGGGGCCATGCCATGCTGGTCCACCAGCACCGGATGTGGCTTGAGGCCGGTGGCCATAAAGGCCTTGATGGCACCCCAGTAGGCCGGGTCTTCCAGCCACACCGTATCGCCATGGTCGCCCAGCAGCTGGGCACACAGCTCCAGCGACTGCTGGGTGCCGCTGGTGATGATGACCTGCTCCACCTCCAGCGGTACGCTGCGAAACACGCGCAGGTAGTCGGCCACGGCACGGCGCAGCGGTGCGTGGCCACCGGTATCGCTGTAGTCCAGCATCTCGGGATAGGTCATGCGCCAGTGCTTGTTTTGCAGGCGCTGCCACATGGCCACCGGAAAGGCGCTGAAGTCGGCCGGGCCGGGCGTGAAGGGTTGCACCTCCAGCTGCGTGGCGCAGAACGTGGTGGAGAGGGCGGTGCCGCGTTTGGAGAGCTGGGCCTGGGCGCTGCTGGCCCTGGCATGCGGGGTGCGCGCCTGGGCTCGGGGCACGTTGTCGTGCACATAGGTGCCGCTGCCCACGCGGCTGACCAGATAACCTTCCACCCCCAGCTGGTTGAGCGCTGCCACCACCGTGTTGCGAGAGAGTTGCAGGTCTTGCGTGAGCTCGCGGCTGGAGGGCAGGCGGTCACCGGCGGCCAGTTTGCCGTCCAGAATGGCGCGGCGCATGGCCTCGTAGAGCTGGCGGTGCAGCGGCATGTTGTCTTGTTGGCGCAGACGCTCCATTTCGGTGAGCAGTAGTTCGGACAGCATGCGGATTCCTGTGTTTTCGATGTTTCTTAACTGGCACCATGAAGCCACCCCAAATGGCTCTGCAATGCGTCCAATTCTGCAACACAATCATGCAAAGAACACGGAGACACCGATGAAAAAGCCACCCGCACTGGTCTGGCTCCCCGCGGACCACAGACTGCTTGGAAGCGCCGAGCGCAGCATGCCTTTTCTGGTGCTGGGCGACAAATACGCCCGTGCCGTCAAGGTCAACGCGAACTGCCAGCCGCTGCTGTTTCCCCTCGCCGATGCCGACCAGATCGACACCCTGCTGGGCCTGGTCGATGGTGTCGTGCTCACCGGCTCCCCCTCCAACGTGCACCCGACGCGCTTTGGCTCCGAACTAAGCGACCCGACCCTGATGCTGGACGAAGTGCGTGACGGCTTGACGCTGCCCCTGGTGCAGGCTTGTGTGGCGCAGGGCGTGCCGCTCTTGGGCATCTGCCGCGGCTTTCAGGAAATTAATGTGGCCCTGGGCGGCACGCTGCATCAAAAAGTCTACCAACTGCCAGGCCACCTGGAACACCGCGAATCACCCGAAGGCAGTTACGAACAGCAATACGGCCCCAGTCACAGTGTGCGTTTGGAAACCGGTTCCGTATTTGCACAGTGGGCGGGTGCGCTGGAGGCCCAGGTGAACTCGGTGCATGGCCAGGGCGTGGACCGTTTGGCACAGGGATTGCGTGCACTGGCCCATGCACCGGATGGCCTGGTGGAAGCCTTTGAAGTCACGGGTGCCAAGGTCTTTGCCTATGCGGTGCAATGGCACCCGGAATGGAAGGCCACAGACAACCCGTTTTATGCCGCGATTTTCCAGGCTTTTGGCGATGCCTGCCGTGTACGCCAGCTTCTGCGCGCCGCTTGATAAAAAGTATTTAGTACGCTGCCACGCAGCAAGGAGAGAGCAATGAGTGAAACCAAAAATATGAATTTCAACGACCTGGAACAGTGGCTCAATGAGCGCCGCGTGACCGAGGTGGAATGCCTGGTGCCCGACTTGACCGGGGTGGCGCGTGGCAAGATTTTGCCCCGTGCCAAGTTCACCGAGGACCGTGGCATGCGCCTGCCCCAGGCGATTGTGGCCATGGGCGTAACCGGTGAATTTCCCGAGAGCGGCCCTTACTACGATGTGATTGATCCTACCGACAAGGACATGCAGCTGCGCCCCGACCCCAGCACTGTGCGCATCGTGCCCTGGGCTGCCGACCCGACGGCGCAGGTGATCCATGACTGCTTTGACCACAGTGGCAACCTGGTGCCGTTTGCACCGCGCAGCGTGTTGCGCCGCGTGTGCGACCTGTTTGCCGCCGAGGGCTTGCAGCCCATCGTCGCGCCCGAGCTGGAGTTTTACCTCACCGCCCGCAACACCGACCCCAACACCTTGCTGAAGCCGCCGATTGGTCGCAGCGGCCGTGCCGAGACCTCGCGCCAGGCCTACAGCATTGACGCAGTGAACGAGTTCGATCCGCTGTTCGAAGAAATCTACGACTACAGCGACAAGATGGAGCTCAACGTGGACACGCTGATCCACGAGGTCGGTGCCGGTCAGATGGAGATCAACTTCTTCCACGCCCAGCCGCTGGGCCTGGCCGACGAAGTTTTCTTCTTCAAGCGCACCGTGCGCGAGGCCGCACTGCGCCACGATATGTATGCCACCTTCATGGCCAAGCCGATTGCCGGGGAGCCGGGCAGCGCCATGCACGTGCACCAGAGTTTGCTGGACGTTGCCAGTGGCAAAAACGTGTTCAGCAACCCGGATGGCACGCCATCCGAGATGTTCATGCACTACATCGGTGGCCTGCAGCGCTACATTCCGGCCGCCATGGTGCTGGTGGCACCGTATGTGAACAGCTACCGCCGCCTCTCCCGCAATACGGCCGCGCCCATCAATATCGAGTGGGGTTATGACAACCGCACCGTGGGCATTCGCTCGCCGATTTCTTCGCCCGCTGCACGGCGTGTGGAGAACCGCGTGATCGGTGCCGATGCCAACCCCTATGTGGCCATGGCCATGACGCTGGCCTGCGGCTACTTGGGCATCAAGAACAAGATCAAGCCCAAGCCCGAGATGCGCGGCGACGCCTATCTGTCGGCCTATTCGCTGCCGCGCAGCCTGGGCGAGGCACTGGACTGGTTGCGCAAGGAAACCGATCTGCACGAGATCCTGGGCAAGGAGTTCGTCACGGTCTACACCGAGATCAAGGAACTGGAATTCGATGAATTCATGAAAGTCATTTCGCCCTGGGAGCGCGAGCACCTGCTGCTGCACGTCTAAGCCCCGTTGCATTCAACTATTGATTCAGACACCGACAGGATTTTTATGAACACCAAATCATTTGCACCGGTGATTGCACCACCCGCGCTGGTTGTGAAAGCACAGGCCATGGACACCAAGGCACTGCAGGCTCTGGACAGCGCGCACTACATCCACTCGTTTACCGACCATGGTGATCTGGCCACGCGCGGTGCGCGCGTCATGACGCATGCGGAGGGCATTTATGTCTGGGACTCCGAAGGCAAAAAAGTGCTGGATGGCATGAGCGGCCTGTGGTGTGTGAACGCCGGCTATGGCCGCAAGGAACTGGCCGACGCGGCCTACCAGCAGATGATGACGCTGCCCTACTACAACAGCTTCTTCCAGACCACCAATGTGCCGGCCACCCGCCTGGCGGCCAAGCTGGCTTCACTGGCGCCGGATGTGGGAGACCGCAGCTTCAACCATGTGTTCTACAGCAGCAGCGGCAGCGAGAGCAACGACACCAATGTGCGCATGGTGCGCCGCTACTGGGACCTGCTGGGCCAGCCACAGCGCAAGACCATTATTGGCCGCATCAACGGCTACCACGGCAGCACCATGGCCGGCGCCTCACTGGGCGGCATGAGCGGCATGCATGCCCAGGGCGATTTGCCGATTCCCAATATCACCCACATCGGGCAGCCGTATTTTCTGGAGAACGCACTGCCTGGCGAGAGCGAGGACGCCTTCGGCCTGCGCGCTGCGGGCTGGCTGGAAACCAAAATTCTGGAACTGGGCGCCGACAAGGTGGCGGCCTTTATTGGCGAGCCGGTGCAGGGCGCCGGCGGCGTGATCATTCCGCCCGCTACCTACTGGCCCGAGATCCAGCGCATTGTCGACAAGTACGGCATTTTGCTGATCAGCGATGAAGTGATTTGCGCCTTTGGCCGTCTGGGCCACTGGTTTGCCTACGAAAAATTTGGCTACAAACCCGATCTCGTGACCTTTGCCAAGGGCGTGACCAGCGGCTATATCCCGCTGGGCGGCGTCATGGTGGGCAACCGCGTGGCCGAGGTGCTGATTGAAAAAGGTGGTGAGTTCAACCATGGCTACACCTACAGTGGCCACCCGGTGGCCTGCGCCGTGGCGCTGGCTAATTTGGAATTGATGGAGCGTGAAAACCTGGTGGGCCGGGTCAAGGACGATATTGGCCCTTATCTGGCGCAGCGCTTTGCCGAACTCAACCAGCATCCGCTGG
>CANCCF010000262.1 GCA_947374485.1 Comamonadaceae bacterium | reverse complement strand
CATCGATGCCGATGACGTCTTCGATCTCGGTGCGTGCGTTGTCCAAGTCGGCATTGGGCAAATCGATCTTGTTGAGCACCGGCACAACCTCCACACCGAGGTCGAGTGCGGTGTAGCAATTGGCCACGGTCTGCGCTTCCACACCCTGGCTTGCATCAACGACGAGCAGTGCACCTTCGCATGCGGAAAGCGAACGACTCACTTCGTATGAGAAGTCGACGTGACCCGGTGTGTCGATGAGATTGAGGTTGTAGACCTGGCCATCGCGTGCCTTGTATTTAAGCGATGCGGTTTGCGCCTTGATGGTTATCCCACGCTCCTTCTCGATGTCCATCGAGTCCAGCACCTGCGCTTCCATCTCGCGTGCTTCGAGTCCGCCGCAACGCTGTATCAAACGGTCTGCCAAGGTGGATTTGCCGTGGTCGATGTGGGCAATGATCGAAAAATTTCTGATGTGATTCATCAAGGGAGAGCTTCAAGTGATTGAATTAAAACGAACAGGCAAGAAAAAAGGGCGCGTCCGGTCTGGACGCGCCCTGAACCAACAATCTTTTGGCAACTGCGAAAGTTGGAACTTCATTGTAGGCAAAAAGCGCAGGCATCGCAGCCAAAAAATTTGAAGAAAAGGACAGTTGCGAGCCCACAACAGAAAACTTATGCACAACTTATTAACAAAATGGGATGCAGCTTCAAGGACAACATGTGGGCGGCCTGTGGATCGCCTGTGGGATGTCGTAAAACTTCCCACATCATGGACTATTGGATGCTCTTTATAGCCAAATCGGCCTTGTATAGGCTCCTATTCTAACCAAACCGGACTAACCCCCCGTTCAGGTTAGCGGCCACAGACATGGCGTTACCGACCTGCGGGCAGATCCGAAATGGCATCCGACCCCGAATAACAACCACATACCCCGCTACGGCATGGGGTTGTATTCCCGCGGGTGCCGCTTACTTGCTGGCCTTCAACACCGCGTATTGCGTCCATTCGGCGCGCCGGAACAGCACGCTCATGCCCTTGGATTTGTCGAACTTGGCCACCACCGCATCAAATTCCTTGACCGAAGCCACGTCCACATTGCCCACCTGCAAGATCACATCGCCCTCGCGCAGGCCACCACGTGCGGCGGCGTCATTGGCCACCTCCACACGCACGCCACCCTTGATGCCCAGCTCCTTCCTTTGTGCGTCACTGAGCTCGGCCACCACCAGCCCGAAGGACTGCGCCGCCACTGAAGGCTTGGGCTTGTCTTCCTTCACCGGGGCCTTGGCCACCACCGCCTTGTCGGCCTCCAGCTCGGCCACCACCACGCTCAGCTCACGCGTGGCACCGCGGCGAAATACCGTGACCGTGCTGCGCGTGCCAGGCTTGGTGGCACCCACCATGCGCGGCAGGTCGCTGGACTTGTCGATGCTGCGGCCGTCGAATTTGGTGATGATGTCGCCCGCCTCCACGCCACCTTTTTCTGCGGGCGAGCCGCTCTCGACACTGCGTACCAGGGCGCCCACCGGTTTGCCCAGCCCAATGGACTCGGCCACTTCCTTGCTGACCTGGTCGATTTGCACACCCATGCG
Source organism: Comamonadaceae bacterium (assembly GCA_947374485.1). GTDB lineage: Bacteria > Pseudomonadota > Gammaproteobacteria > Burkholderiales > Burkholderiaceae_C > Allorhodoferax. The sequence goes on along the minus strand of CANCCF010000262.1, from coordinate 3,435 downwards.
CCCGCGCGTCACACGGCCGGTGGCGCGCAGTTGGTCGCTCACCCGCACCGCCTCGTCCATGGGGATGGCAAACGAAATGCCCATGTAGCCACCCGAGCGCGAATAGATCTGGCTGTTCACGCCAACGACTTCACCCCGCATGTTGATGAGTGGCCCCCCCGAGTTGCCGGGGTTGATGGCCACGTCGGTCTGGATGAAGGGCAAATAGTCGCCAGTGTCACGCAGCTTGGCACTGACAATGCCTGCCGTCACGGAATTTTCCAGGCCAAAGGGCGAACCGATGGCCATGACCCATTCGCCCACGCGCAGCTTGTTCACATCGCCCACCTTCACAGCAGGCAAGCCAGTGGCCTCTATCTTTACCAGGGCAATGTCCGAGCGCTTGTCGGCACCCATGATGCGGGCCTTGAATTCGCGCTTGTCGGTGAGCGTGACCACCACCTCGTCGGCGCCGTCCACCACGTGCGCATTGGTCATGATCAGGCCGTCCGACGACAGGATGAAGCCGGAACCCACGCCCTTGGGCTGCTCCTCCTCCTGGGGTTGCTGCGGCTGGCTCTTTTTGGGCGCCTGCTTGGGGATGTTCGGAATGGGCAGGCCAAAGCGGCGAAACAGCTCCAGCATCTCTTCTTCACTCGGCCCAGCCTGCGCCGAGCGCGCCACCACTTTCTCCGAGGTGCGGATGTTGACCACCGAGGGCCCCACCTGCTCCACCAGATCCGGAAAGTCCGGCAGGCTGCGGCCCTGTGCGTGAACCAACTGCGCAGGTGTACCTACCACCGTGACGACCGTGGAAATGCTTGCCACGGTCAGGACAGCGCACAGAGCGCCAAAGATGCGAGCCTTCATTGTGTGTTTCCAATCATTATCAAAAGGTAAATCGCCTTGCGGCTGGTGACAAGGCCTCAAATAGGGTTTGATTTTCCACACGCAAGAGTCCCTGTAGATGTCACCCAGGTAAAGAGCTTTGCTCTGTGCGGGGATTGCTGTGGGTCAAACCATGGCGGCTGGCCGCCACCGCACGGCGCAGGGCCAGCCAGCCTGCGTCCATGCGGGAACTCTCCAGCCAGAGCCAGCGCCGCACACCGGCCTCGCTACCGATGCGCAGCAGCAGGCAACGCTGCAGGTCCAGCACGCAAACCAATTGGTTCACCGCATGGTCTTGCGGATCTGACCAATGCCAATGCGCGCCATCCCAACGCAGCTGGCCCCGCTGGGGCCGCCACAGCCCCACCAGTGCAGCGGCGGTGCAAGCTGCCAGCACCAGCAGCAAGAGCAAAGAAGAGAGGCCCCAGCGCTGGCTGAGGCAAAAGAACGCGCTGTTCAACGCAACCAGAACTACCAGGGCCGCCAGCAGGGCACGTTGCCAGCGCGAGGGCCCGGTCTTCCACGAGGCAGCGGGCGGCAGGACCATGGCCTACACGCCGCGCTGCAGGCGCCTAGATGCGCTTGAACACCAGCGACCCATTGGTGCCGCCAAAGCCGAAGTTGTTCTTCAGGGCCACGTCGATGCGCATGTCGCGTGCGGTGTTGGCGCAGTAGTCCAGATCGCACTCCGGGTCCTGGTTGAACAGGTTGATGGTGGGTGGGCTCTTCTGGTGGTAGAGGGCCAGAATGGTCACCACCGACTCCAGGCCGCCGGCGCCGCCCAGCAAGTGGCCGGTCATGGACTTGGTGGAGTTCACCACGGTCTTTTTCGCATGCGCGCCCAAGGCCGCCTTGATGGCGTTGGTCTCGTTGGTGTCGCCCAGCGGCGTCGAGGTGCCATGTGCGTTGAGGTAATCGATCTGCTCGGGGTTGACACCGGCATTGCGCATGGCATTGACCATGGCGCGGCGCGGGCCGTCCATGTTGGGCGCGGTCATGTGGCCGGCGTCCGCGCTCATGCCAAAGCCAGCGAGCTCGGCGTAGATGCGTGCGCCGCGTGCCTTGGCGTGTTCGTACTCTTCGAGCACCACCACCCCACCGCCCTCGCCCAGCACAAAGCCGTCACGGTCCCGGTCCCAAGGGCGGGACGCCGTGGCCGGATCGTCGTTGCGGGTACTCAAGGCGCGCATGGAGGCAAAGCCGCCCACGCCCAGGGGCGAAATGGTGGCCTCGGAGCCACCCGCCACCATCACGTCGGCGTCGCCGTATTCGATCATGCGGCCCGCGTCACCAATGCAGTGCAGGCCGGTGGTGCACGCCGTGGCGATGGCGATGTTGGGGCCCTTGAAGCCAAAGCGCATGGACACGTGGCCGGCCGTCATGTTGACGATGGAGGCGGGCACAAAGAAGGGCGAAATGCGGCGTGGGCCGCGCTCCATCAGCTCGGTGCGCATGTTCTCGATCAGCGGCAGGCCACCGATGCCAGAGCCGATGACGCAGCCAATGCGCGTGGCTTCTTCTTCACCCAGCGCGTCGCCCGTGGCCAGGCCAGCGTCGGCCACAGCCTGCACCGCAGCGGCAATGCCGTAGTGGATGAAGGTATCCATGGTGCGGGCTTCCTTGGTCGTCAGGTACGACTCCAACTGGAAGTCACGCACTTCACCGGCAATTTTGCAGGCGAAAGCGGACGCATCAAAATGGGTGATCTGGCCAATGCCGGATTTGCCGGCCAGGAGATTGGCCCAGGTGTCAGCAACCGTATTGCCTACGGGGCTGACGCATCCCAAACCAGTGACAACAACGCGACGACGGGACATAGGTTTTGAGTGGTTCGTCAAAGAAACACCGACGTATCGGCAATAAGGCGCTCGCCAATAAAAAGGGCCCGAATGCCTGATGGTGTCATCAGACCTGCAGGCCCATTTGCGGCAACGCCGGCTGCAAAAAAGCCTGGTCAGGCTTTCTTGTGCGTGTTGGCGTAGTCGATGGCGTTTTGCACAGTCGTGATTTTTTCGGCGTCTTCGTCGGGAATTTCAATTCCGAACTCATCCTCCAAAGCCATCACCAATTCCACGGTGTCCAGCGAGTCAGCACCCAGATCGGCCACGAAGGCTTTTTCATTGGTGACTTGCGACTCTTCAACACCGAGCTGCTCGGCAATGATTTTTTTGACGCGTACTTCGATATCGCTCATGTGTTCCCTCTGAGGGTTGTAAAAGAATCCGAGATTTTACCTTGCCGGGGACTGATCCCCAACATGGCCGCCGAACGGACCAATCGGCTGTTGAAATAATTACATGTACATGCCGCCGTTGACGTGCAGTTCCTGCCCCGTCACATACGCAGCCTGGGGAGAAGCAAGGTAACACACTGCATGCGCAATGTCGGAGGGTTTACCCAGGTGGCCCAGCGGTATCTGGCCCAGCAAGGCCCTGTGCTGCTCCGCACCACGAACAGCCCGCCTGGCTTCAGCACTCGGTACGCCTCGGTCCACGCAGCTTGGTGGAAGACCTTGTACGCCTGTCCCCACTGCATAGCTCCGGCGTTGCCGTCCTGCAATGGCTCGCC
>CANCCF010000261.1 GCA_947374485.1 Comamonadaceae bacterium | reverse complement strand
TGGACAAGGCCCAGCAGGGCCAGCCATTCCCCACGATGTCGAGAAAGCGGCTAAACAGCGCATGCAGGAACGGTGCACTGTGCGCCTTGCCCAGCAAGTCAAAGCAGTAGGCCATGTGCAGCTTGTCGCCGCCACGGGTGTACTCGGCCAGACGCGCCAGGCCGTCGTCATCGCCAATCTCGCCCACCATGGTGGTGTTGGGGTACTGGTCCAGCAGGGTGCGCAGCTTCTGCAGGAACGCCAGGTTTTCCGGCTGGCTTTTGTCGTACTTGTGCCATTGCCAACCGTAGGGGTTGACCTCGCTCACCGCCGCGTCCTTGCCGTCCGGGCGGCCGCGGGGCGGGTTGCTGCGCAGTTGTGCGTCATGCACGTAAAAATTCACGGTGTCCAGGCGGTAGCCGTCCACACCCAGATCCAGCCAGAATTTCACCGTCTCCAGCAGTGCGGCCTGCACCTCCGGGTTGTGGAAATTCAGGTCCGGCTGGCTGGTCAAAAAATTGTGCATGTAGTACTGGCAACGGCGCGTGTCCCACTGCCAGGCGCTGCCGCCAAAAATCGAGAGCCAATTGTTGGGCGGGTTGCCATCGTCTTGGGCATCGGCCCAGATGTACCAGTCGGCCTTGGGGTTGGTTTTGCTCGCGCGGCTCTCCACAAACCAGGGGTGCTGGTCGGCGCTGTGCGAGAGCACCTGGTCGATCATGACTTTGAGGCCCAGGGCGTGCGCTCGGTCCACCAGGGCACGGAAGTCGCCCAGCGTGCCAAACATGGGGTCCACATCGCAGTAGTCGCTGACGTCGTAACCAAAGTCTTTCATCGGGCTTTTGAAGAAGGGAGACAGCCAGATGCCGTCCACACCCAGGCTGGCCACATAGTCCAGGCGGGCGGTGATGCCGGGCAGGTCACCAATGCCGTCGCCATTGCTGTCGGCAAAACTGCGCGGGTAGATCTGGTAGATCACCCCACCGCGCCACCAATTGTCGTTGGGAGCTTTTTGAACTTGCATGCTGGCTACACCTTTGAAAAATAGGAATGAAGGAAAGATAAATCACCGGACAATGGCGTCCGCAACTCACTGGAAAGAACCCGATGCAAGTCCTGGACCCGCTTTTGTCGCCCGCCCGTTTTGAATGGGGCTGCGCCACCTCGTCGTTTCAAATCGAAGGCGCAAGCCGCGCCGATGGCAAAGTGCCCAGCATCTGGGACACGTTTTGCGCACAGCCCGGGCGCATCCTTGATGCGGGTAACGGCGACGTCGCTTGCGAGCACTACCACCGCGTGGCCGAGGACGTGCAGCTCATCGCCGATCTGGGCTTCAAGCACTACCGTTTTTCGATTGCCTGGCCGCGCATCACCAAGACCGACAACAGCCTGAACATGGCGGGTGTCGACTTTTACAAACGCCTGCTCGATGCCTTGGACAAGCACCAGATCACGCCCAACGCCACGCTCTTCCACTGGGACCTGCCCGCGCATCTGGAAGGCGGCTGGCTGAACCGCGACACCGCCCACCGCTTTGCCGACTACGCTGAACTGGTGGCACGCCACCTGGGTGACCGCCTGCCACGTGTGGCCACCCTGAACGAGCCCTGGTGCTCGGCCTTTCTGGGCCATGACCTGGGCGTGTTTGCGCCGGGCGGCCAGAGCCGTGCAGAGTCGCTGGTGGCCGCGCACCATTTGATGCTGGCCCATGGCTTGGGTATGCAGGCCTGGCGCGCGGTGCACGCCAACACCTCGCTGGGCATTGTGCTCAACCCCGAACTCTGCGACCCCGCCACCGACAGGCCCGAAGATGTGGCTGCTGCGCGCCTGGCCGAGTTGGAGCGCAACGACGGCTTTTTGAACCCTTTGTTTGGCCGCGAGTGGCCGCAGGAGTTGCTGCAGCAAATCGGTGAGCTGGGGCATATGCGCCGCGAGGGCGACTTGGCCATTTGCGCACAGCCCCTGGATTTCATGGGCCTGAACTACTACACCCGCTCCATCGCCCAAGCCCCCGTGGGAGGAAGGGACGCAGAACGTGGCTACCGTTTTGTAGCACCCCAAGCGCCCAAACGCTTGACCGCCATTGGCTGGGAGATCTACCCCGAAGGCCTCACGCGCGTGGTGCAGAACCTGCAAGCCCAATGGCCCTTGCCGCCTTTGTGGATTACCGAAAACGGTGCCGCCGACAACACCGGCGTCGCGCACAACGCGGTGAATGACGGCATGCGCTGCGACTACCTGGAAGCACACTTTGAGCAGGTGGCCCATCTGATTCGCAGCGGTGCAGACATCCGTGGCTACTACGTGTGGAGCCTGATGGACAACTTTGAGTGGGCACATGGCTATAGCCAGCGCTTCGGCATCGTACATGTTGACTTTCAAACCCAAAAACGGACTCCCAAACGCAGTGCCCTGATGCTACAGCGCCTGCTGCGGGGCTAGGCCCGGCGGGCGGTTTTGCATTCGCCGCTTTTTTCCAATCCCTTTAACCGCCTTTGACCGAGCCCGACAACAGGCCGCGCACAAAAAAGCGCTGCAACGAGAAGAACACCAGCACCGGCACGGCAATTGATACAAAGGCGCTGGCGGTGAGAATTTCCCAGCTCTCGCCGCGTGAGCCCAGCAGGTCATTGAGCTTGATGGTCAGCACGATGTGTTCGGGCGCCTTGCCCAGAAACACCAGGGCCACCAAAAAGTCATTCCACACCCACAGGAATTGGAAGATGGCAAAGCTGGCCAGGGCCGGGAAGGACAGGGGCAGCACGATGCTGGTAAAAATCTGGTAGTGCGAGGCGCCGTCCATGCGCGCGCTCTCGATGATGTCGCGCGGCAGCGCGGCAATGTAGTTGCGCAGCAGGTAAATGGCCAACGGCAAGCCAAAGGCCGAATGCGCCAGCCACACCCCCAGGAACGATTTGGAATCCAGCCCCGTGGCCTCACCCACCTGGTTGTACAGGCGCAAGAGCGGGATGAGCGACATCTGCAGCGGCACCACCAACAGACCCACCACCACAATGAACAACCACTTGCGCCCGGGGAACTGCATCCAGCTAAACGCGTAGGCAGCAAAGGCGGCGATCAGAATGGGAATGAAGGTGGCCGGAATGGTGACCTGAAAGGTATTCAAAAAGGCCTGGCCCACGCCTTCGGAGGACACCACCTTGGCATAGTTGGCGGTGCTGAAGCTGGGTGGCGTTTCGGCCACGTAGAAAATGCGCACGCCCTTGTCCTTGTCATAGGGCGCGCTCAGCTCCAGGCGGTATGTGCTGTCGGCGTTGACAGTCAGCGTGCCATCGGGCTTGCCATCTTCGTCATCAAAAATCTGGCCGTCGGCCACTTCAATACGGGTGCCCACCTCAAACTGGTCGGGCTTGGAGGATTGCAGGGAGAACTTCTTGATACGCACCTGCGCGGCCTCGGCAAACAGGCGACCGGATATCACATACTTGTCGCCGTCCTGCACCACGCTTTGCGTGCCACCCGTGCGGCGCATATCGGCGCGTTTTTGCGTGGAAAGCGCAGTCCACCAGCCGCTGGACACCAGCTGCTCTCTTTCGCGGAAGCTCGATACAAAAAGACCAAAGGTCGGCATGACCCAGGTAGCCACAATCAGCAGCAGGAGCAGCTGTGCCAGCAGACTCGGCAGGGAAAAATACTTTTTCATCGCTGGGCCTCTTCGGTGCGAAAGCGTCGGATATTGAAGGCCATGACTGGCACCACGGCAAACATCAGCACCATGGCCAGGGTGGAGCTGCGGCCATAGTCGCCGCCGCCCCGGAACATCCAGTCGTACATCAGGTTGGCCAGCACGCTGGTGTCCCACTGGCCACCGGTCATGGCGATCACCACGTCGAACACCTTGAGCACGGTGATGGTGATGGTGGTCCACACCACCAGAATGGTGGACATGACCTGCGGCACCATGATTTCGAAAAAAATCTGCAGCTCACTGGCGCCATCGATACGGGCCGCCTCAATCGTGTCCTGCGGCACTCCGCGCAATGCGGCCGACAGAATCACCATGGCAAAGCCGGTCTGGATCCAGACCAGAATGGCCATCAAAAAGAAATTGTTCCAGAAGGGAATCGTGATCCAGGCCTGGGGTTTGAGGCCCATGCCCATCACCATGGCGTTGAGCAGGCCAATCTGCTCGGAGTCGGGGCCCTTGAAATCAAACACAAACTTCCAGATTACGCTGGCACCCACAAAGCTGATGGCCATGGGCATGAACACCATGGACTTGGCAAAGTGCCCCCACCAGACGCGGTCTGCCAGTACGGCCACGATCAAACCGAAGGCTGTGGCCGTGGCGGGCACCACCAGCAACCACATGAAGTTATTGCGGATGGTGATCAAAAAATTCTGGTCTGCAAAGACCCAGGTGTAGTTGGACAGGCCAACAAAAGTCTCGCCCGTGGCGTCAAAGAAACTCAGGCGAAAGGTTTCGAACAGGGGGTAGAAAAGATACACACCCAACAGAAACATGGCAGGCGCCAGGAACAGCCAGGGCCGTATGCCGGACTTGATGCCCTCCTTGCGGTTTTTGCTGCCGGAAGAGGCATCCACCAGTTTGTCGAGCAGCAGGTTGGAGCCCGCAAAGTACAGCAGGCAGAACGCGATGCTGACCACCACGGCGGTGATGGTTTGAATCAGTGCTTCATTCATGGTGATCAGCTCGCGTTGTTCAACTCAAGGGATTACTTGATGGCGTCCCAGCTCTTCTGGATTTCGTCGGCCACTTCCTTGGCAGAGGCGCCGCCGGAGTAATTGACCATGCCCTTCCAGAAGCTGCCTGCACCCACGGCGCCAGGCATCAGGTCGGATCCGTCAAAACGGAAGGTGGTGGCGTTCAGGAGAATCTCGCCCTGCTTGCGCAGCGCAGCCGTCTTGTACTTGGCCAGGTCCACACCCTTGTGCGGTGTCAGGAAGCCGCCCTCGGCCATCCAGATTTCATGTGCCTGGGGGTGCTGCAGGTACTCCATGAAGGCGCGCGCACCCTTGCTGTCCTTGGTGATGGTCATGATGGTGCCGCCACC
>CANCCF010000260.1 GCA_947374485.1 Comamonadaceae bacterium | reverse complement strand
AGCGAAATTGAAGACGTGATTGGCATCGATGCCACCGATGCCATTGCCTGCTCTGCCAAGACCGGCATCGGTATTGACGCGATCTTGGAAGCCATCGTGGCGCGCATCCCCGCGCCCCGAGGCAATCCCGATGCGCCCTTGCGCGCCATGATCATCGACAGCTGGTTTGACAGCTATGTGGGCGTGGTGATGCTGGTGCGCGTGGTCGATGGTCGACTGGGCAAGGGCGAGCGCATCAAGATGATGGCCTCAGGTGCCAGCTACAACGCCGACAACCTGGGCGTGTTCACCCCCGCCAACGAGCCGCGCCAGTCGCTCGAAGCCGGCGAGGTGGGTTACATCATTGCTGGCATCAAGGAGTTGCAGGCGGCCAAGGTGGGCGACACCGTGACGCTCATCAAGCAAGGCACGGGAGGTGCTGCGGCCACGGCCACCGAGGCGCTGCCCGGCTTCAAGGAAATCCAGCCCCAGGTGTTTGCGGGCCTGTACCCCACCGAAGCCAGCGAATACGACTCGCTGCGCGACGCGCTGGAAAAGCTCAAGCTCAACGATGCCTCGCTGCACTACGAACCTGAAGTATCACAGGCGCTGGGCTTTGGCTTTCGCTGCGGTTTTCTCGGGCTCTTGCACATGGAAATCGTGCAGGAGCGGCTGGAGCGCGAGTTCGACCAGGACCTGATCACCACCGCCCCCAGCGTGGTCTATGAGGTGATGAAGAACGACGGCGAAGTGCTCACGGTAGAGAACCCCTCCAAGATGCCGGAAGTGGGCAAGACCGCCGAGATCCGCGAGCCCATCGTGACCGTGCACCTCTACATGCCGCAGGAGTATGTGGGCGTGGTCATGACGCTGGCCAACCAGAAGCGCGGCGTGCAGATGAACATGGCCTACAAGGGCCGCCAGGTGGTGCTGACCTATGAGATGCCGCTGGCCGAAATCGTGCTGGACTTCTTTGATAAGCTCAAGTCGGTGAGCCGGGGTTATGCCTCCATGGACTACGAGTTCAAGGAGTACCGGGCCGCGGACGTGGTGAAGGTCGACATCCTGCTCAACAGCGAGAAGGTGGATGCGCTGTCGATCATGCTGCACCGCTCGCAATCGCAGTACCGCGGCCGCGCGGTGGTGGCCAAGATGCGCGAGATCATTTCGCGCCAGATGTTTGACGTCGCCATCCAGGCCGCCATCGGGGCCAACATCATTGCCCGTGAGACAATCAAGGCCCTTCGCAAGAACGTGCTTGCCAAGTGCTACGGCGGCGATATCTCGCGCAAAAAGAAGCTCCTTGAAAAACAAAAAGCAGGCAAGAAGCGCATGAAACAAATCGGTTCCGTAGAAGTCCCCCAGGAAGCCTTCCTGGCTATTTTGCAGGTGGAAGATTGATGCAAGCCCTGACCGCAGCCATTCTTGGCGCTTTTGTTCTGTACGCCGGTTCCTGGTACCTCGGCCTGGTGGAGGGCAACTTTGCCCTGCTGCTGTTTCTGGCTTCGGTGGTGACCGGCGCCTACTGGCTGGCCGAGCGCTTTTACTTTTTGCCGCGCCGCGCCGCTGCTGTGGCCGCGCTGGAAGCTACCGAGGCCCAGCGCCGCGGCGAGTTGGCCAGAATGGGTATTGATCAGGTCGACAGCAACCTGGCCGAGGCCAAGGTCAAGCTCTACATGCAGCCCTGGTGGCTTGACTGGACCGCCGGTCTGTTTCCGGTGATCGTTACCGTCTTTTTGTTGCGCTCCTTCCTGTTCGAGCCCTTCAAGATCCCCTCGGGCTCCATGATCCCCACGCTGCTGGTGGGCGACCTGATTCTGGTGAACAAGTTCACCTACGGCCTGCGCCTGCCGGTGCTCAACCTCAAGATCACCGAGGGCAACAAGCCCCAGCGCGGTGATGTGATGGTGTTCCGTTATCCACCCAAGCCCAGCCTGGACTACATCAAGCGCGTGGTGGGTGTGCCGGGCGATACCGTGGCCTACCTGAACAAGCGCCTGACCATCAATGGCCAGGTGCAGCCCACCACCACGGTGCCGGAGTTTTTTGACGAAGACTCCATGCGCTACTTCAAGCAATACGAAGAAGTGCTGGGCAGCAAAACACACCGCCTGCTCAACGATGACGACCGCCCGGCTTTTGTGCCTGGAGCGGACAAGTTTGCGGGCTCCGAGGGCTGCAGCTACACCATTGAGGGCGTCACCTGCAAGGTTCCCGAAGGGCAGTACTTCATGATGGGCGACAATCGCGATAATTCGATGGATTCGCGCTACTGGGGATTCGTGCCGGAGCGCAATATCGTGGGCAAGGCGATATTTGTGTGGATGAACTTCAGCAATCCCAAGCGGATTGGATTCTTCAATTGACAGTGGCAGGAGAAAATACATGTCTGTTCAAACCAAGTCCCGGCAGCGCGGCCTGTCCCTCATTGGCCTGATCTTTTTTGCCGGTCTGCTGGCCATGGCCGGCGTGGTGGCTGCCCAGGTTTTTCCCACCGCTATTGAGTTTTTCAACATCCAGAAGGCCGTACGAAAAGCGGCCAATGAAGGCACGACACCAGCTGAAGTCCGATCTGTGTTTGATAAAGCGTCAGCCATTGATGATTTCAAGTCCGTGGTAGCCAAAGATCTGGTGATCACCAAGGAAGGTGACAAGGTGGTGGTGTCCGTCGATTACCAACGTGAAATCCACCTGGCGGGCCCAGCCTTTTTAACCCTGAAGTACGAAGTTCGATCCAAGTAAGTGACCGATCGTCTCCAGGAGTTGCAACGCCGCTTGCAACATGAATTTTCCAACCTTTCTCTGCTCACCAGGGCGCTGACCCACCGCAGCTTTTCTGCCGACCACTACGAACGCCTGGAGTTTCTGGGTGATTCGGTGCTGGGCTTGGCCATCTCCGACTTGCTCTATGCCCGCCTGGGTACCCTGCCCGAGGGGGACCTTTCGCGTGTGCGCGCCAACCTCGTCAAGCAGGAGACCCTGCACCAGCTTGCACTCGACCTGGGTCTTGCCGACTTGCTGCGCCTGGGCGAGGGCGAGGTGCGCTCCGGAGGCCACAAGCGCCCCTCGATCCTCGCCGATGCCCTGGAAGCGGTGATTGGTGCGGTCTATCTGGACGCCGGTTTCGCCGCCGCACAGGCTCTGGTGCAGCGTCTCTTTCGGGCTGTAGAAATCAATCCGCAGATGGACGCCATTGGCAAGGACGCCAAGACCGCATTGCAGGAATGGCTGCAAGGGCGCAAGATGAAGTTGCCGGTCTACAAGGTGGTGGCCACCCTGGGCGCGGCACACAAGCAAACCTTTGATGTGGAGTGCGAAATCCCCGAACTCCGATTGGCAGAACGCGGCATCGGCGGATCTCGCCGTGCCGGAGAACAGGCCGCAGCCATCGCCATGCTGCAAACACTGCAAACCAAATACCCGACATGACCGCCCCTACCAAAAAGTCTCCTCCGCAAGCTGTCTTCAAGACCCTCACCAAAGCCGAGAAGCAGGCTGCCAAACCACAAAAGAAGCCGGGCGTCACCACGGCTAGCTTGAAGCCTTCAGAGGCCCCGGTAAGGCCTGCCAAGCCTGCAAAAAAAGCGGTGGTGCGAGCGACTGAGACAACAACCGACGACACCAGCCAGCCCGACCTCAACGCCATGCTCGAAGGCCTGCTGAAAAGTACGCCGCGCCTGGCCCAGCCGGGCACCCAGGTGGCAGGCCAGCGCTGCGGCCTGGTGGCCATTGTGGGCAAGCCCAACGTGGGCAAGTCCACCTTGCTGAACGCGCTGGTGGGGCAAAAAATCAGCATCACCTCGCGCAAGGCGCAAACCACGCGCCACCGCATCACCGGCATGCACACCCAGGGTGCCACCCAGTTCGTGTTTGTGGACACGCCCGGCTTCCAGACCTTGCATGGCAATGCGCTGAATAAATCGCTGAACAAGGCGGTGCAGGGTGCGGTGTCCGATGTGGATTTGATTTTGCTGGTAGTGGAGGCGGGCAGCTTCACCCCGGCCGATGCGCGGGTGCTGGCACTCTTGGGCAAAGACATTCCCACCATTCTGGTGGCCAACAAGCTCGACAACATCCACCGCCGTGGCGACATCGCGCCCTGGCTGCAGGAGATGCAGCAGAAGCACGCCTTTGCCGAGTTCGTGCCCATGTCGGCCAAGGCCCCCAAGGATGTGGAGCGCCTGCTGGCAGTGTGCGAACGCTTCTTGCCCGAGCAGGCCTGGTGGTACGGCGAGGACGAACTCACCGACCGCAGCGAAAAATTCCTGGCCAGCGAACTGGTGCGTGAAAAGCTGTTTCGCCTGACCGGCGACGAGCTGCCCTACACCTCCACTGTGGTGATTGACACCTTTGCCGAAGAGCCACCCCAGCGCAAGGGCCAGAAGCGCCTCTTGCGCATTGCCGCCACCATCGTGGTGGAGCGCGATGGCCACAAGGCCATGGTGATTGGTGACAAGGGCGAGCGCATCAAGCGCATTGGCATGGAGACCCGTGTGGAGCTGGAAAAGCTGACTGACTCCAAGGTGTTCCTGGAGCTCTGGGTCAAGGTGCGATCCGGCTGGGCCGACGACGCCGCCCGGGTAAAGAGCTTTGGGTATGAATGATGCCCCCACGCTTGTCGCTGCGCGCACTGCGCTGCCCCCCGAGGGGGTGCGTTTTGGCTTCGCCGCACTTCGTGAGGCCTTGGGGCGGCCCGGCGGCAAAACATCCTTCTGAGTCGTGGCAACCCGTAGATTCGCCGATGAACCCGCCTATGTGCTGCACCGCTACGACTGGAGCGAGTCCAGCCTGATTGTGGAGGTGTTTACCCGCAACCACGGGCGCATTGCGTTGGTGGCCAAGGGTGCCAAGCGGCCGACTTCCAGTTTTCGGCCCATCCTGCTGCCCATGCAGCCCCTGCACCTGGCCTTTGGTGGCGATGCCGAGATTCGCAGCCTCAAAAGTGCCGAGTGGCAGGGTGGCCATGTCATGCCGACCGGCGATGCACTGCTGTCGGGCTACTACCTCAACGAACTGCTGCTGACCTTGCTGGCGCGTGACGACCCGCATCCGCATCTGTTCGATATTTA
>CANCCF010000259.1 GCA_947374485.1 Comamonadaceae bacterium | reverse complement strand
TACAACACCGGCGCCCAAATCACCGTGCCCGTGGGCAAAGCCACACTGGGTCGCATCATGGATGTGCTGGGCACGCCCATCGACGAGCGTGGCCCCGTGGACCAGGCGCAAACCGCCTCCATCCACCGCAAGGCCCCGGCCTACGACGAACTCAGCCCCTCGCAAGAGCTGCTGGAAACCGGCATCAAGGTGATTGACCTGGTGTGCCCGTTCGCCAAGGGCGGCAAAGTCGGCCTGTTCGGTGGTGCCGGTGTGGGCAAGACCGTGAACATGATGGAACTCATCAACAACATCGCCAAGGCACACAGCGGCTTGTCCGTGTTTGCCGGTGTGGGTGAGCGTACCCGTGAAGGCAATGACTTCTACCACGAGATGGCCGACTCCGGCGTGGTGAACCTCGAGAACCTGGAAGAGTCCAAAGTGGCCATGGTGTACGGCCAGATGAACGAGCCCCCGGGCAACCGTCTGCGCGTGGCCCTGACCGGTCTGACCATTGCCGAATCCTTCCGTGACGAAGGCAAGGACGTGCTGTTCTTCGTGGACAACATCTACCGCTACACCCTGGCCGGTACCGAAGTGTCCGCGCTGCTCGGCCGTATGCCTTCCGCCGTGGGTTACCAGCCCACCCTGGCCGAAGAAATGGGCCGTCTGCAAGAGCGTATTACCTCCACCAAGGTCGGCTCCATCACTTCCATCCAGGCCGTCTACGTGCCCGCCGATGACTTGACCGACCCGTCGCCTGCTACCACCTTCGCCCACCTGGATTCCACCGTGGTGCTGAGCCGTGATATCGCCTCGCTGGGTATCTACCCCGCAGTGGACCCGTTGGACTCGACCAGCCGCCAGCTTGACCCGCTGGTCGTGGGTGCAGACCACTACGAAACCGCCCGTGCCGTGCAAGGTACATTGCAGCGCTACCGCGAACTGCGCGACATCATCGCCATCATGGGCATGGACGACCTGGCTCCCGAAGACAAGCTGGCCGTGGCCCGTGCGCGCAAGATCCAGCGTTTCCTGTCACAACCCTTCCACGTGGCTGAAGTGTTTACCGGCTCGCCCGGCAAATACGTCTCGCTGGCTGAAACCATCCGTGGCTTCAAGATGATCGTCAGCGGCGAGTGCGACCACCTGCCCGAGCAGGCCTTCTACATGGTCGGCACCATTGACGAAGCCTTCGAAAAAGCCAAGAAGGTTTAAGCCATGAACACCATCCACGTTGATGTGGTCAGTGCAGAAGAGTCCATCTTCTCGGGCGAAGCGCGCTTTGTCGCTTTGCCCGGTGAAGCAGGCGAGTTGGGAATCTATCCCCGCCACACTCCGCTGATCACGCGCATCAAGCCTGGCTCGGTGCGCATTGAAAAGGCCGATGGCAGCGAAGAGTTCATCTTCGTGGCCGGTGGCATTCTGGAAGTGCAACCCCACTGCGTAACCGTGTTGTCTGACACGGCCATCCGCGGCAAGGACCTGGATGACGAGAAGGCCAACGCCGCCAAGGCAGCGGCCGAACAGGCTGTGAAGGACGCCAAGAGCGAACTCGATCTGGCCAAGGCCAGCTCGGAGCTCGCCATCATGGCGGCGCAAATTGCGGCCCTGCGCAAGTTCCGCATGAAGAAGTAGCCTGCTGCTTTTTTCATAACAAAACGTCTGAACAAAACCGCCTTTTGGCGGTTTTGTTTTTGGTGCCAGCACATGCGCCACGGATAAGGGAAAATCGCCACCATGTCCAGAACCAAACCCCAATTGCAGGCCGCCACGCTGGGCGGCACGCCCGATGACGTTGAAGCCGCCTTTTACGAAGGCCTGCGTAGCGGGAACCTGGACCAGCTCATGGCCTGCTGGGCCGATGAGGACGATATCGCTTGCATCCACCCCGGTGGCGCGCGCCTGCTCGGCGCGGCCTCCATCCGTGCCGCTTTTGACACCATGTTTTCCAATGGCGGCGCCATTCCTGTTACCGCCGAGCACATACGCCGTGTGGACTCCATGGCCAGCGCCGTGCACCATGTGCTGGAGCGTGTGGACGTGATGACCTCCGAGGGCGCGGTACAGGCCTACGTGCTGGCCACCAACGTCTACCACAAGACCGCGCAAGGCTGGCGCCTAGTGGTGCACCATGCCAGCCCCGGCACCCAGGGTGCTGCCACCGACATGCCGCAAGTCGCCAAAGTTCTGCATTGACGCCCGCGTCATGGCACAGCGCCGCCATGGACAACGCACCGGCCTACGCGGCGCCAGTGTGGCTGCCAGGCGGCCACCTGCAAACCATCTGGCCGGCGATTTATGGGCGGCGCATGCCACCCGGGGAGTTGCGCTACCACCGCGCAAGATGGAGCACACCCGACCACGATTTCATTGATGTGGACTGGCTTCGCCATGGCAACCCGCCAGATTCCGGCCGCACCTTGATGGTCCTGTTCCACGGGCTGGAGGGCAACTCCCACAGCCACTACGCCCGGGCATTTGCAGCCCACGCCACGCAGCAGGGCTGGGACTATGCGGTGGCCCACTTCCGCGGCTGCAGCGGCGAGATCAATCTGGCGCCGCGCGCCTACCACTCGGGTGACTTTGAAGAGATACAGTGGATTCTTGAGCGCTTTCGCCAGGAGCATAGCGGCCCCATCATCGCCGTGGGCGTGTCCATGGGCGGCAATGCCTTGCTGCGCTGGGCCGCCGAGCTGGGCCACAGCGCCGGGCGGGCGGTGCGCGCAGTGGCAGCCATCTGTTCGCCGCTGGATCTGGCGGCCGGTGGCGGGTCGCTGGGGCGGGGTTTCAACCGCTGGGTCTACACGCCCATGTTCCTGCAGACCATGAAGCCCAAGGCCCTGCTGAAGCTGGCGCAATACCCGCGCCTGTTTGACCGACAGGCCCTGCTGGGCGCACGCAACCTCCATGACTTCGACAATGTCTTTACCGCGCCGCTGCATGGCTTTCGCAATACCGACGACTATTGGGCACGTGCCTCGGCCAAGCCCCACCTGCATGCCTTGCGTATACCCAGCCTGCTGGTGCATGCCCGCAATGACCCGTTTATCCCTTGCAGCAGCTTGCCCACTGCGCAGGAAGTCAGCGGCCACGCCACCCTGTGGCAAACGGCGCATGGTGGCCACGTTGGCTATGCACAGGGCCAGCCGCCGGGCGCATTGCATTACCTGCCGCAGGCAGTCGGCGGCTGGCTGCAGCAGCACACCGCATAAACACCCGCACACGACAAGGAAGCCCATGGATGACATCGTCAAACAGGCCATGCACAAGTGGCCCAACGTGCCCCACTGCTATGGCTGGCTGGGGTTGGACGCACGTGGCAACTGGTACATGCGTGACGACCGCGCGCAGGCCCAGGGCCGCTTTGCCAGCGGCACGCCCGGCGCCAAAGGCAGCCTGCTGCAGCACGCCAAATTGATCGACTTCATCCAGCGCAACTACGCCAGTGACACGGAGGGCCAGTGGTACTTTCAGAACGGCCCGCAGCGTGTGTACGTCGAGCTTGAATGCACGCCTTGGGTCTGGCGTGTGGCCTCAGACTTTCAGGTGACAGCGCATGACGGCACGCCCGTGGTCTGGCAAAGCGGATTTACGGATGAACACGGCTGGCTGTATGCCCAGACCAGCCACGGCTTTGGTCTGGTCCATACCCAGGACGTGGCCCACGCCGCTGACGCCATCGAGCAAGGTCTGTGGAGCGTGGCCAGCACTGCACGGGCTGCGCTGCCCACACAATTCGGCTTTGTCGCCAGCCCCCAGGCACGCCAAGCCACCACTGCGCCCGCCGCTTAGCCAAGCCCATTCGGGCAACAAAAAAGCCGGTACAAGTACCGGCTTTTGCGCGGGGCGAGAAGTGCTTACTTGGCAGCCTCGGACGCCGCTGCGGCCGGTGCCTTGGGCTCTTCAAAATTGGCGCCGCCCTTGTTGGCCATGTAGACCACTCCACGGGCCACTTCCAGGTCGGACAAATCGCCACCACCCTGGGCACCCATAGCGCCCTTGCCCTTGAGGGCCGAGTTCCACAGCGCGTCGAAACCGGTCTTGATGCGCGGCGCCCAGGCTGCCGTGTCACCAAACTTGGGTGAACCCGCCGCACCAATCAAGTGGCAAGCCGAACACTGCGCCTGAAACACCTGCTCGCCCGTCTTCATCACGCGGTTGGCATCACGGATCTCAACCATGCCCACCTTCTGGATGCGCTCGGCAATCGCGCGCTCCGGGTCCACCGAACCGGCAGCGGGCTTGTTGCCCGAAGTTACGAAGTACACGAGGCCAATGATGATGAACACCGGCAAGATGAAGGAATACGCCACAGCCAGCAACAGTTGCTTGGGATTTTTGATGGGACCCGTATGGTCCTCATCGTGAACGTGTGCGGTGCTGGTGTCGCTCATGGATTCCTCTGCTGTGCGTTGGGGCTCTGAATGAAGGCTGGATTATAGCGGGCGCCCCGGGTGATTGCGCCTACAATGCGGGCTCACAATGCGGCTGTAGCTCAGTGGATAGAGTATTGGCCTCCGAAGCCTATCGTCATCCCGGCTTCCTGCGAAAATGTGAATATCGGTCTTTTTTAGAGTTGCGGCTGTAGCTCAGTGGATAGAGTATTGGCCTCCGAAGCCAAGGGTCGTGGGTTCGATCCCCGCCAGCCGCACCACCAGAGGAGAAACCGTAAATTCAGAGCTCAAATGAGCAAGAATTTTGAGTGGTGGCCGATGGTCAAACAGCAGTCTGGCCCAAAAGAGACCAATTGTCAGAGGCAAACAGCCCTGTTTTCCATGGCCCACCTGTGGCCCACGCGTGGCCCACGAAGTTTTTAGGCAATGCCGGTTTTGAATATCGGCCCCATGGCCCACACACTTAGCGTCTGACAGCCCAGATCTACAACTTCAACAATGACAGGAAGCGCCAACTCCATGAACGAAGACGTGCTGGAGCAGCTCCGAACCCAAGTCCGTGCACCTTTGGCGGCTGACAAGGTCACCGAAGACAAACGGCTCAAAGCAGAAATCCTCTTGATGCGAAGCCACTCCCATGTGGTGGAAGACAAACGGGGACATTTCGTCTGCGAGGGTGGTTATGGCCGAGGTGTTGCTGAGCAAAAGGAAGCCAC
>CANCCF010000258.1 GCA_947374485.1 Comamonadaceae bacterium | reverse complement strand
GCGCAGCAACTGGCGCTGTTGATGGCGCCCACAGAGGCGCAGCTCGATGCCCTGGTGGCTGCGCTGCGCGCCACACCCGGCCTGCTGCTTGAAGACGTGCCAACGGCCAGTGCCAACCTGACGCAGACGCAGCGCGAGCAGGTGCAGGCCGTGGTGCATTCGCTGCTGCACATGCTCGAACAGGACGACTCCGAGGCCGTGGCCCTGTGGCAGGCGCATGCGCCCGACCTGCACGCCGTGCTCGGCCAGTCGGCGGCGGTCGAAGAGGCCATCAGCGGCTTTGACTTTGAAGAGGCGCTGCGCCTGCTGCAGTTGCACGCCTGAACGCCTGAACGCACACCCAGGCGGTGCGGCCGCGCTTCTGTAACCGTCTGGTTACCCGGGTAGCGCACAAGGGCTGTTTTCCAAGTTACCATCTGTCATGTAATTTAGTTACACCTTCAGCCAGAATGTGAGAACGCCATGACCACCGCCACAAGCCCCGCCACCCTGCACCCCGCAGTCGAAGCCGTCACCCGCCGCATCCGGGAGCGCAGCGCGCCCAGCCGAGCCGCCTACCTGGCCCAGCTCGACGCCATGGCCAGCCGCAAGCCGGGGGCCGAGCGCATGGGTTGCGCCAACGTGGCGCACGCCTTTGCCGCACTGCCCGGCAGCGACAAGTTCAAGGTGGTGGCCGAGAAGGCGCCCAACATCGGCATCGTCACCGCCTACAACGATCTGCTCTCGGCACATCAACCCCTGCAGCACTACCCTGACCTGGTCAAAACCGAGGCGCGCAAGCACGGCGCCACGGCCCAGGTGGCTGGTGGCGTGCCGGCCATGTGCGACGGCGTGACGCAGGGCTTCGAGGGCATGGAGCTCAGCCTTTTTTCACGCGACACCATCGCCATGGCCACGGCCATCTCGCTCAGCCACGACGTGTTTGACTGCGCGCTGATGCTGGGCGTGTGCGACAAGATCGTGCCGGGCCTCTTGATTGGCGCGCTGCACTTCGGCCACCTGCCCACCGTGTTTGTGCCCGCGGGCCCCATGACCTCGGGCCTGTCCAACAACGAAAAATCCAAGGTGCGCGAAAAAGCCGCCCTGGGTCTGGTCGGGCGCGAAGAACTGCTGGCGGCCGAATCCGCTGCCTACCACGGCCCCGGCACCTGCACCTTTTACGGCACGGCCAACAGCAACCAGATGCTGCTCGAAGCCATGGGCCTGCATGTGCCCGGCACCGCCTTCATCAACCCCGGTAACAGCGTGCGCGAAGAGCTCACCCGCGAAGCCGCCCGCACCGTGCTGGGCATCACCCAGGCCAAGCGTTTTGCCCCGATTGGCCGCGTGGTGGACGAGCGCTGCATCGTCAACGCCATGGTGGCCTTGCTGGCCACCGGCGGCTCCACCAACCACCTGATCCATTGGGTGGCGGTGGCGCGCGCCGCAGGTATCGTGATCGACTGGAACGACTTTTCGGCCCTGTCGGATGTGGTGCCCTTGTTGACCCGCGTTTACCCCAATGGCAGCGCCGATGTGAACCAGTTCCAGGACGCTGGTGGCCCGGGCTTTGTAATCCGCGAGCTGCTGGATGCGGGCTTCATGCACGCCGACGTGCTCACCGTGCGTGCGGGCGGCCTGCGCGAGTACTGCAGTATCCCCAGTGCCCAGGCCGATGGCGTGCTGCAATGGACTGACGCAGGTGCCAGCAAGGATGACAGCGTGGTGCGCCCGGCCTCGGGGCCCTTCAGCGCCAGCGGTGGCCTGAAGCTGCTGCAAGGCAACCTGGGCCGCAGCGTGATCAAGATCTCGGCCGTGCCGGACGACCGCCATGTGATCGAAGCCCCCTGCCGCGTGTTCGATTCGCAGGACGCCCTGCACGCCGCCTTCAAGGCCGGCGAGCTCGACCGCGACGTGGTCTGCGTGGTGCGCTGGCAAGGGCCGCAGGCCAATGGCATGCCCGAGCTGCACAAGCTCACACCCCCCTTGGCCGTGCTGCAGGGCAAAGGCTTCAAGGTGGCGCTGGTCACCGATGGCCGCATGAGTGGCGCCTCGGGCAAGGTGCCCGCGGCCATCCACGTCTCGCCCGAAGCCCATGCCGGTGGTGACCTGGCCCGGGTGCGGGACGGCGATGTGATCCGCCTGGACGCCACGGCAGAGACCCTGCTGGTGCTGGTAGACCCCGCCGAGTGGGCTGCGCGCCCACTGGCCACCATGCCGACGGAGCTGCGCGCCGCCAACGGTGTCGGCATCGGGCGCGAGCTGTTTGCCAACATGCGCCGCAACGCGCTGGCGGCCGAGCAGGGCGCCTGCACCTGGCTGTAAGCGCAGCGTTGAAGAATATTTTTGAACAGGAACTGTGATGAGCACTCCCCAGACTTTTACCGCCCTGCAAGTCATGCAAGACGCCCCGGTGATCCCGGTCATCGTGTTGAACGACGTGGCCCATGCCGTGCCCATGGCGCGCGCCCTGGTGGCCGGTGGCATCCGCATGCTCGAAGTTACGCTGCGCACACCGCAGGCCCTGGCCTGCATTGAGGCCATTGCCCGCGAAGTGCCCGAAGCCGTGGTCGGTGCAGGCACCGTGCGTTCACGCGCCGATGCGGTGGCTGCGGCCAATGCCGGTTCGCGTTTTGCGGTCAGCCCGGGCTACACCAGCGCGGTTGGCCAGGCCTGCCGCGATGTGGGCCTGGCCCTGTTGCCCGGTGTGGCCACCGGCAGCGAAATCATGATGGCGCAGGAAGACGGTTTCACCCAGCTCAAATTCTTCCCGGCCATGCAGGCCGGTGGCCCGGCCATGCTCAAGGCCTGGAGCGGCCCCTTCTTTGATGTGCAGTTCTGCCCCACGGGTGGGGTGACCTTGCAAAACGCGCCCGAGTTTCTGGCCCTGCCCAATGTGGTGTGCGTGGGCGGCTCCTGGCTGGTGCCAGCCGACGCCGTGGCCGGCGGTGACTGGGCCCGTGTGTCGGCGCTGGCCCAGGCCACGCACGCGCTGCGCAAGACGGCGTGAAAGCCCGCTGGCCGCGCAGGCTTCAGGCGTCGCGCTGGATCAGCTCGATCTTGTAACCGTCCGGGTCGGTGATGAAGGCGATCAGCGTGTTGCCACCCTTGACCGGACCGGCCTCGCGGGTCACGTTGCCACCGGCCTTTTTGATCTTGTCGCAGGCCGCATACACATCGGCTACGCCCAGGGCGATGTGGCCGTAGGCGCTGCCGAGTTCGTAACTCTCGGTGCCCCAGTTGTAGGTGAGTTCCAGCTCGCATTGGGCCGGGTTGGCTTCATAGCCCACAAAGGCCAGGGTGTACTTGTATTCGGGGTTTTCCGAGGTGCGCAGCAGTTGCATGCCCAGCACCTGGGTGTAGAAATCGATGGAGCGTTGAAGGTTGCCAACGCGCAGCATGGTGTGTAGTAGTCGCATGCCGCAGATTGTGGCGCATAAGGCTGCGGGGTGTGGCCGCCGGGGGCAAAATGGCAGCTTTCAGAGAGCCTGCCATGACCACCTTCACCCGCGTCATCCTGTTTACCGACACCGATGGCCAAGCCCGTTTTCGCGAAGAGTCCATCCCTCTGACCCAAGGCAACCCGCAGTCCCTGCTGTCCGAAGTATTTGCGTCCGGCGGCTTCCAACTGCGCTGGAGCCCGGTGGGCTTCCGTAGCACTTTCCATTGCACCGGCGCACCGCAGTGGGTGTTTATTCTGAGTGGGCAGATGGAGATCGGCATCCAGGGCGGGGTCTCGCGCATCTTCAAGCCGGGTGAGCATTTTTATTCGGCCGATGTGTTGCCCGAAGGCGCCAGCTTCGACCCCGCCGTGCACGGGCACTGGAGCCGCCAGGTGGGGCCGGATCCGCTGCAAACCCTGTTCGTCAGAGGCTGAGTGGGCTCTTAAAGCCGCCAGCCCAAAGCAAATCACTCCCGGTAACCGCGCGCAATGCACGCGTGTCGCCGGGAGTGATTGGGTCGCCGGCAGAGGTTGCCGGCTTGCAAGGGGATTAACGGCTGGAAGAGCCGGGGCCGCGCGGACCACGGGGGCCGTTGCTCGGGCCGTTGCCGCCGTAACCACCACCGCCGCCACCGCCGCCAGCGCGGCCACCACCACCGTAGCCACCACCGCCACCATTGCGGTTGCCGCCACCATAGTTGCGGCGGGCGCCGCGCTCGGCCATCATGTCCACGCTGGTGCGCATGGGGTCAGGTTGACCGGCAGGGGGACGCGGTTCACGCGGCTCGTTGGCGAAGCCAGCGGGTTGCTGGGGCATGCCGCCACCCATGGGGCGGCCACGGCCCTGGCCTTGTGGCGGGCGAGAAGACTGGGGACGCGGGGGCTGGAACTCGCCGCTGCGGTCGTTGCGGTCATTGCGATCGCCGCGCGGTGCTCCGGCGCCTTGGCCACCACCACTGCGGCCGCGGCCTTGGCCGCCACCACCGTTTCCGCCACCATTACCACCGCCATTGCCACCACGGCCACCGCCGCCACCGGAGCCGGCCTTGTTCTCACGCACACGGGTCAGCATTTCGGTGCGGGCGGCCTTGGCGGCTGCCTGCATCACATCGCGGCTGGGCGGCTTGCCCGCGCCACCCCAGATGGTCTGGCGGCCCATGGCAATGGGTTCGCCCTTTTCACCGGGCTCGGGGCCGAAGCCTTCAACGATCTTGACTTCGATGTTCTGCTTGGTGAAGCGCTCGATGTCCTGCATGAAGCCTTCTTCGTCCAGGCACACCAGGTTCACCGCTGCGCCATCGGCACCGGCGCGGCCGGTGCGGCCGATGCGGTGCACATAGTCTTCGCTCACGTTGGGGATTTCGTAGTTCACCACGTGCGGCAGGTCGTCGATGTCAATGCCGCGCGCGGCAATGTCGGTGGCCACCAAGGCGCGCACATCGCCGCTCTTGAAGCCGGCCAGCGCTTGCGTGCGGGCGGCCTGGCTCTGGTGGCCGTGCAGGGCCATGGCGGAAATACCATTCTTTTCCAGGAACTCGGCCACGTTGTTGGCGCCGAACTTGGTGCGCGTGAACACCAGCACCTGGCTCCAGTTGTTCTGCTGGATGATGTGGGCCAGCAGGGCTTTTTTCTTGGCTCGCCCCACTGGGTGGATCACCTGGGTGATGCGCTGCACCGTGGTGTT
>CANCCF010000257.1 GCA_947374485.1 Comamonadaceae bacterium | reverse complement strand
AAGGGCGCTGTTGGCATGGATGAGAAGGTTTTCTCCGCCATCACAGCTTCTGACGGTATTGCTTACCTGACCCCTGAACTGTTCCCTGGCTTCAAGATCCAGATTCAGCACATTGAGTCTGCTGCTTCCCAAGCCGGTGAAGTCGCATCCCCCATTGGTCTGGGTGTTGGTGCAGCTGGTTCGCAAGTACAGCGCCGCAATGACGTTCGCTTCCAGTACGCCAGCGGTCCTTTGGCTGCCGCCATCAACTTCCTGGCCTATGACCAGCAAGGTGATGCTACCACCCCCGGAGCTACTACGACTGCTACCCGTGGTTATGCGCGCTACGACTTCGGTGTGGCACGTGTGGGTGCCGCTTTGTATCAGCTGAATTACCAAGTGGGCAAGCGTACGGACGCCATGGTTTCCGTGAACGCACCGGTTGGCAGCTTGGACCTCGGTGCTGAATGGGCACAACGCAAGATTGAAGACCGTGTCGCAACTAGCAACGGAACAACTTCTGGCTACGCCTTGTCTGCCAAGTACAACCTGAGCAAGCGCACTGCTGTAATCGGTACCTTGTCGCGTTGGGATGTTTTGAACAAAGAGACTGTGAACGAAACTGCAGTCCTCTTGAGCCACTCCTTCTAAATTGCAGCTGGCTTTAGCCAGCTTGGAATTGGATTGAATAAAAGCCCCGTTGCATCACTGCAGCGGGGCTTTTTTGTTGGGTGAAATACGGGAACAGTTCAAGCGTAGCGCTTGCTTCGCAAATTGTGCTTCATCTCTCTGAGCAGCGGCTGCAGCTTGCCACCGCCTATGCGCAGGGCCACGCAGGTGGCCAATATGTCGATGATCATCAGGTGCAACAGGCGCGAGACCATGGGGCTGTATTTGTCGAAGCCTTCGGGGTGGTCGGCGCTCAAATGGATGTGCCCGGCACTGGCCAGGGGCGATCCGCTGGCGGTGATGACGATGGTGGTAGCGCCGTTCTTGCGTGCGATGTCGCAGGCGTCCATCAGGTCGCGTGTGCGGCCCGAGTTGCTGATGACCACCACGCAGTCACCGGCACCCAGAATGGACGCGCTCATGACCTGCATGTGGCCGTCGCTGTAGGCGTTGGTGTTGATGCCCAGCCGGAAGAACTTGTGCTGTGCGTCCAGCGCCACCACGCCCGAGTTGCCCACGCCAAAAAACTGGATCTGCCTGCCCGCGGTGTAGCTCTCCACCAGGGCGTTTACCGCTTTTTCAATCGCCATGCTGCTGGCATCGTTGCGGTACTTCAAAAAGGCCGCCACCGTGTTGTCGATGACTTTGACCATGACGTCGCTGGTTTTGTCATCGGCGTCCACGCTGCGGTGAATGAAGGGCACGCCCTCGTTCACCGTGCCCGCAAGTTTGAGCTTGAAGTCAGACAGGCCGTCATAGCCCACGCTGCGGCAAAAGCGCACCACCGTCGGTTTGCTGACATGGGCCCGGTCGGCGAGTTCGCTGACCGGGAGTTTGGCAAACACGCGCGGATCGGCCAGGCACAGCTTGCCCACCCGCTGTTCTGCAGGTGCCAGTGATGGCAGGGAGGCTTTGATGCGGTCCAGCATGGGGGGCTTTCAGTGGTGTTCTTGGGGGCTCATGTTTTTCCGCCGGGCCGCCCCAAGGGAAAACGCGGCCCCCTTGGGGGGCAGGGCGCGACACGCAGTGCGCAACCGTGGGGGCTCATGCTTCTTCGCTCCAGCAAAAGCCGTCGCGGGCAATCATGGCGCTCGATGCACTGGGGCCCCAGGTGCCCGCTGCGTACTGGCGTGGGCCTTGTGGGTCGTTGTTCCAGTGGTCGATCATGGGTTCGACCCAGCGCCAGGCTTCTTCCTGCTCGTCGCTGCGCACAAAGAGGTTCAGGCGGCCGTCAATCACGTCCAGCAGCAAGCGCTCGTAGGCACCCACACGCTCCGAGCCAAAGCGTTTGTCAAAGTCCAGATCGAGCTGCACCGGGGCGAGCGTCTGCGCTGCGGCACCCCGCACATTGCGGTTGGCCTGACCTTGTGCCAGCAGGTGCAACTCCAGTCCGTCCTTGGGTTGCAAGTGAATGACCAGCTTGTTGGCCACGGGTGTGTTGGAGTGGAAGATGGCGTGGGGCGTGGCGTGGAAGTTCACCACAATGCTGCCTTCGCGTCCGGCCAGGCGCTTGCCGGTGCGGATGTAAAAAGGCACACCGGCCCAGCGCCAGTTGGAGATTTCGGTGCGCAGCGCCACAAAGGTTTCAGTGTTGCTGTTGGGGTTGACGCCGGTTTCTTCGCGGTAGCCTGGCACCTTCTGGCCGCCACTGGTGCCTGCCGCATACTGGCCGCGGATCACATCCTGCGTCAGCGACTCCTTGGTCCAGGGCTTGAGGGAGCGCAGCACCTTGAGCTTTTCATCGCGGATGGCATCGGCATGTGCGTTGATGGGCGGCTCCATGGCAATGGCGCAGAGCAGTTGCAGAGCGTGGTTTTGCACCATGTCGCGCAGTGCGCCGGTGTTCTCGTAAAACGCGCCCCGGCTTTCTACACCCAGGTCTTCGGCAATGCTGATCTGGATGTTGGCAATGTGTTCGCGGCGCCACAGCGGCTCGAACAAGGCATTGCCAAAGCGCAGCGCAAACAGGTTTTGCACCGCAGGCTTGCCCAGGTAGTGGTCAATGCGGAAGACCTGTCTTTCCTCGAAGAACTTGCGCACCGTGTGGTTGATGGCGCGGTTGGAGGCAAGGTCATGGCCCAGCGGTTTTTCCAGCACCACGCGGGTCTTGGCTGTGTTGAGCCCGGCGGCACCGAGTTGCTCGCACACGGTGGTGAACAGGGCAGGGGCGGTAGCCACATACATCACCACGGTTTTGGTTTCACGCTCATGCAGCTTGGCGGCGAGGCGGGCGTAGTCTTCGGGCCTGGACAGGTCCATCTGCACAAATTCAAGCAGGGCGGCAAAGCGCGCAAACTCTTCGGCACTGGGGCGCTTGGCCAGGTCCACATGGTCAAAACGGGCCTGGATCAGGGCGCGGTATTTGTCGTTGCCAAGGTCTTCGCGGCCCACGCCAATAATGCGTCCACCCTCGGGCAAAGTACCATGCCGGAAGGCCTGGAACAATGCGGGCATCAGCTTGCGCCAGGTCAGGTCACCGGTGCCGCCAAAGAGTACGAGATCGAAGCTCATGATTTGAAGTTACATAAATATTGACGTTGTAATGTAACTTTGTTTCATTGATAATTCAAGCGCCTTTCAACGAATAAACCCGCCCTCATGAACCAACTCGACGCGCTCAAACAGTGGACCACGGTTGTGGCCGATACCGGTGACTTCAAGCAGCTGGACACCTTCAAACCGCAAGACGCCACCACCAACCCCTCGCTGATACTCAAGGCCGTGCAGAAGCCCGAATACGCCCCCTTGGTGCAGGACACGGTGAACCAGTTCCGCGACCGCCCGCTCGACGAGATCATGGACCGCTTGCTGGTGCGTTTTGGCTGCGAGATCCTCTCCATTATTCCGGGCCGTGTGTCCACCGAAGTGGATGCGCGCTTGAGCTTTGACACCAACGCCACGGTGGCACGTGGTGAGCGCCTGATCGAGCTGTACCAGGCCGAAGGCATTCACATCGACCGCGTGCTGATCAAGGTAGCCTCTACCTGGGAGGGCATTCAGGCTGCGGCCCAACTGGAGCGCGAGGGTATTCACACCAACCTGACCCTGCTGTTTTCTTTCAGCCAGGCAGTGGCCTGCGCACAGGCGAAGGTGCAACTGATCTCGCCCTTTGTGGGCCGCATTTACGACTGGTACAAAAAGAGCGCCGGTGCCAAGTGGGTGGAGGCCGACATGGCGGGCGCCAACGACCCCGGCGTGCTGTCCGTGAAGCAGATTTACGAGTACTACAAAAAGTTTGGCATCGCCACCGAGGTGATGGGTGCGAGCTTTCGCAATGCGGGGCAGATCACGGCCCTGGCCGGTTGCGACCTGCTGACCATCAGCCCCGATCTGCTGGCCACGCTGGCCGCCAGCGACGCGCCGATTGTGCAGGCGCTCGACGCCCACAAAGCACAGGCGCTGGACCTGCCGCATGTGTCCTACGACGAGGCGGGATTCCGCCTGGCCATGAACGATGACGCCATGGCCACGGAAAAGCTGGCCGAAGGCATACGCGGCTTTTGCGTGGATGCCGTCAAGCTCGACCACCTGCTGTTGGCGGCCTGAACCATGGCACGCACACGGTGTGATCGCACG
The DNA here is from genome assembly GCA_947374485.1 of Comamonadaceae bacterium. Taxonomy (GTDB): domain Bacteria; phylum Pseudomonadota; class Gammaproteobacteria; order Burkholderiales; family Burkholderiaceae_C; genus Allorhodoferax. Next base: position 899 of record CANCCF010000257.1, on the reverse strand, counting down.
CCCGCTTGGGCCCAGTTACAGATGGCCTACGCGGCGCACGGAAAAAATTTCGATCTGCGCGACGCCTTTGCAGAGGACGCAAAGCGTTTCGAACGTTTCAGCCAAAGCGCGCCGCTGGTGTTTGCCGACCTGTCCAAGAACCGCATCGACGCGGCGACTGAGAACCTGCTGATGGACCTGGCGCGCCAGAGCGGCGTGGCCGAACACCGGGACGCCATGTTTGCCGGTGACAAGATCAATGCTACCGAGGGGCGCGAAGTCTGGCATGTATTGCTGCGCACACCGCCCTCGGCTGAGAGCGATGGCAGTCACCGCGCCACCGAGCTGGCCAAGGTGCACAGCACGCTGAACGCCATGCTGGCCTATGCCGACACCGTGCACGCGGATGCCACGATTACCGACGTGGTGAACATCGGCATTGGCGGCTCGGACCTGGGGCCGCAAATGGCCGTGGTGGCACTGGACGCTTTTGCAACGTCTGGCAAGCGCTTGCACTTTGTCAGCAATGTGGATGGCCATGAGCTGGCCGCGGTGCTCAAAAAGGTGAAGGTCGAAAGCACGCTGTTCCTGGTGGCCAGCAAGACCTTCACCACCATCGAGACCATGACCAATGCGAACTCGGCCAAGGCCTGGTTCGCCGCACAAGGCGGCACGGACACGGCGCGACACTTTGCTGCCCTCACCACCAACGTGGCGGCGGCCAATGCCTTTGGCATCACCACCACCTTTGGCTTTTGGGACGGGGTGGGCGGGCGCTATTCCCTGTGGTCGGCCATTGGCTTGCCGCTGGCCATTGCCATTGGTTCGAACGGCTTTCGCGAATTCCTGGCCGGCGCGCACGCCATGGACGAGCACTTCCGCACGGCGCCTCTGGAGCAAAATTTGCCGGTGCGCTTGGG
>CANCCF010000256.1 GCA_947374485.1 Comamonadaceae bacterium | reverse complement strand
GGACCTGGATGCCGATTCGTTCGACCAGTTGATGGGGCATCCAGCGCCCAAGAAGCATTAATTAGCTGCTACACACCGGCCTGAAAAGGCCAGAAATGAAAAAGCCTCTGAGCATTGCTGCTCAGAGGCTTATCTATTTCATATGGTCGGTGTGAAAGGATTCGAACCTTCGACCCCTTGCACCCCATGCAAGTGCGCTACCAGGCTGCGCCACACACCGATCAAGCCTCGTATTATAGCCTGAAGAAATAGCTACTTTTAATCTGCGAAGGCCAATAGTTCACGAATTTCAAACAGTTCACGGCGCAGCTGTACCAAGGGCACGGAGGTGTCGTCCAAAGTGTCACCCGGCAGTATGGACTCCATGCCATCCAGATCTTCCGCATCGAGCTCAACCACCTCCATGCCTTCGAGCATGACTTCACCATTGCGCTTCTTGTCGCGCTCGCTTTGCAGCAACTCCTGCATCTTGTTGCGCGCACCGCTGATGGTGAAGCCCTGGTCATAGAGCAGGTCACGGATGCGGCGGATCATCAGGACTTCGTGGTGCTGGTAGTAGCGGCGGTTGCCGCGCCGCTTCATAGGCCGCAGCTGCGTGAACTCCTGCTCCCAGTAGCGCAGCACATGGGGTTTTACGCCGCACAAATCCCCCACTTCACCAATGGTGAAATAGCGCTTTGCGGGAATGGGTGGGAGAGTATTCTCCATTGAAATCAATGCTGTACCGGCCAAAGCGTAGAGGTTACTCTAACTTTCGCCCGGACGCAAAGGGCATCTCGCCGGCGCACAAAATAAGTGTGCGCGCGTCGGTTTAAACCGACGCTGGGGGTTTTCCGTCTTCCTGAATCTGCTCTTTGAGTTTGTGGCTGGCGTGGAAGGTCACCACCCGGCGCGCCTGGATCGGAATGGCTTCGCCGGTGCGCGGATTGCGCCCCGGGCGCGGGGCCTTGGTGCGGATCTGGAAGTTGCCGAAGCCCGAAATTTTCACATCGGTACCCTCCACCAGGCTGGTGGAAATCAGGTCAAAGAAGGCGTCGATCATGTCTTTGGACTCGCGCTTGTTGAGCCCGATCTGCTCAAACAGCAGATCGGCCAACTGCGCCTTGGTCAAGGCCGGGGTCTCCAGACTTTCGACAGAAAAATCCATGGTGTCTCGCTTCTTTTCTTGCTTCTTTGTATGGGCCTAGTTTAGACGCGCTGGCGCGCGCCCAAGGTCTGGCTGAGCTGGTCCACCACGGCTTTCACGGCGGACTCAATCTGCTCTTCGGTCAAGCTGGCCTCATCACTGTTCAGGGTCAGGCGCACAGCCAGGCTGCGGTCAGCCGCGCCTTCGGCCACCACGGCGTCCTTGGCGAACTTGGGGCGGTAGACGTCAAACAGTTGCGCATCGCGCAGCAAACCGGCAGTGGGTGCGGCCCAGATGGCAGCCATCAGCGCGGCGTGGGTGATGGTGTCGCCGACGACGACGGCCACGTCACGCTGTACGGCCTGGATCTTGGCCACGGCCTTGAACACCGGCACGCGGCGTGCCAGCACCGGCTCCAGGTCCAGCTCAAACACAACCGGTGCCGCAGGCAATTCGTAGGACTGGCGCCATTTGGGATGCACTTCACCCACATGGCCTATGCACTTGCCCTCCAGCCAGACCGAGGCGCAGCGGCCCGGGTGCATGGCGGGATGCCTGTCGGGCCTGAACTCGGGGTTCAAGGGCGCCAGCAAAGTTTCCACATCACCCTTGACGCTGTAAAAATCTACGGCGGACTCTTTGACGCTCCACTGCAACGGATCGGTGCTGCCGCTGGCCAGGCCCGCTACGCGCATGGGTTGGTCAAAACCTTCTACCGTGGCATCGGTGCTCTTCACCGAAGCATCGCGCAAAAACACGCGGCCGAGTTCAAACACGCGCACGCGTGTGGCCTTGCGGGCCTGGTTGAACTTGAGCACCTGCAGAAGAGAACCCAGCAGCGAAGAGCGCATCACGCTCATCTGGCTGGCAATCGGGTTGAGCAGCTTGATTGGATTCGGGTTGCCCGCCAGCTCGTGTTCCCAGCGTTCTTCGACAAAACTGAAGTTGATGGTTTCCTGGTAGGCCAGCGCCGCCAAGGCGCGGCGCACGGCGAAGGCACTGCGCTGGGCTTCGGGGCGGATACGGGCGGTGATGGGGGCCAGCGGCGGCGTGTTGGGCAGGTTGTTGTAACCCACCATGCGCGCCACTTCTTCGATCAGATCTTCTTCAATCTGCAGATCGAAACGGTAGGAAGGCGGGGCCACGGTGATGACGCCCTCCTCCTGGGTCAGGGACAGGCCCAGACGCGCCAAGGCATCCACGCATTGCGCCTGGGTCAGGGGCATACCAATGATCTTCGCCGCGCGGGCCACGCGCAGGCGCACCGGCGGTGCCACAGGCAAATTGGGCTTCTGGTCGTCAATCGGGCCGCAGGTGGTGTCCGCCGTGCCGCAGATGTCGACGATCAGCTGCGTGATGCGTTCGATGTGCTCCACCGTCAGTTCAGGGTCCACGCCGCGCTCAAAGCGGTGGCCGGCGTCGGTGGAGAAATTGAAGCGGCGTGAGCGACCGGCAATGGCCTTGGGCCACCAGAAGGCGGCTTCCACATAGACGTGCTGGGTGTCATCGGACACGGCGGTGGCGTCACCGCCCATGATGCCAGCCAGGGACTCGACCTGGACCGCGTCGGCAATCACGCCGACCTTGTCGTCCACGGTGACGGTGTTGCCATTGAGCAGCTTGAGCGTTTCGCCGGCCTTGCCCCAGCGCACATCCAGGCCGCCGTGAATTTTGTCCAGGTCAAAGATATGGGAGGGACGGCCCAGCTCAAACATCACGTAGTTGGAGATATCCACCAAGGCGGTGACGCTGCGCTGACCACAGCGCGCCAGTCGGTCCACCATCCATTGCGGTGTAGAAGCCCGGGTATTGAGGTTGCGCACCACGCGCCCGGAGAAGCGGCCACACAGATCGGGCGCGCTGATGCGGACCTTGACGCTGTCCTGGTTGCCCACGGCAACTGCGGGAAAGCTGGGCGCCAACAACGGTGCGCCGGTCAAGGCGGCCACCTCGCGCGCTACCCCATAGACACTCAGGCAATGCGCCAGATTGGGTGTGAGCTTCAGGGTGAACAGTGTGTCATCCAGGTTCAGATGCGCGCGGATGTTTTGGCCCAGGGGCGCGTCCAGTGCCAGCTCCATCAGACCGCCATGGTCTTCGGACAGCTTGAGTTCGCGCGCCGAGCACAGCATGCCCTGGCTTTCCACGCCCCGCAGCTTGCCGACCTTGATGAGGAAAGGTTTACCGTCTTCGCCGGGCGGCAATTCGGCGCCCACCAGAGCGCAAGGGATGCGTATGCCCACGCGCGCATTGGGCGCGCCGCAGACGATGGTAAGCAACTCGGCCTGGCCCACATCGACCTTGCAGACCCGCAGGCGGTCGGCATTGGGGTGCTGTTCGGCTTCCTTGATTTCACCGACCACGATGTGGGTGAACGGGGGCGCGACGGGCTTGAGTTCTTCCACTTCCAGACCGGCCATGGTCAGGGTTTCAGCCAGCTCGGCCGTGCCCATTGCGGGGTTGCAGAAAGTGCGTAGCCAGGATTCAGAAAATTGCATGTTCAGCTCAAGCGTTCGTTCTTAGGGGGTCTTATTGAAATTGCGACAGAAAGCGCACGTCGCCATCAAAGAAGAGGCGCAGATCGTTCACGCCATAGCGCAGCATGGTGAGCCGGTCCGGTCCCATACCAAAGGCAAAGCCAATGAACTTTTCCGGGTCCAGCCCCATGTTGCGGATCACATTCGGGTGCACCTGGCCGGAGCCTGCCACTTCCAGCCAGCGGCCCGACAAGGGGCCACTCTGGAACTGGATGTCGATCTCAGCGCTGGGCTCGGTGAAGGGGAAGAAGCTGGGCCTGAAACGCAGCACCAGATCATCACTCTCGAAAAACGTGCGGCAAAAATCGGTAAACACAAACTTCAAGTCCTTGAAGCTCACGTTCTCGCCCACCCACAGGCCTTCGCACTGGTGGAACATGGGGGAGTGCGTAGCGTCGCTGTCCACGCGGTAGGTGCGACCCGGCGCGATCACGCGTATCTCGGGCATGTCGCCGCTGTACAGGCCGTCGGCAGAGGCACCGACCAGGGCGCGGTGCGCCTTGACGTGCTGCACCGCGTAGCGGATCTGCATCGGGCTGGTGTGGGTGCGCAGCAAATTGGGGGCCGCCTCGGAGCCACCTTCGACATAAAAGGTATCGTGCATGGAACGCGCGGGATGGTCTTCCGGCGTGTTGAGCGCGGTGAAGTTGAACCAGTCGGACTCGATCTCGGGGCCCTGGGCCACATCGAAACCCATGGAGCCGAAGATCGCCTCGATACGCTCCAGCGTCAGCGACACCGGGTGCAAACCGCCCTGCCCGCCCTGGCTCCCCGGCAGGGTCACGTCCAGCGCTTCGGCCTGAAGTTGCAGCTGCAGTTCGGCATCGGCCAGGCCCTGGCGGCGTGCGGTCAACGCGGCTTCAATCGCCTGCTTGGCCAGGTTGATGGCCGCTCCACGCGCCTTCTTCTCGTCCACGCTTAAAGCGGCCATGCCCTTCATCAGCTCGGTGATGCGGCCGGACTTGCCCAGAAACAGCGCCTTGGCGTTTTCCAGATCGGCAGGTGTGGCGGCCTCTGCAAACGCGGCTTGGGCGGATTCGACGATGGCGTTCAACTCGTTCATACGGTGTTCTTGGTATTTTGGTTCAATTGAAAAAGGGCTAGCGCTCTTTCAAGCTCTAGCCCTTACTTCGTGTGCCAAACGCTAGCAGCGTTCAGCCGTGAATCAAGCAGCCAGCTTGGCCTTGACCTGCTCCACGATGCTTGCAAAAGCGGCCATGTCATGGATGGCAATATCGGACAGAACCTTGCGGTCGATCTCGATACAAGCCTTCTTCAGACCGTTGGCGAATTGGCTGTATGTCATGCCGCACTGACGCGCAGCCGCATTGATACGGGCAATCCACAACTGGCGGAATACACGCTTTTTGGTACGACGGTCACGGTAGGCATATTGCCCAGCCTTCATCACCGCTTCTTTAGCGACGCGGAAGACATTACCGCGGCGACCGCGGAAACCCTTTGCAAGGGCCAGAACTTTTTTGTGGCGGGCGCGAG
>CANCCF010000255.1 GCA_947374485.1 Comamonadaceae bacterium | reverse complement strand
TTCATCGCAAACCGGATGCCGGATTCAGTCGGGCTGCGGTTTGCGCCCAGTAGCCCAGGTTCGCATGGTCGGTCAGGTCCACCTGCAGCGGTGTGATGGCAATGTGGCCGGTGGCGGTGGCGTGGAAATCGGTGCCCTCGGCATCGTCCATGGCGCCGCCTGCTGCGCCAATCCAGTACATGGTTTCGCCGCGCGGATTGACCTGCTTGATCACCGCTTCGGCCGCATGGCGGCGGCCCAGACGGCACAGCTTGGTGCTGCCGATGGCGTCGTAGGGCAAGCAGGGGATATTCACATTCAGCAGCCAGGGCTTGGCAGTAATCAGCTGGTTGTGCTGCATGGACAGCACCAGCTCCCGCGCCTTGCGGGCGGCGCTCTCCAAGTGCAGCCAATCGCGCTTGACCTGGGAAAAGGCAATGGCCGGAATGCCAAACAAATAGCCCTCCATGGCCGCGCCCACGGTGCCGGAGTAAATGGTGTCATCACCCATATTGGCGCCATTGTTGATGCCCGACACCACCAGATCCGGCCGGTAGTCCAGCAACCCGGTCAAAGCCACGTGCACGCAATCCGCCGGTGTGCCGTTGACGTAGCGAAAACCATTGGCGGCGCGCTGTACATACAGGGGTGAATGCAAGGTCAGTGCGTTGGACTTGGCGCTGTTGTTCACCTCGGGAGCAATGACCTCGACCTCGGCCACGTCTTTCAATGCGTCATGCAGCGCCACAATGCCGGCCGCCTGGAAACCATCGTCGTTACAAATGAGTATTTTCATGGGATGCATTAGTTCCGGGCGATTGTAGGTGGGGCCCACTTTTGCGATACGCGCACGGCCGAACGCCCGCCCTGCTGCAAAGCCCTTGAAAAAAATCGAGACATTCAAAAAATTGCTATCTAACCAACAATTCAACGCAAATATTGGAAATTTAGTGGCAGCTAAACTTGGCGCATGGAATCAGAACTTAACGCAACAATTCGTTACAACACAGTGTCGATTATTCTGCACTGGGTGCTTGGCATCGCATTAGTTGCTATTTTTTGCTTTGGCGTCTACATGGCAGACCTGCCATTTTCACCAGCCCGGCTGAAGCTTTTCAACTGGCACAAATGGGCGGGCTTCAGCATTCTGGTGCTGTCGGTATTGCGTCTTCTATGGCGCCTTAGCCACCCGGCTCCCGCGCTGCCCGAAAAAATGGTGCAGGCCATGCCCGGCTGGCAGGTCAAGGCGCACCACGCTACCCACTTGGCCCTGTACGCCCTGTTTCTGATCGTGCCATTGGTCGGCTGGGCCTATTCCTCGGCAGCGGGCTTCCCTATTGTCTTGTTTGGGCAAATCCCCGTGCCCGATCTGCTAGCCGTGGACAAGGAACTGGCCGTGCTGATCAAGCCCTGGCACCAGATCAGCGCCTACACACTGGCCGCCCTGGTGCTGCTGCATGTGGCAGCTGCCCTGAAGCACCAACTGATTGACCGCGATGGCCTGCTCAAACGCATGTCACTGCGCGGCTGAACCTGACTTATTTTTGGAAACACCATGAAAACCATTTCACGCCTCGCCCTGCTGGCCTTGTCTGCTGCCGCCCTGACCTTCTCCGGCGGCGCCCTGGCGCAGCAAAAACTGGTTCCTGCGCAAAGCGACATCAGCTTTGTCACCAAGCAAATGGGCGTGCCGCTGGACGGCCACTTCAAGAAGTTTGATGCCCAAATCAGCTTTGACACCGCCAAGCCCGAGGCGGCAAAAATTGCCTTCACCGTGGAAACGGGCAGCGCCACCCTGGGAGCGCCCGAATCAGACGCCGAGTTGCCCAAAGCACCCTGGTTCAACGTGCCCAAATTTCCGCAGGCCACGTTCCAGTCTTCCAGCGTCAAAAGCCTGGGCGGCGGCAAGTTCCAGGTTGCAGGCAAATTGACCATCAAGGGCAATGCCCGGGATGTGGACGTGCCGGTCACGTTAACGCAGGCAGGCGCAGTGACTACCGCGGTGGGCCAGTTCCCCATCAAGCGCCTGGCCTTCAAGATTGGCGAAGGCGAATGGACAGACACCTCCATGGTGGCTGACGACGTCCAAGTCAAGTTCAAGCTCGCCATCAGCGGCATGGGCAAGCTGTAAGCCCAGACCTTCTTTGTTTCCCTTTCGATTTTTCACCCCAACCCTCAGGAGTATTTGTTTCATGAAGAAGACCATTCTGGCCGTCGCTGCCACCGCCGCCCTGTTTACCAGCGTTGCCCACGCAGAGAACGCCACCTACGCCTTCGACCCGAGCCACACCTATGTGACCTTTGAAATTGGCCACTTCGGAACCTCCACCAACCGGGGCCGGTTCGACAAAAAGGAAGGCACAGCCCAGTTGGACCGCGCGGCAAAGACCGGCAAGGTGGACGTCACCATCGACACCACTTCGGTCAACACCGGTTTCGACGCCTTCAACAAGCACCTGCAAAGCGCCGACCTGTTTGACGCTGCCAAGTACCCCACCATCAAATTCTCGGGCGACAAGTTCACCTTCACCGGTGACAAGGTCAGCAGCATTGCCGGCAACCTGACCCTGATGGGCAAGACCCAGCCCGTCACCTTGAAGGCCAACCAGTTCAACTGCTACACCAGCCCCATGCTCAAGCGCGAAGTGTGCGGTGGCGACTTTGAAACCACCCTCGACCGTACCGCCTTTGGCATGAACTTCGGCATTGACTGGGGCTTCCCCAAAGACGTGCGCCTGGTGATTCAGGTGGAAGCCATCAAGCAATAAGCCTGCGGCCTGCCAAAGTCCCGCCTTCGCAAGACGGCGGGACTTTTTTTGCCTGCTTGACAGGGTCTGCCGAGGTAAACTGGGGCATGGTGATGAAGCGACCGACGACAACCCTGCTGAACCGGTTCAGCCACCTGTTCCGCAAGCCTGGCGATGTGGCTTTGGACACCGGGGAACAGCCTTTAGACTCCGCCCAGCAGACAGAAGACTTCCAACCCTTGCGCAGCAAGCTTGGCGTGCTGGAGCAATTGCCCGTTGTGGACCTTGCGACCCGCCCTGTGCCAACCGGGCCTTGGTGGGGTGTCGTCTCCAGCCATGGCGCACTGACCCAGCAAGCCAACCATGCGGCCGCCCGTGCGGCCGTCGCAGTGGTAGCAGAAGAAGACGCCGACGAGGACCAGGACCTGGACCTGGACTTCACCGGCATGCAGGCCCTGCCCAAAGAACCATCCGAAGCGCTACCGCTGGTTCCCGTGAAACAGGTATTCACGGCATTTGAAAGTGCCATGCGTGACGCTGCGCTGCTGTACGCAGAAGGCAAGTGGCGTGCCACGCAAACCATGCTAATGGCCTTGCTGGCAGAGCACGGTCTGGACGATGAGGCGCGTGAGCTATTGATTTTCTCGCTCTTTGATGTGTACCGCTGCTCTGGACAACAACAGGGTTTCGAGGCGCTGGCATTCGATTACGCCGAGCGCTATGGGCGCTCGCCAGCAGAATGGTTTGCCATCGACCAAAGCCCTCCAGACGCTGCACATCAAGAACAGGCCCGGCAAACAAGCCAAAAACACACCATCTGGCATTGCCCCGTTATGCTGGACGCAAAGGCCTTGGCAGAGTGCCTGATGCGCCAGCCCCTCACCGGCCCGTTGTGCGCCATTGACTGGTCCGCCGTGCGGCAGATTGATCCGGTATCGCTCTCTGCCCTGGCTGCACACATTGCAGCCTGTTGCGAGAGCCTGGTGGTACTCCAGTGGCAGGGCTTGGAAGCCTTGTTGGGCGTGGTGGATGCGTGCCGCACCAACTTGCAAACGCCAAAGGACCCTGCCTGGTGGTTGATGCAGCTCGATTTGCTGCGCCTGCTGGACAAGACGTCGGCCTTTGAAGAGGTGGCTTTGGACTATTGTGTGGCCTTTGAAATTTCACCTCCGAGTTGGCAAGCAGTGGTCTGCACAAGGGTGCAAGCCGAGCAGATGCCCGCATTGCCAAACAGGCCCGAGAGCGGGCGCGCACAGTTGCCAGGTGCCACCAGTGCAATGGCCTATGTGACCGCCGAGTTGGAGGGGAATATCACCGGAGTGGCGCCCATTGCGCTCACCCAAGTGCAAACTGCAGTGCAATGGGCCAGCCAGATTACCGTGTCCTGCGCCCGCCTGGGCCGCATCGACCTGCTTGCAGCAGGAAGTCTTTTGGCTTGGGTCAAGGAGTGCAATGCCAGGGATTGCGCGGTACATTTTGTGCATTTGCCGCGCCTGGTCATGGTGTACTTTCACATGCTGGGCATGGAGAAAATAGCCAGCGTGTCAGCTGGCTCCCACTGAGAACCCCGGCCAGGAGGCAGCCGGGGTCAAAAGGGGGTCAGACCGGGATCAGGTACTGCTCTTTGGTATTGCCCTGTGCGACCAGCGAGGCCAGCCACTTGGGCGTCAGGCCGCGGCCCGACCAGGTTTCGCCATTCGGGCCACGGTATTTTGCAGCCACAGCCGCACTGGCCTTCTTGACCTTGGCGGGTTTGTCGGCAGCGGCCACTTTGGCCTTGCGACCGGGCTTGGCTTTCACCTTGGTCGACTGCAAATCCTTGATGGTGATGCCGAAGGCCAGCATTTTCTGGCGAATTTCAGCGATGGTTGCCTCAAATTCCTTGGTGCGAATTTCTTCGGCCTGTTTTTGCAATTGGGCAATTTGACTTTGCAAATCAATAAGTTTTGACATTATATTTATTCCAACTAAAGACGATGGAGGACCAAACAACTCGGCAAAAAATATTTTTACCGAGGCCAGAATGTACCACGATACAGAACGGAATAAATATACGCAATACCAAACATCAAATAACCGGGATATCAGCAATTCACTTACAGATTGACGCTCGCAGCCTGTGCGGGTTTACCCCAGAATTGAATATGCCGGTCAGGCGTAACCATTCGGGTTGGCACTTTGCCAGCGCCAGGTGTCTGCGCACATGGCGGCCAGATCCAACTGCGCCGTCCATCCCAGCAAGCGGTTGGCCCGTGCTGTGCTGGCATAACACTGGGCCACGTCACCCGCGCGCCTTGGGGCAAATTGGTAAGGTATTGCTTGTCCACTGGCCTGCTCAAATGCCTTCACCAGTTCCAGCACACTGCAGCCGCGCCCGGTGCCCAAGTTGACGGTAAAGCCCTGAGCGCCGCCAACCAGGGTTTGAAGAGCCGCCACATGTCCAGCCGCTAGGTCTTGCACAT
>CANCCF010000254.1 GCA_947374485.1 Comamonadaceae bacterium | reverse complement strand
TCCAGCCTTGTTGGCCCCGAGCCACTTTTGTGGCGAGTTATGAAGCTCACCACTTTTGTGGTGGGCTGTTAAACCCACCACTTGCTTCCAACCGGTGACCAGACCGGTTGAAAAAATTACGCCGCAGTTTCCGCTACGGGCTTTGGAGCGCCACCGGTCTTCTTACGGCCCGGTGCGATCATCATGATCATCTGACGGCCTTCCAACTTTGGAAACTGCTCGACCAGAATCGAATCCCCCAACTCGTCGCGCATACGCTGCAACAAAGCCAATCCAATTTCTTGGTGAGTGATCTCGCGACCCCGAAAGCGCAGGGTAATCTTGCACTTGTCACCATCATCCAAGAAGCGCCGGATGTTGCGCAGCTTGATGTTGTAGTCACCATCGTCGGTACCAGGCCGGAACTTGATTTCCTTGACCTCGATAACCTTCTGCTTGGACTTCGCTTCCGCAGCCTTCTTTTGTTCCTGGTACTTGAACTTGCCGTAATCCATCAAACGACAGACCGGCGGATTCGCCGTGGCAGATATTTCAACCAGATCAACGTCCAACTCGCCTGCCATGCGCAGGGCTTCCATCAGACTCACAACACCCAAAGGCTCGTTCTCAACCCCGGTGAGGCGCACCTCGGGGGCCATAATTTCACGGTTCAGACGGTGTTTGCGTTCTTCACGCTGACGGCGGTCACGAAATTCAGTAGCGATGGCTCAATCCTGTTCTGTTAGTGCCACAAAAACGTGGCGAGTGCCGCACAACGCACGCGGGCAAACCAACATCTTTGGAAACAACCATAGACCCTAGGATTTGCTTGCAATGTCAGCCGAGATTTTTTGCACAAAGGCATCAAGAGACATTGCTCCGAGGTCTTGTCCACCCCGGGCGCGCACTGCAACAGCGCCTGCTGCCATCTCTTTGTCACCAATGACCAACAGATAAGGCAGCTTTTGCATCGAATGCTCGCGTATTTTAAGCGTAATCTTCTCGTTGCGCAGGTCTAATTTCACCCTGAACCCTTGATTTTGCAGCGCTTTTGCTACGGTTTTGCAATATTCGGCCTGCGCATCTGTGATATTGAGCACCGATATCTGGATGGGTGCCAGCCAAGCGGGCAAGGCCCCTGCGCTTTCTTCAATCAGGATTCCGATGAAGCGCTCCAGGCTACCCACGATGGCCCGGTGCAGCATGACAGGCCGGTGGCGCGCCCCGTCTTCGCCCACGTACTCCGCGTCCAGACGCTCGGTCATGAAGAAGTCCACCTGCATGGTGCCGCATTGCCACTGGCGGCCAATGGCGTCCTTCAGCGTGTACTCAATCTTGGGGCCGTAAAACGCGCCTTCGCCGGGCGTGATTTCATATTCACAGCCGGATGCACGCAGGCTCTCGATCAGCGCGTGCTCGGCCTTGTCCCAACTCTCTTCCGAACCAATGCGCTTTTCCGGCCGTGTGGCGACCTTGTAGATGATGTTCTTGAAGCCAAAGTCGGCATACACCTTTTGCAGCAATGTGGTGTAGGCCACGCACTCGGACAGGATCTGGTCTTCGGTGCAGAAGATGTGGCCGTCGTCTTGCGTAAAGCCGCGCACACGCATGATGCCGTGCAGGCCGCCCGAAGGCTCGTTGCGGTGGCAGTTGCCGAATTCGCCATAGCGCAGCGGCAGGTCACGGTAGCTCTTGATGCCCTGCTTGAAGATCAGGATGTGGCCAGGGCAGTTCATCGGCTTCAAGGCGTATTCACGCTTCTCGGACTCAGTGACGAACATGTTTTCGCGGTACTTGTCCCAGTGGCCGGTTTTCTCCCACAGGCCTTTGTCGATGATTTGCGGGCCCTTGACTTCCTGGTAGCCGTTGTCCTGATAGACCTGGCGCATGTACTGCTCGACACCCTGCCACAGGGTCCAGCCCTTGGGGTGCCAGAACACCAGGCCCGGTGCATGTTCGTCAATATGGAACAGGTCGAGTTCGCGCCCAAGCTTGCGGTGGTCGCGCTTCTCGGCCTCTTCCAGCATGGTCAAGTATTGCTGCAATTCGTCTTTGGTGGCCCAGGCCGTGCCGTAGACGCGTTGCAGCATCTCGTTCTTGTGGTCCCCGCGCCAGTAGGCACCGGCCAGCTTCATCAGTTTGAAGTGCTTGAGCTTGCCGGTGCTGGGCACGTGCGGGCCGCGGCACAGGTCTTCGAACTTGCCTTCGCGGTACAGCGACACATCCTGGTCAGCAGGGATACTGCCAATGATCTCGGCCTTGTAGTGCTCGCCAAGCTCTTTGAAATACGCCACCGCTTCATCGCGCGGCAAAACGCGGCGCGTGACGGGCTCGTCCTTGTTGGCCAGTTCGGTCATCTTCTTCTCAATGGCCGTAAGGTCATCGGGCGTGAAGGGGCGCTTGTAGGAGAAATCGTAGAAAAAGCCGTTTTCAATCACCGGGCCGATGGTGACTTGGGCATCTGGGAACAGTTCCTTCACGGCGTAGGCCAGCAAGTGCGCCGTGCTGTGTCGAATCACTTCCAGACCGTCGGCGTCTTTGGCGGTGATGATGGACAGCGCGCTGTTGTCCGTCATCTGGTAGCTGGTATCCACCACTTTGCCGTTGACCTTGCCCGCCAGAGCGGCCTTGGCCAAGCCAGCGCCAATGGAGGCCGCCACTTCGGTGACCGTTACCGGGCCGGGGAATTCGCGTTGGGAGCCGTCGGGCAATGTGATGTGGATCATGGTGTAGTTACGCAAAAAGAGTCGTTTGAAAAGCAGAAAGCGCGGAGAGGTCCGCGCTTTCAAGGGTCTGGTTTGCTAGGCGCACAAGGCGCGCGGACATGCGGCCTTATTCGCGTGGGAACGTCGCCGGGGTAGTTCGCGGTGTCATAACCAGATTGCCTTTCTCGCTCTTATACAAAGTGAAGCAAAGATTTTAACCGCATAGAAACGCGGCCCAGAAAAAAGCCGGGCTTCCTTGCAGAAGCCCGGCCACTGTTCAACTTAAGCCGTGCTTAGTGGAACTGCTCTTCTTCGGTGGAGCCGGTCAGCGCAGTCACGCTGGACTTGCCGCCCTGGATCACGGTGGTCACTTCGTCGAAGTAACCCGTGCCCACTTCCTGCTGGTGCGACACGAAGCTGTAGCCACGCTCGCGGGCTGCGAACTCGGGCTCTTGCACTTTTTCCACGTAAGCAGTCATGCCGCGCTTCACGTAGTCCTGGGCCAGGTCGAACATGTGGTACCACATGTTGTGGATACCGGCCAGGGTGATGAACTGGTACTTGTAGCCCATGGCGCCCAACTCTTTTTGGAACTTGGCAATGGTGGCGTCGTCCAGGTTCTTCTTCCAGTTGAAAGAAGGCGAGCAGTTGTAGGCCAGCATCTTGCCGGGGTGCTTGGCGTGCACAGCGTCAGCAAACTTCTTGGCGAATTCCAGATCGGGCGTGCCGGTTTCGCACCACACCAGGTCGGCGTACTCGGCGTAGGCCACGGCGCGGGAGATGGCCTGGTCCAGACCCTTCTTGGTCTTGTAGAAGCCTTCGGCGGTGCGCTCACCGGTCAGGAAGGGCTTGTCGTTGGCATCGTAGTCGCTGGTCAAGAGATCGGCGGCTTCGGCATCGGTACGGGCAATCACCAGGGTAGGCACGCCGTAGACGTCGGCCGCCATACGGGCAGCGATCAGCTTTTGGCAGGCTTCGGTGGTGGGGACCAGCACCTTGCCACCCATGTGACCGCACTTCTTCACGGAAGCCAGTTGGTCTTCGAAGTGCACGCCACCGGCACCGGCGCGGATCATGGCCTTCATCAGCTCATAGGCGTTGAGCACACCACCGAAACCGGCTTCTGCATCGGCCACGATGGGCGCGTGGTAGTCGATGTAACCGGCATCCCCGGGGCCCACGCCCTTGGACCACTGGATCTCGTCGGCACGGGTAAAGGAGTTGTTGATGCGCTCCACCACCTTGGGCACCGAGTCCACGGGGTACAGGGACTGGTCCGGGTACATGGCGGAATATTCGTTGTTGTCGGCGGCGACCTGCCAGCCCGACAGGTAAATGGCCTTCACACCCGCCTTGACCTGTTGCATGGCTTGACCACCTGTCAGGGCGCCCAGGCAGTTGACATAGGGCTCGTTGTTTACCAGGCCCCAGAGCTTCTCGGCACCGCGGCGGGCCAGGGTGTGCTCCACCTGGAAAGAGCCGCGCAGACGGACCACGTCGGCAGCGGTATAACCGCGCTTGATGCCCTTCCAGCGGGGGTTGGTGGCCCAGTCTTTTTCCAGGGCGGCGATTTGCTGTTCGCGGCTGAGTTGTTCGTTCAGGGATTGGGGCATGGAAACACTCCTAAGTTGGTAAATGGGTGGCTGGGTTGCGGTGTGCGCTGCCTTTGCCATGCCTGAATTCTAAGTCTTATATAAGACATGAAGAGCTCTTATGTCTTATATAAGAGTAAATTTAATTTCTATATAAATCAAGGACTTAGCGTCTGCATCTCGCGATGCGGCAAGAACCAACTGCTTCGTGGAACGGAGCAATGCAGTCGAAGGCATTTGAATTTTATATTGCGAAATGCTGCAACACAGCATAAAACTGTGTGCAATTGCGTGGGCGAATCAGAAAGTGTCGGCGTAGCGCTGCAGTTCCCAGTCACTCACCTGCAGGTTGAAGGCGTCCCACTCCGCACGCTTGAGTTGGATGAACTCGGCACAAAAGTCTTCCCCAACTGCCTCGCGCAGGAGGGCATCGGCCTCCAGTGCTGTCACGGCTTCGTCCAGGTTTTTGGGCAGGCGCGCAGGCATGGCCAGCCCTCGCGCACGTCGCTCATACAAGTCCTCGTTGCAAGGCGCCGGTGGCGTCATCCCTTGGTCCATACCCGAGAGCCCTGCGGCCAGGGTGCCAGCAATGGCTGCGTACACATTGCAGGAGGGGTCGGGCAGGCGCCATTCGATGCGGCCCGCCACCGTGCGAACCACGCAGGTGCGGTTGTTGTCGCCATAGCTCTTCCACACCGGCGACCAGGTGGTGCCGGAGGCGCTGTGGCTGCTGGCCAGGCGCTTGTAGCTGTTGACCGTGGGGGCGCACAGGGCACTCAGGGCATCGGCGTGGTGCAGCAGCCCGGCGGCGAATTGGTGACCCTGTGGACTCAGCCCCAAAGGGCCGTTGGCGTCGGTGAAGATGGCATGGCCTTCTGCATCGGTGATGCTCAGGTGAAAATGCAGACCGCTGCCGGGTGCCGTGGCAACCGG
>CANCCF010000253.1 GCA_947374485.1 Comamonadaceae bacterium | reverse complement strand
CGGCAGTTGGTGGCCAACTTCAAAGGCTCCAACAGTGCGCCGGCCTGGTCACCGGACGGCAAGACCCTGGCTCTGACGCTCAGCCGCGACGGCGGCTCCCAGCTCAATCTGCTGAACCTGGCGGCTCCGGGTTCCGAGCCCCGCCGCATTGCCCAATCTTCCTCCATCGACACCGAGCCCGCATTCACCGCCGATGGCCGAAGCATTTATTTCGTCAGCGACCGCGGCGGCTCGCCCCAGATCTACAAGGTGCCGGTGGCGGGTGGCAACCCGGAGCGGGTGACCTTCACGGGAAACTACAACATCTCGCCCGCACTGAGCCCGGATGGGCGCTGGATGGCCTATATCTCGCGCGTCAGCGGCGCCTTCAAGCTGCACGTGATGGAGCTGGCGTCGGGCAATGCCACGGCCATCACAGACACCGTTGCGGACGAGCGGCCCAGCTTTTCGCCCAACAGCAGGCTGCTGATTTATGCCACCCAGCAACAGGGCAAAGAGGCACTGATGACCACCACGCTGGATGGAAAGATCAAAGCACGTCTGGCTGGCCAGACGGGCGACATTCGGGAGCCCAATTGGGGCCCCTTTCAAAAGTAGAGATCTGGTTTTTTAAATAAGGAGTCTGGAATGAAACGTACTTTGATCCTGCTGAGTCTGGCGGCCCTGCTCAGCGCCTGCGGCTCTGCCGTCAAGCTCGACAGCGTGCCCGTGGAGGACCGCTCGGCCACATCCGCAGCCGCAGCCGCAGAGGCTGATGCTGCCAAAAACGCCAATGGATCGGCCGTTGGCAAGGGGGCTGTGGCGTCGGTTGATCTGTCCAAATCGGCCCAGGATGCCGCCATGCAGGCCTCCAACCGCGTGGTCTATTTTGACTACGACAGTTTTTCAATTCGCCCCGAGTTTCAGGCTGCGATAGAGTCGCACGCCAAAATCATCCGTGCCGACAAGACCCGCAAAGTGGTTGTCGAAGGGCATACCGATGAGCGCGGTGGCCGGGAATACAACCTGGCCCTGGGCCAGAAGCGCGCGGAAGCCGTGCGCAAGGCCTTGAGCTTGTTGGGCGTGCCCGACAACCAGCTCGAAGCCGTGAGCTTCGGCAAGGAAAAGCCCGCAGTGCAGGGCAGCACCGAGGCCGCGATGGAAAAGAATCGCCGCGCTGAAATCTCCTACCGTTGAACGCTGTGACCATGCCTGTTCGGTCCCTTCTGCAACGCTCACTCTTGGTTGCCGGTCTGCTGCTGGCAGCGGGCACAGCCTCGGCCGGAATCTTTGACGATGAAGAGGCGCGCCGTGCCATCCTCGATCTGCGCCAGCGCGTCGACGCTGTGAAGCAGGACAAGGCTGATACCGATCGCAAGATCACGGAAGAAATGCAAAGGGCATCTGAGGAAGCCGCCCAATTGCGCCGCAGCATCCTCGACCTGCAAAACCAGCTGGAAGCGTCACGTGCCGACATGGCCAAGCTGCGTGGCCAGAACGAGCAACTCGCGCGAGATCTCTCCGAGTTTCAGCGGCGACAAAAGGACGCCAGCGTGGCGCTGGACGACAGGCTGCGCAAATTCGAACCCTTGCCGGTTACCGTGGACGGCAAGGAGTTTTTGGCCGACCCGGCAGAAAAACGCGAATACGACGCCAACCTGGCCGTGTTCCGCAAAGGTGACTTTGCAGCCGCCACCAACGGCTTCGTGGACTTTTTGAACCGCAACCCGCAGACCGGCTACCGGGCATCAGCCCTGTTCTGGCTGGGCAATGCACAGTATGCCAACAAGGACTGCAAGAGCGCGGTGGTCAATTTCAAAAGCCTGATTGCCATGGCGCCGGCCCATATGCATGCTCCCGAGGCCATGCTGACGATTGCCAACTGCCAGTCCGAAGCCAAAGAGACCAAGGCCGCGCGCAAGACGCTCGAAGACATCATCGCCACCTACCCCACCACCGAAGCAGCCAACGCCGCTAAGGACAGGCTGGCTCGCCTCAAGTAAGCGGTGCCTGTGAGCGAACCGCAGGTCGATACCGGTCGGCGCTTTGCAGGATTGCAGCGCCTCTACGGCCTGGCGCCGGCCGAGCGCATCCAGCGTAGCCATGTTGCCATTGTCGGCATAGGCGGCGTTGGCTCTTGGGTGGCCGAGGCACTTGCGCGCACTGGTGTGGGCGAGATTACCCTTCTGGACATGGACCATGTGGCAGAGTCCAACATCAACCGCCAGGTGCATGCTCTCACCACCACCCTGGGGATGGCGAAAATCCATGCCATGCAGCAGCGCATTGCACAGATCAACCCGTACTGCAAGGTGCATTGCGTGGACGAGTTTGTCGAGCCCGACAACTGGCCTCATTTGTTGCCAGAGAACGTGACAGCCGTGGTCGATGCCTGTGACCAGGTGAAATCCAAAACCGCCATGGCGCAATGGGCTCGACGCCACAAGGCTATGTTCGTTTCAGTCGGTGCAGCGGGCGGCAAACGCCACGGGCATTTGGTGGATGTGGCCGACCTGTCACAGGTGACCCATGACCCCTTGTTGGCCCAGGTGCGCTACCAGTTGCGCAAGTTCCACGGTGCGCCCAAGGAAGGCAAATCCATGGGTGTGCATTGCGTGTTCAGCCGCGAAGCCGTAGCGCCGCCCGATGCGTCTTGCGCCCTGGCATCGGATGGCTCACTGAATTGCCATGGCTATGGCTCATCGGTCACTGTGACCGCCACGTTTGGCTTGTGTGCAGCAGGCCTTGTCATGGACAAAATTTCTGCAGCAGCACTTAATTCGCACACCAATATCACGCTATAATTTAAGGCTTGGCAGATTGCGGTGACAACAGTTGCTGTAGCCTGATGGGACGTTAGCTCAGTTGGTAGAGCAGCGGACTTTTAATCCGTTTGTCGTGGGTTCGACCCCCGCACGTCCCACCAATTTTTTACATGATGTTCACAAGTTTTGTGGGTTCTTAGCTCAGCTGGTAGAGCAGCGGACTCTTAATCCGTAGGTCGAGAGTTCGAATCTCTCAGAACCCACCACAAACAAGCCCCCTGGGGAAAAAGCCCGCTACTGAATTGGTAGCGGGCTTTTTTTATGCCTGTTTTTTGGACGCCCAAGGCGCTGACAGTCCTGACTTGGAAGGCCTCAATTAATTTTTGCACACAAAAATAAATGAACACATAATCGCACAAAAATTGATACCACCCGTCGTTTGGAACAACAGGAGTCGTTCTACACCATGCGCACCAATCTACCGGTTACCCAGCGGGCTTACGAGTTTTCGGGCTCTGAGACACTGCTCTCCACCACCGACACCACCAGCCGAATCAACTATGCGAATGCGTCGTTCATACGCACCAGCGGCTTTGAGCAGGAGGAACTGATGGGGCAGCCGCACAACATCGTGCGGCATCCCGACATGCCGGTGGAAGCCTTTGCCGATATGTGGAGTTCCCTGAAAGCTGGCTACTCCTGGACCGCCTTGGTAAAGAACCGGCGCAAGGATGGCGACCACTATTGGGTGCGCGCCAACGCGGCCCCCATGGTGCGCAATGGCACACTGGTCGGCTATTTGTCGGTTCGCACCAAACCGGCGGATGCAGAGGTGAGCGCCGCTGAAGACCTCTACCGGCGCTTCCGCGAAGGGCGCGCCAAGGGCCTGGCATTTCGCCGCGGGCTGATCGTTCGCACGGGCTTGATGTCTTGGACCAGTATGCAGAAGGTGCTGCCAACGGCCTGGCGGGTGCGCCTGCCCATGCTGGTAATGGTCGCCATTCAGGCCGTCGCGCTGAGTTTCTCGGGGCTGGAAGGCATGGCACTGGCAGTTGTTGCCGGCGGCATGCTGGCAGCCACCGCTTTTGCGTGGTTGACCATAGAAGCCCAGGTGACTTCACCCTTGAGCAAGATATTGCAGATTGCGCAGCAGGTAGCCAGCGGCACCCAGGCGTCCGACTTGGGTTTGGAGCGTTGCGACGAAATAGGGCTGATTGCCCGCGGCATTGCGCAAGCAGGGCTGAACCTGCAGGCCTTGATGGCCGATGTGCAGGAGCAGGTGAGCGGTGTGCAGGTCTCCAGCAAGGAAATCGCCATGGCCAACTCCGATCTGTCTGACCGCACGGAGCAGGCCGCCTCCAACCTCGAGCAGACCGCCGCAGCCATGGAACAGCAGACAGCAACCGTGCGGCAAAATTCAGACACCGCACAACAAGCCGCGCAACTGGCGGACGCCACCACCACTGTAGCGAGCAAGGGTGGGGCGGCCATGGGCAATGTGGTTTCCACCATGGCCTTGATCTCGGAGTCCAGCCGCAAGATCGCCGACATCATCAGCGTGATCGATGGCATTGCTTTTCAGACAAATATCCTGGCGCTCAACGCTGCCGTGGAAGCGGCCCGTGCGGGCGAGCAGGGCAGGGGCTTTGCCGTGGTGGCCAGCGAGGTGCGCAGCCTGGCCGGACGCTCGGCGGCCGCTGCCCGCGAGATCAAGGGCCTGATAGATGACTCGGTAGGCAAGGTGGAGAGCGGCTCGCGCCTGGTGTCGGATGCGGGTGCCACCATGCAGGATGTGGTGCAGCAAGTGGAGCGCGTGAACCAGCTGATTGCCGAGATCACGGCGGCCTCCAAAGAGCAGGCCATCGGCATCGGTCAGGTTGGCCAGGCCGTGTCCCAACTCGACGAGATGACCCAGCAAAACGCCGCCATGGTCGAGCAAAGCAGTGCAGCGGCCAACAGCATGAGTGAGCAGGCCGTGCGCCTGCTCGCTGCCGTCAAGGTCTTTTCGGCCTGAACGACCTGAGCAACTTGAACGGACTCAGGTTTCCAACTGGCTGGTCAGGTCCAGCCACTGGTCTTCCAATGCCTTGAGTTCCTGGTTCACCGCTTTCAAGCGCTTGCCGGTTTCTGCAATGACGGACGGGTGCGGGTTGGTGGACAGCTTGCCCTCCAACGCCGCACCTTCGGTATTCAAGGTGGCCATTTTTTCTTCTACGGCAGACACCGCCTTTTTCAGCTGCCTGGCCTGGTCATGGGTCAGTCCCTTGGGTGGCTCCGGCGGGGCCACTACAGTGGCTTTGGGCGTCTGGCTTTTGGCTTCCTCCTTGGCCAGTTCGCGTTGGCGCTTGGCCTCGTCCAGCAGGTAGCGCTGGTAGTCATCCAGGTCACCGTCAAAGGGCTCCACACCGCCGCGCGACACCATCCAGAACTCGTCACACACGGCGCGCAGCAGGGCCCGGTCGTGGCTGACCAGC
>CANCCF010000252.1 GCA_947374485.1 Comamonadaceae bacterium | reverse complement strand
ACCCGCGTTGTGCGCGATGTCAGCCAAGGCCCGGATGTCGCACACCTCGGTCAGCGGGTTGGTGGGTGTCTCGGCAAACAGCAGCTTGGTGTTGGGCTTGATGGCGGCGGCCCAGGCCGCCACATCGCTTTGCGGCACGTACGTGGTTTCCACGCCGAACTTGCCGAACTCGCCGCTGAATAAACGAATAGTGGAGCCGAACACCGATTGCGAGCAGATCACATGGTCCCCGGCGCGCAACACGCCCATGCCCAGCAACAGAATGGCGGCCATGCCGGTGGCCGTGCCGATGGCGGCCTCGGTGCCTTCGAGCGCGGCCAAGCGCAACTCCATGCTGGTGACGGTGGGGTTGCCCACGCGGGTGTAGGTAAAGCCCTCTTCTTCCATGGCAAAGCGGCGGGCCGCAGAGGCCGCGCTGGTCTGGATGAAGCTGCTGGTCAGGAACAGGGCTTCCGAGTTCTCACCGTACTGGCTGGGTTCCAGCGCTGTGCGCAGGGCCAGCGTATCCAGGTGCAGGCCCTCGGGCAATTTCTTTTGCATCGTCTCAGTCCTCTTGCTTGGTCTTCGTGCTCAATCTTCGTGCTTAGTCTTCATGGTTGGGCAGGGCCAGGCGCGAGTTGTCTTCCATGCCCTCTTCACCGCCAACGCGGCTGGCGCCCAGGCGGGCAATGTCGGCATCGGTGATGTCACCGGTCACGTACACGCCGTCAAAGCAGGAGGCATCAAAACCGGCCAGGTTCTTGTTGAGTGAAGCGATGGCCTTCGTCCTGGCGTCCACGTCCTGGTAAATCAGGGCGTCGCAGCCGATGATTTCGCGGATCTCTTCCACCGAACGGTTGTGCGCCACCAGCTCGCTGCTGGTGGGCATGTCGATGCCATACACATTCGGGTAGCGCACAGGGGGTGCGGCACTGGCCATATAGACCTTGCGCGCACCGGCGTCGCGCGCCATCTGCACAATCTCGCGGCTGGTGGTGCCGCGCACGATGGAGTCATCCACCAGCAGCACATTGCGGCCCTTGAATTCGCTGGCAATCACATTGAGTTTTTGGCGCACCGACTTCTTGCGCACGGCCTGACCCGGCATGATGAAGGTGCGGCCCACATAGCGGTTCTTCTCAAAACCTTCGCGGTAGGGCAGGCCCAGCAACTGGGCCAATTGGGCGGCACTCGGGCGGCTGGATTCGGGGATAGGGATGACCACATCGATCTCGTTGGGCGGCACGGTGGAGACCACGCGCTTGGCCAGGGTCTCGCCCAGATTCAGACGCGCCTGGTAGACCGAGATGCCGTCCATCACCGAGTCCGGGCGGGCCAGGTAGACGAATTCAAAAATGCAGGGGTTGAGCGAAGGTGCCTCGGCGCACTGCTGGGCGTGCACATTGCCGTTCAGGTCAATGAACACGGCCTCACCCGGATTCACGTTGCGGTCGAACTGGTGGCCCGTGCCTTCCAGCGCCACCGACTCGCTGGCGATAACCACATTGCCCTCGCCGTTGCGGCCCATGCACAGCGGGCGGATGCCAAAGGGGTCGCGAAAGGCCAGCACGCCGTGGCCCGCAATCAGGGCGATCACCGCGTAGGAGCCCTTCACGCGCTTGTGCACATTGCGCACGGCGGTGAACAGGTCCTGCGGCTGCAGGGCCGCGCCGCGCGTGGTGCGCTCGATCTCATGCGCCAGCACATTGAGCAGCACTTCCGAGTCGCTCTCGGTGTTGATGTGGCGGTGGTCGGTGAGAAAGAGCTCGCTCTTGAGGGCGTGCGCATTGGTCAGGTTGCCGTTGTGCACCAGCACGATGCCAAAGGGCGCGTTCACGTAAAAGGGCTGTGCCTCTTCTTCGCTGAAGGCATTGCCTGCCGTGGGGTAGCGCACCTGGCCCAGGCCGCAGTTGCCGGGCAGCGAGCGCATGTCGCGGGTGCGGAACACGTCGCGCACCATGCCCTTGGCCTTGTGCATGAAGAACTTGCGCTCCTGTTGCGTGACGATGCCCGCGGCGTCCTGCCCACGGTGCTGCAAGAGCAGCAAGGTGTCATATATCAACTGGTTGACCGGTGCGTTGCTGACAACGCCGACTATTCCACACATGGTTTATTACTCAGGTAGTAGGTAGATATTTTCCGAACTCTTGCGGCAGCACGGGCTTCAACATGCCCAGTGCGGCGGTGGCCCATTGGGCGCCGAGGGATGCCTGCCACACGGGCGAGGTCTTGAAGGGTGTCATGCCCACCACCACGGTGGCAGCCAGTATCAGCACCACGCCGCGCAGCACGCCAAACAGCGCACCGAGCAGCCGGTTGATGGCACCCAGCCCCACGGCGGACAGCAGCTTGGAGACTACAAAGCCAATCAAGGCCCCGGCAAACAGCGTGGCTATAAACACCAGCACAAAACCGGCCGCATAGCGCGCAGGCTCCGAAGCATTGCCCATGGGCAGCAGGGTGGCGGCATCGGGGGCAAACCACTGGGCCAGAATGAAGGCGGCTACCCAGCTGAGCAGGGATACCACTTCCACCACCAGGCCACGCCAGGCGCCCGCCAAGAGCGAGACCAGCAGGACCGCGACGCAGATCCAGTCGAGTGGCGCCAATGCGTTCAGCATGGCTCAGAGTCCCAGAATGGCGGCGGGCAGGTCAAGCTTCTTGATCTTTTCAGCGGCCTTTTCGGCGTCGGCGCGCTTCTCGAACGGCCCTACACGTACGCGGAACTTTTTGCCTTCTGCACCGTCCACCACCTGTGCGTAGGTTTTGAGGCCTGTCTTTTCCACTTTCATGCGCGCCTCATGGGCGCGGGCAGAGTCGGTGAATGCACCGAACTGCACGATGAAGCGGCCGGTGGCGGCGGCCTTCTCAGTGGCCTTCTCAGTGGCCTTGTCAGCGGATTTGCCAGACGCTTTTTCTACTGGCTTTTCAGCGGCTTTTGCAACCGGCTTGGGGTCGGGTTTGGGCTCCACTTTGGCAGCGGGTTTGGATGAGGAAATGATGACCTCTTCCTTTTGCGCTTCCTTGGGCACCTCGACAGTCTGGGCAGATGCCCCAGGAGCCGCCATGGCAGCTACCTTGGGCTCCACCACGGGGCTGACCACCAGTGGCTTGACCTTCGCCTTGTCCGGGATGTCGATGGGAATGTCCACTGCGATCGGGCGCGGCTGGTTGTCAAACAGCAGCGGGAACCCGATGACACCCGCCAGCACCAGCAGCGCCGCACCGGCCAGGCGGTAGCGTGCGCGCCTGCGCATGGCGTCCACGCTCTCGGGGGCGGGGGCAGGCGCCTGGGTTTCCCCGGCAGCTTTGCGAAGTTTGAAAAATGCCATGGGTGCGCGTGTGCGGGGTGGGTGGTTTAAGAGCCCAGGTGGGTGGCCTGCAGCCGGGGTATGCCCTCTTGCAGAACACCGCCCACGGTGTAGAAGGAGCCGAAGACGACGATTCTATCAGCGGGGTCTGCGGCGGCGATGGCGGCCTGCAGCGCCTCCGAAGGTGAGGCAAAGGAACGGGCCGTGGCGTCCTTGCGGGTGTTTTGCGCCTCCCAGGCGGCCTTTAGAGCCGCACCACTGGCCGCCCGCGCCGTGGGCAGGTCGGTGAAGTACCAGCGGTCCAGCACCGGGCCTACCTTGGCCAGCATGGGAGCGAGGTCCTTGTCTGCCATGGCGCCAAACACGGCGTGCGTGGTGGGGAAGAAACCCATGGCATCCAGATTGGCGGCCAGCGCCGCCACCGAATGCGGGTTGTGCGCCACGTCCAGCACCAGCGTGGGTTGGCCGGGAACGATCTGGAAGCGCCCGGTCAGCTCCACAAAGGCAAAACCGTTGCGCACCGCCTGGGCCGTGACCGGCAGGCGCTCGCGCAGGGCCGTCAGCGCGGCGAGCACACCCGCCGCGTTCACCAGCTGGTTGGCGCCGCGCAGCGCCGGATAGGCCAGGCCACTGTAGCGTCTGCCGCGCCCGGCCCAGCCCCACTGCTGCTTGTCGCCGGACACATTGAAGTCTTCGCCCACGCGCCACAGGTCAGCGCCCACTTCCCTGGCGCGGTCCAGCACGCTTTGCGGCGGCACCGGGTCGCTCACCACCACCGGGCGTCCGGTGCGCATGATGCCGGCTTTCTCGAAGCCGATGGCCTCGCGGGAATTGCCCAGCAGTTCCATGTGGTCCAGGTCAATGCTGGTGATGATGGCGCAGTCGGTGTCGATGATGTTGACGGCGTCCAGCCGCCCGCCCAAGCCGACCTCGAGAATCGCCACATCCAGCTTGGCCAGGGACATCACGTGGAAGATGGCCAGGGTGCTGAATTCAAAATAGGTGAGCGACACGGCTTCACCCTGCACCCGCGCCTCTTCGACCGCAGCAAAACCCGCCACCAGCGCGTCTGCGGTCACTGGCTCACCGTTGAGCCGCAAGCGCTCTTCAAAGTGCACCAGGTGCGGCGAGCTGTACACACCGGTCTTGTAACCCGCCTGACCCAGGATGGAGGCCAGCATGGCGCAAGTCGAACCCTTGCCGTTGGTGCCGGCCACGGTGATCACCGGGCAGTCGAAGGAGAGGCCCATGCGATCGGCCACCGTGCGCACGCGCTCCAGGCCCATGTCGATGTTCTTGGGGTGCAGTTGCTCGCAGTAAGACAGCCACTCGGGCAAGGTGGTAAGGGTTGAGGTCATAGCCCGGAATTGTCGCCCAGCCACAGGGCCGGTGGCATGATGGCGGCCATGAAAACCATTCAGCTCTACGGCATTCCCAATTGTTATAGGGGATGAATAAAAACGCTTGCCGTGCTCTTTTTTTTACCATATAGTGAGTTATATGGAGATGCACTTTTCACATGCCTAAATCCTCTGAATTTTCTGACTATGGATTCAAGTTGGTCTATCCAGACCGTGCTGCTCTGACCGCAGCCGGGTTTGGAAAGGTTGCTCATATTCCTGCAATTTTTGATTCGCGGCCCGGTTATGCGCGGCTACCCAGTCGGTTTTTGATGGATAGAGCCTTATGTGTATGGGATCCTAAAAATCGAGGAGCTAGACCCAGTTTCCGTACTCCATCTACAAAGTCAATTAAGAACTACGGTGATTGGCTGTGTAACGCGCTGGAATGGGCAGAGGTGCGTGGCGTTGACCTGATGACCTGCGACTACGTAACTGTCCTGGTAAACAGGTATCAGCTAGAAATGACGAAGGGCATTTGGTCCGAGAGTGGCGAACCGTTATCCGCCGGAACATTCAATCCAAGAGTAGGTATCGCACTGGAATTCCAAATGTG
>CANCCF010000251.1 GCA_947374485.1 Comamonadaceae bacterium | reverse complement strand
CCGCCACCTTCGAGAGCATTCTGCCCAGCCACAACGCGGTGTTGTTTTCCGACTACGGCAAGGGTGGTTTGGCGCATGTGATCGACATGATTGCGCGGGCCCGGGCCCTGGGCAAACCCATTCTGATCGACCCCAAAGGCAGCGACTACACGCGCTACCAGAACGCCACCGTCATCACCCCCAACCGGGCCGAGATGCAGCAGGTGATTGGCCACTGGAGCGACGAGGCCGACCTGTGCGCCAAGGCCCACAACCTGCGCGAGCAACTGCACCTGGACGCCGTGCTGCTGACGCGCAGCGAAGAGGGCATGACCCTGTTCGATGCCCAAGGCGAGCTGCATGTGAGTGCGCAGGCGCGCGAGGTGTTTGATGTCACAGGTGCTGGCGACACCGTGATTGCCACCATGGCCACCATGGTGGGCGCGGGCCTGAGCTTGCGCCAGGCCATGCCCCTGGCCAACCGCGCAGGCGGTATCGTGGTGGGCAAGTTTGGAACGGCCACCGTGACTTACGAGGAGCTATTTGCATGACCCGAATCGTGGTAACCGGTGCGGCCGGTTTTATTGGCAGCAACATCATCAAAGGGCTCAATGCCCGCGGCATTGACGACATCATCGCCGTGGATGACCTGACGCAGGGCGACAAGTTCCGCAACCTGGCCGACCTGAAAATTGCCGACTACGTGGACGCCGACGACTTCTACAGTGCCTTTGCCGGCGGCCACTTTGGCCAGATCGAGGCGGTGTTCCATGAGGGTGCCTGCAGCGACACCATGGAGAGCGACGGCAAGTTCATGATGGGCAACAACTACACCCTGTCGTGGAACCTGTTTCAGGCCTGCCAGAAGCGCGGTGCCCGGCTCCTGTATGCATCTTCGGCGGCCACCTACGGCGGCTCGGACACCTTCCGCGAAGACCCGGCGTTTGAAGCCCCGCTCAATGTCTACGGCTACTCCAAGCTGCTGTTTGACCAGCGCATGCGGCGCGAATGCGGTGCCAATTTCGAGCGCACCAAGGCCGGACGCACCCAGCAGGTGGTGGGCTTTCGCTACTTCAACGTGTACGGCCCGCGCGAGCAGCACAAGGCGCGCATGGCCAGTGTGGCCTTTCACCAATACCACCAGTTCCAGGCCGAGGGCAAAGTCAAACTGTTTGGCGAGTACGGCGGCTATGTGCCCGGCGGCCAGATGCGTGACTTCGTCTTCATCGACGATGTGGTGGCGGTCAACCTCTGGTTCTTTGACAACCCCGGACAGTGCGGCATCTTCAACCTCGGCTCGGGCCGGGCCCAGCCCTTCAATGATGTGGCCAGCTCGGTGGTCAACACCCTGCGCGCTGCGCAAGGCGAGGCCGCCTTGTCGCTGGATGCGATGGTGCAGCAGGGCCTGCTGGAGTACATTGCTTTCCCCGACGCCCTGCGCGGCAAGTACCAGTGCTACACCCAGGCTGACCTCGGCGCCCTGCGCGCCACTGGCTGCGACCATGCTTTTGTCGATGTGCAGACGGGCGTGGGCAAGTACGTGGAATGGCTGTCCAAGCCGTAAGCAGCATGCGCACGCTGACCCTTGCCCTTGTGCTGGGCCTGCTGGCCTTTGCAGCCCATGCGCTGGAAATCAACAGTGCCAACGAGGCCGAACTCGACAGCGTGCGCGGTCTGGGGCCCGCAGCCACGGCGCGCATTCTGGAAGCGCGTGCCAAGGGCGATTTCAAGGACTGGGCCGACCTGATGCAACGCGTCAAGGGCATCAAGCCGCGCACGGCGGCCAAGTTGTCCGAGGCAGGCCTCACGGTCAACCAGCAAGCCTTTACCGCGCCAGAACCCGGCGCCAAAGCGCCGTGATGGTGCCGGTGCTGGCCATTTGTTTGGGCGCCTGCTGTGGCGCCCTGGCGCGCTGGCAATTGGGCTTGTGGCTCAACCCTTCGCTCACGGTGGCAGGCACCATGCTGCCCATGGGCACGCTGGCGGCCAATCTGCTGGGCGGCTATCTGGTAGGTGTGTGCGTCGCGGTGTTCCATGCCATGCCGCAGCTCGACCCGGTGTGGCGCCTGGCGCTGGTGACCGGCTTTTTGGGCGCACTCACCACCTTCTCGAGTTTTTCCGCTGAAGTCGTGGCGATGCTGATGCAGCAGCGCTATGCGCTGGCCCTGATGACGGCTGCGGTGCACCTGCTGGGCTCGCTCTTGCTGACAGTGGCGGGCATCAAATCCGCCTCCTTCTTTTTGGTGAGCCGCTGATGCTGGCGCTGTCTCTGGTGTTTGTGCTGGCTTACGCAGCCATTGCGCTGGAGCATCCGCTGGGGGTCAACAAATCGGCCTCAGCGCTCTTGGGCGCTGGCCTGCTGTGGACCCTGCACGGCCTCTCACTGGGCAACAGCGTGCTGCTGAATGCGCAACTGGGTGAATCGCTGATGGGCACGGCGCAGATCGTGTTTTTCTTGATGGGCGCCATGACCATTGTGGAGGTGATAGACGCCCACAACGGCTTTGAAGTGATTACCGCACGCATCCAGACCACGCGCCTCTCGGCGCTGCTGTGGATGGTGGGTGGGGTGACCTTTTTTCTGAGCGCGGTACTGGACAACCTGACCACCACCATCGTCATGGTGTCGCTGATGAAGAGGCTGCTGTTCGTGCGCGAAGACCGGCTGTTCTTTGCCGGCATCATCGTCATTGCCGCCAACGCCGGTGGAGCCTGGACGCCCATTGGCGATGTCACCACCACCATGCTGTGGATTGGCGGCCAGGTCACCACGCTGGCCATCATGCAGAGCCTGTTCCTGCC
The DNA here is from genome assembly GCA_947374485.1 of Comamonadaceae bacterium. Taxonomy (GTDB): domain Bacteria; phylum Pseudomonadota; class Gammaproteobacteria; order Burkholderiales; family Burkholderiaceae_C; genus Allorhodoferax. The sequence goes on along the minus strand of CANCCF010000251.1, from coordinate 2,485 downwards.
CTCGCTGGCCAACCTGCTGGTGCCGCTGCTGGTGACCAGCCGCGCGCTGGGGGCGCGGCCTGTGCAGGCGCCGCCACAACGCAAGGTGGAGCCGGGCAGCGAGACCAGCGCCTTCGAGCGCAAGCTGATGTTCTGCCTCGGCATGGCCATTCTGGTGCTGGTGCCGGTCTTCAAAACCTGGACCGGGCTGCCGCCCTTCATGGGTATTTTGCTGGGCCTGGGCGTCCTGTGGCTGGTGGGCGACCTGGTGCACCGCCAAAAAGAAGAGCTGAGCAAACAGCGCCTGACGCTGGCGCGCGCCCTCACGCGCATTGACATGGCCTCGGTGGTGTTCTTCATCGGCATTCTGCTGGCGGTAGCGGTGCTCGAGCACACCCATATTCTGGCCAACATTGCCCAGTGGCTGGACCGCACGGTGGGCAGGCAGGATGTGATTGTGCTGATCATCGGCCTGGTCAGCGCCGTGGTGGACAACGTGCCGCTGGTGGCTGCCAGCATGGGCATGTACGGGCTCGACCAGTACCCGCCCGACAGCTTTTTGTGGGAGTTCATTGCCTACTGTGCCGGTACCGGTGGCTCGATTCTCATCATCGGTTCGGCCGCCGGTGTGGCCGCCATGGGCCTGGAGAAAATCGACTTTCTCTGGTACGCGCGCCGAATCAGCGGGCTGGCCCTGTTGGGCTATGCCGCCGGGGCCGTGGTCTACATCGCGCAGTACCGGCTACTGCACTGAGAGGAAGCTGGCAAAGCGCTGGCGGATACTGGCCTCAATGCCCGCCGCATCCAGCCCCTGCAGCGCCAGCAGCTTCGCCGGGTCACCATGCTCGATGAACACATCCGGCAGACCCAGCTGCAACACCGGCAATTGCAGGTCAACGGCCTGCAAGGCCTCCAGCACTGCACTGCCTGCACCGCCCATGATGGCGCCCTCTTCCAGCGTCACCAGCGCCTGGTGCGACCTGGCAACCTCTTTGAGCAGGTCCACATCCAGCGGCTTGGCCCAGCGCATGTTGACCACGGTGGCGCCCAGTGCCTCTGCGGCCTGCAGCGCCGGGTACAGCAGGGTGCCAAAGGCCAGAATGGCAATGCCTTGGCCCGCCTTGCGGATTTCACCCTTGCCCAGCGGCAGGCCATCCAGTGAGGTACTCGCAGCCACACCGGCACCCGCACCGCGCGGGTAGCGCACGGCCACCGGGTGGCTTTGCGCGAAGGCGGTGCTGAGCAGTTGGCGGCACTCATTTTCATCGGCCGGGCAGGCCACGCTCAGGTTCGGAATGCAGCGCAAATAGGGGATGTCGTAGGCGCCCGCATGGGTGGCACCGTCGGCGCCCACCAGCCCGGCGCGGTCCAGAGCAAAAACCACCGGCAGGTTCTGGATGGCCACGTCGTGGATCAGCTGGTCGTAGGCGCGCTGCAAAAAAGTGGAGTAAATCGCCACCACCGGCTTCATGCCTTCGGTGGCCAGGCCCGCGGCAAAGGTCACCGCGTGCTGCTCGGCAATGCCCACATCGAAATAGCGCTCGGGAAAGCGCCGCTCAAACTCCACCATGCCAGAGCCTTCGCGCATGGCCGGGGTGATGCCCACCAGGCGTTTGTCGGCAGCGGCCATGTCGCACAGCCAGCTGCCAAACACCTGGGTGAAGGTGGTGGCCGCCGCTGTTTGCGGCTTTTGCAGGCCAATGGCGGGGTCGAACTTGCCCGGGCCGTGGTAGGCCACCGGATCGGCTTCGGCCAGCTTGTAGCCCTGGCCTTTTTTGGTGACCACGTGCAGGAACTGCGGGCCCTTCAGGTGGCGGATGTTCTCGAGCGTGGGAATCAGCGAGTCGAGGTCGTGGCCGTCAATCGGGCCGATGTAGTTGAAGCCGAATTTTTCAAACAGCGTGGCCGGTACCACCATGCCCTTGGCATGCTCTTCAAAGCGCTTGGCCAACTCAAACAGGGGTGGCGCGCCCTTGAGCACGGTCGTGCCCACACTCTTCGCGGCTGCATAGAACTGGCCACTGAGCAGCTGCGCCAGGTAGCGGTTGAGCGCACCCACTGGCGGGCTGATGCTCATGTCGTTGTCGTTGAGGATGACCAGCAGGTTGCAGTCGGCCACACCGGCGTTGTTCAGGGCCTCGAAGGCCATGCCGGCCGTCAGGGCGCCGTCGCCAATGATGGCAATGGCGCGCCGCTCCTCGCCCTTGATCTTGGACGCCAGGGCCATGCCCAGTGCCGCGGAGATGGAGGTGCTGGAGTGGGCCGTGCCAAAGGCATCGAAGGCGCTCTCAGCGCGCTGCGGAAAGCCGCTCAGGCCGCCAAGCTGGCGCAACGTGGCCATGCGCTCGCGTCGGCCCGTGAGGATCTTGTGCGGATAGGTCTGGTGGCCCACGTCCCAGACGATGCGGTCGTGAGGCGTGTTGAAGACGTAATGCAGCGCGAGGGTCAGCTCCACCGTGCCCAGATTGCTGCCCAGGTGGCCGTTGCCGGTCTGGCTGACGGTGTG
>CANCCF010000250.1 GCA_947374485.1 Comamonadaceae bacterium | reverse complement strand
CGGCGACAAGCCCTTGAGCAGCGCCAGGCGCGGCGCTTTCCACCGCGCCTCGCCCACCGCGTTTTACGGACTGCGCAACGAGGCTTCACCCTGGTCGAAATGGTGATGGTGATCGTCATCCTGGGGGTGGTCAGCAGCATGGTGGCGGTGGCCATGCGCGGCCCGGTGGACGCCTACTTTGCAGCCGCCCGGCGCGCCGCCCTGACCGATGTGGCCGATGGTGTGATGCGCCGGTTGGAGCGCGACGTGCGCAAAGCCCTGCCCAACAGCCTGCGCACCCCCAGCAACCAATGCCTGGAATTCATTCCCACCAAGACCGGTGGCCGCTACCGTGCCGATGGCAGTGCGGCGGCGCTGAATTTCGATACCACGGATACGAGCTTCAATATGCTGGGCCGCAACAGCACCTTGCCGGCGGATCAGCGCATCGTTGCAAGAGCGGGGTTGGTCGCGGGCGATTTTGTCGTGGTCTACAACCTGGGCCCCAGTGTGCCGGGCGCCGATGCCTACAACCTGGACAACCTCGCAGAAGTTACGGGGCTTGGCACGGAGTTTCAAAACACCACGCCACTCAACGGCTGGGAAAGCCCCATCAGCATCAGCAGCAAACAATTCCCCCTGGCCTCCGGTGGCAACCGCTTTCACGTGGTGCCAGGCGCCGAGCGGGTGGTGTCCTATGTCTGCAGCGGTGGTGCCCTGTACCGCACGGTCAACGCCAGCAATTTCACCAGCAGCTGCCCCAGCAGCGGCGCCAAGGTGGCCGACCGGGTGGTGTGCAACTTTGACTACAGCGGTGATGACCTGTCCCGCAACGCGCTGGTGCGCATCAATCTGCAAATCACCGACAGCAGCGGCAAGGAGCCGGTGCAGCTGCAGCAGGAAGTGCACGTGAACAACACGCCATGACGCACGCCCAATCACGCACCTGCATGCGCCCGCCCACCCGCCCGTACATTCGCCCCAGGCTGGGCCAGAACCGGTCTTGCACCAGCGGTTTCGCCGCCATTGCCGCCATGTTCCTGCTTGTGGTGTTGGCCGGCCTGGGGGCGTTCATGGTGAGCTTTTCCAACACCCAGCAGCTCAGCGCGGCGCAGGATATCCAGGGCACGCGTGCCTACTGGGCGGCGCGCGCCGGCCTGGATTGGGCGATTGCGGCAGTCGTGCTGAACCCGAGCGGCTGCCCGCTCTCGCCGCCGACCAGCGTGGATACCGGCAGCAGCTTCCATCTGGACATTGTCTGCACGCCCAGCAGCTACCTGGAGGGCGGTGCCACGGTGCAGATCTACACCTTTGAATCCAAGGCCAGCACCAATCCGGTTGCAGTGGGCTCCCTGGGCTTTGTGGAGCGCAGCCTGTCAGCCACCTACGAGGTGCCGCAATGAGCCTTGCGTGCTATCATTTTTGCCACATACAAAGGAATCGCGCATGAACATGGCCGCCGCAGCGCTGGGCACGCCCAATGCCCCTGAAGCCCCGCCGGCCCCGACTGGACGCCCGGAGAAGCTGCGTTTGGGCGATGTGCTGGTGCAGCAAAAGCTGATCTCCCAGGAGCAACTGCAGCAGACCCTGGATTTGCAGCGCAGCACCGGCAAAAAGGTTGGGCGCCTGCTGATCGAGACCGGCGTCATCACCGAAGAGCTGCTGGCCAACGGCCTGGCGCGCCAGCTGCGCATACCCTTTGTCAACCTCAAGACCTTTCCCATCCGCGCCGACGTCATCAAGCTGATGCCCGAAGCGGTGGCCAGGCGCTTCAAGGCGCTGGCCCTGGAAGACAAGGGCGATGTGCTGCTGGTGGCGTTGGCCGACCCGCTGGACTTGTTTGCCTACGACGAACTCACCCGCATCCTCAAGCGCAACATCGCCATTGCAGCGGTGCCCGAGGGCCAGCTGGCCGCCGCCTTTGACCGGCTCTACCGCCGCACCGAAGAAATCAGCGGCCTGGCCCGTGCCCTGGAAAAAGACCTGGGCGATGCGGTGGACTTTGGTGAGCTCACCGCCACCGTGGGCATTGAAGGTGCGCCGGTGGTGCGCCTGCTGCAGTCGCTGTTTGAAGACGCCATGCAGGTGGGTGCCTCGGACGTGCACATCGAGCCTCAGGAAACCAGCCTGCAAATCCGGGTGCGAGTGGACGGCGTGCTGCAGGTGCAAACCCAGGCCGACAAGCGCATTGGTGGGGCGCTGGCGCAACGCCTCAAACTCATGGCCGGGCTGGACATTTCCGAGAAGCGCCTGCCCCAGGACGGCCGCTTCAGCGTGCGCCTGAAGGACCACACCATCGATGTGCGCCTCTCCACCTTGCCCACCAACTACGGCGAATCAGCGGTGATGCGCCTCTTGGTGCAGGGCTCTGGCATGCGCCGCCTGGACACCATTGGCATGCCCGAGGCCATGCTGGCGCGCTTTCGCGATTTGCTGGGCCGCACCTCGGGCATGGTGCTGGTCACCGGCCCCACCGGTTCCGGCAAAACCACCACGCTGTACGCTGCCCTGGCCGAAGTGAATGCGGCCGAGCTCAAGGTGATAACGGTGGAAGACCCGGTGGAATACCGCTTGCCGGGTCTGACCCAGGTGCAGGTCAACGACAAGATTGACCTGACCTTTGCCAAGGTGCTGCGCTCCTGCTTGCGCCAGGACCCGGACGTGATCCTGGTGGGTGAAATGCGCGACGCGGAGACCGCCGAGATCGGCCTGCGCGCTGCCATCACCGGCCACCTGGTGCTGTCCACCCTGCACACGCGCGATGCCATCAGCACGCCGTTTCGCCTGCTCGACATGGGGGTGCCGGCCTTTATGGTCTCCACCTCGCTGCAGGGCGTGATTGCGCAGCGCCTGGTGCGGCTGAACTGCCGCGAGTGCAGCGCGCCGCACACCCCTACAGCGCAGGAAAGCAGCTGGCTCAATGGAATGTTGAGCGGCTTGCTGAATGGCAACCCGGGCGCGGGCGACACGGTTAGCCCCAAGCGCGGCCTGGGCTGCTCGGTCTGCAACGGCACCGGTTACGCCGGGCGCCAGGGCGTGTACGAGCTGTTCGAGATGGATGCCTTGCTGACCCAGGCCGCCTCCAAGGCCGACCCGGCCGACTTTATGCGCATGGCGCGCGAGCGCATGAAGGGCCAGACCATGGCCTTCCACGCGCTGGAGCTGGTGCGCCAGGGCCGCACCTCGCTGGCCGAGGCCATGCGCATCGGTTTTGAAATTGACGCAGCCGAAGCAGAGGGCTAGGGCAGATGGCCACCTACGCCTGGCGCGGACGCAATAACCGGGGAGAGGCCGTCAACGGCGAGTTGGAGGCCATGACCGAGGGCGGCGTGGCCGACCAGTTGCTGGCCATTGGCGTGGCGCCGGTGCATATCGCACTGACAGAGGGTGCCAAGGTGGAGCAGGGCGAGGGCCTGTTGGCACGCCTGAACCGTCAACCGGTGGTGGTGGACGACCTGCTGGTGTTCTCGCGCCAGATGTACACCCTGAACAAGGCCGGTGTGCCCATTTTGCGGGCCTTTGCCGGCCTGCAGGCCTCGGCCAGCAAACCGGCGATGGTGGATTTGTTCAAGGACATACGCTCCAGCCTGGACCAGGGGCGTGAGCTGTCGGCCGCGCTGGCGCGCCACCAAAACCTGTTTGGCGCCTTCTACATTTCCATGGTGCGGGTGGGCGAGATGACCGGCAAGCTGACCGAGGTGTTTTTGCGCCTGAACGAGCACATGGAGTTCGAGCGCGATGTGCGCGAGCGCATCAAGCAGGCCACGCGTTACCCGATGTTCGTGATGATCGCCATGGGGCTGGCGGTGGTCATACTGAATGTTTTTGTGATCCCGGTGTTTGCCAAGGTGTTTGCCGGCTTCAACGCGCAGCTGCCGCTGATCACGCGCGGCCTGCTGGCATTTTCGGGCTGGATGGTGGCCTGGTGGCCGCTGCTGATTGCACTCAGCATTGCCGTCGTGCTGGGCGCGCGCAGCTATGTGCGCACCCCCGCAGGCCGTTACCGGTGGGATGCACGCAAGCTCAAACTGCCCATCATTGGCGACATCATCCTGAAGGCCACACTGGCACGCTTTGCGCGTAGCTTTGCGCTCTCCAGCCAAAGCGGCGTGCCGCTGGTACAGGCGCTCACCGTGGTGGCGCAGACGGTGGACAACGCCTTCATTGGCAGCCGCATTGAGCAGATGCGCGACGGTATTGAGCGCGGCGAAAGCATTTCCCGCTGTGCCTCGGCCACCGGGGTGTTTACGCCGGTGGTTTTGCAGATGATCAATGTCGGGGAAGAAACCGGTGAACTGGACAACCTGCTGTTCGAGATTGCCGACATGTACGAGCGCGATACCGACTACGCGATCAAGGGCTTGTCTGCCGCCATCGAGCCGATCCTGCTGGCCGTCATTGCCGGTCTGGTGTTGCTGCTGGCGCTGGGCGTCTTTCTGCCGCTGTGGAACCTGGGCCAGGCCGCCATGGGCAAGGGCGGTGGCTAGCATGGGCCGGCCACATTGATGCGGGCCAGCACCCGCCGGGGTCTGGAGTGGAGCTTGCTGCTGCTGATCATTCTGTTGGCAGCGGGTTTTTACGTGCGTGAGTTCCGCCTGGTGCAAGCCCAGGGCGAAGTGGCGGCGGTGAAAACCACCCTGGGCGCGCTGCGCACCGCCTTGCTGATCGACCACCTCAAGAGCCTGGTGGATGGCACGGCCAGCACCGGGGCGGTGCAAAGGAATCCCTTTTTGCTGCTGGACCATGCGCCGGTCAACTACGCCGGTGTGCTGGCGGGCGGCGCCGGGCGGGTGTTGCGACCTGGCACCTGGGTGTTTGATGCCGTCTGTGGCTGCATCGGCTACGAGCCCCTTTATCCGCAGGACCTGAGCACACCGGTGGATGCGCCCGGCCTTTGGTGGCGCGTCAGCGCTGAGGCGCCACCGCTGCAAATACACGCCCTGCAGCGCTATGTCTGGCTGGGGCAGGCGCTGGACTGAGTGGAATCTGCAACAGTTTCATATTTGCCGATTAGAAAATTGTACGAATGTTCATTTGCCTACAATTTCCTCAGTATGATTGCCGCCAAACCGTTGGTTACTGGTTTTATATAAACATCTTTTGAAAGGCGACACCGTGAAAAATGAGCAACGTGGCTTTACCCTGATTGAGCTGGTGATGGTTATCGTGATTCTGGGCGTGCTGGCCGCTGTGGCTCTGCCCAAGTTTGTGGATCTCGGCAGCCAAGCCCGCAGTGCTGCGATTTCCGGTGCTGCCGGTGCGCTGTCCTCTGCTGCTGCCATCAACTACTCTGGTTACCAAG
>CANCCF010000249.1 GCA_947374485.1 Comamonadaceae bacterium | reverse complement strand
ACCAACATCCTGCTGCCCGGCACCTACGACTTCAAGCCCTGAAACTTCCTGGCTTGCTCAGCCCTGGAAGGCCCGGGGATGGAACTCCGGCTTGAGCGCCGTGACCTCGATCTCGATCTGCATGCGTGGGTCGGCAAGGCCTGCCGAGATCATCATCGCTGCGGGCCGCACCTCGCCAAAGTACTGGCGCAGCACCGGCCAGCATTGCTCAAAGTCCTGCGCACGCGGCAGCACGTAGGTGACGCGCACGACATCCTTGAGGGTGGAGCCCGCCTGCTCCAGCGCGGACTGAATGTTTTTCAGGCACTGCTCGGTCTGCTCCAGCAGGCTGTCGGATATCGCCATCGTTGCGTAGTCAAAGCCGGTGGTGCCGGAGACAAACACCCAGTTGCCCGCCACCACCGCGCGGGAGTAGCCGATTTGGGCTTCAAAGCTGGAGCCGGAGCTGATGAGTTGTCGTTGCATGGCGGTCTCTATACTGTGGCAGACGCCCAAGAATACCCGCATCCGCCGCCTCCCGTGCCCTCCCCGACCCACCCCATCCCAGCCACAGTGCGCCGCATCGCGCACCTGGACATGGACGCGTTTTATGCCTCGGTAGAGCTGCTGCGCTACCCCCAGCTCAAGGGCCTGCCAGTGGTGATTGGCGGCGGGCGCAGGCGCGAGGACGACCTCCTGGGCCGCCTGCGTGCCGCCCACCCGGAGCAGGAATGGACCAGCGAACAGTTGCACCGCATTCCGCTGGGCTTCTTTCCACTGCTCTCGGGCTACACCGGGCGCGGTGTCATCACCACCGCCACCTATGCCGCGCGCCAGTTTGGCGTGGGCTCGGCGATGGGCCTGATGAAGGCGGCCAAGCTGTGCCCACAGGCCATTTTGTTGCCGGTGGACTTTGAGCAGTACCGCCACTACTCGCGCCGCTTCAAGACCCTGATCACCGAGATTGCGCCGCAAATGGAAGACCGGGGTGTGGACGAGGTCTACATCGACTTCACCGACGTGCCCGGCGGCCAGCGCGAGGGCGGGCGGGTGCTGGCACGGCTGATGCAGAAAGCCATTTTTGATGACACCGGCCTGACCTGCTCGGTCGGCGTGGCACCCAACAAACTGCTGGCCAAGATGGCCAGCGAGTTCAACAAGCCCAACGGCATTTCCATCGTGCTGGAGGACGATCTGGAGACCAAAATCTGGCCCCTGGCCTGCCGCAAGATCAACGGCATTGGCCCCAAGGCCGACGCCAAGCTCAAGAGCCACGGCATAGAGACCATAGGCGAACTGGCCACGCGCGACGTGCAGTGGCTGATGGACACCTTTGGCGAGCGCACCGGCGCCTGGCTGCACGCGGCCTCGCACGGGCAGGACGAGCGGCCGGTGGTGACCGAGAGCGAGCCAGTCAGCATGAGCCGCGAGACCACGTTTGACACCGACCTGCACGCGGTGCGCAACCGCGCCGAGCTGGGCGCCATCTTCACCCGCCTGTGCGAGCAGGTGGCCGGTGACCTGCAGCGCAAGGGCTATGTGGGCAAGACCATTGGCATCAAGCTGCGCTTTGACGATTTCCAGATCGTCACGCGTGACCAGACGATTGGCCACTTCACGGCTGACGCCGCCGAGATCCGGCAGTTTGCCGGGCAGTGTTTGAAGCGTGCGCCGCTGCAAAAGCGCCTGCGCCTGTTGGGTGTGCGGGTGGGTGCCTTGCTGAAGGCCGAAGACGCGCTGGCCGGGGCGCAGAGCCCGGCGCGCACACCAGAAAGTGCAAGCGCAGACAGCCGCACCGGGCAGCTGTTTTAGTTCGCAGTGGGCTTGGCCACAATCTCGCGGTGCATGGGCGCCAGCAGGGCCAGCAAGGCGTTTTGCGTGGCAAAGGGAATGCTTAAGACCTCCATGGCTTTTTGCAGGTCTTCCACCACGGCATTGAACCCGGCAGCTGTCACCTTCAGGCCCTTGTGCACCTCGTACATCGGGTCTCCGGTGTAGCTGCAGGGCCCGCCACTCACTTGGCAAATTTGTTCTTCGAGCTTCTGCTTGAAGCGCTTCATATTGGTTTCCTTGAAGCCCTCGGACACTCTTGCGTCGGCGGTAAGCTGCGCCGCAAAGGCCTCGCTCAGCGCATGCACGCCGGGCTGGCTGCCCAGCGCCTGGTACAGGCTGCCCGAGCCTGCCGGCTGGGACATCGCTGGTGCAGAGGCCAGGCAGGCCAACACGGCAAAGCCCAGCACCCTCAATCGTGAAGACAGATTTTTCATGGTCATGTAACCCGGCAATTTATTGGGCGATCTGAACAGCAACATAAAAACCGTTCTGGTTTTTGCCATTGGTAAGGGCTGGCAGTACCCGGCCCAGGTCGGCCCAGGCCAGCGTCAGCGAAACGTGCTTGGAAGGTGCCCAGGCCACGAACACGTCTTGCCAGTTGTCCGAGGCCAAGCCAGAGCCCAAGCCGGCCGCGCGCCCCAGCGCCTCCAGGTTGTTGGGGTTGGCGCGGTACTCGGCCCCCAGCACCAGGTTTTTGGAGAGCAGGTAGCCAATCGAGAACTCCGGCTGCAGCGTCATGCCATCGGTGCCGGGCGCCTTGGAGCCAAAGCCCAGCAGGCCGCCCTGGTTGGCGTTGGTGTAGCGCAGGGTGGCATTGAGCAGCACACTGTTTTTGAGCAGCAGCTTGGCAGCCGACACATACACCTCGGCACCTTCGGTTTTGGCACCCAGAAAATCCAGCACGGGGCGGATGCTGGCAGCCTGCGTCTCTTTGAACAGCACGCCCGCCGAAAGCTGTGGCATCCAGGTGTCTGAATCCAGAATGGCCTCGCCCGCCAGCCGGGCCTTCAGGCCCAGGGTGTTCACCTTGATGTGCGCACCCGGGCTGACGGCAAAGCCCAGCGCATTCAGGCCGGTGGCCACCGATGCGTCCAGGTCTTGCTGGGACAGGCTGGCCTCCCAGCGGTTGTTGAAGGCGGCGGCCACGCCGTAGGTGCCCAGGCTGTAGTCCTGCGCCTGCAGGTGCGAGGCGCCTGCCGTAAAGCCCACCTCGCCCTCGGCCGCGTAGGTGCCCACCAGGGCCCAAGGGCTGATGCCGCCACCGGCTGCACCGTCCACACTGGTCACGCCGCCGGTGAGCAGCAGCTTGCCCGTTGCCGCGTGTGCGCCAGACACGACTCCGAGCCAAGCCAGCAGCACTGCAGCGCTGCAACATGTCATGCGTATGTTCATCCCTGCTTTCCTTCACTGGTTTCAACATCCCGATGCCGGCTTTCCCACTTGTCGCGCCAACTGGCAAAGTCCGCCAAGGGCAGGGGCCGACCCATGTGGTAGCCCTGCCCTTCATCACAGGACAGGTCACGCAGCAGGTTGAAGATGTTCTGGTTCTCAATGCCTTCGGCCACCACCGAGAGCCCCAGGTTGTGCGCCAGGTCGATGGTGGACTTCACAATCTGCGCGTCACTGCGGCTGCTCTCCATGCCCATCACGAAAGACTTGTCGATCTTGAGTTCATTGACGGGCAGCTTTTTCAGATAGGCCAGCGACGAATAGCCGGTGCCAAAGTCGTCAATCGAGAGCTTGTAGCCGGCTTGCGACAACTCGTTGAGCGTGGCCTCGGCGCGGATCGGGTCATCCATGATGGAGCTCTCGGTGATCTCCAGGCACAGGCCACTGCGCTCCACCGCGTACTTGCCCAGCAGGGCCTCCAGCTTGGCGGGAAATTCCTGGTCCAGCAGGTCACGGGTTGACAGGTTGATGGCAATGCGCATCGGGTGTGCGCCGGTCTGCAAGGCGTTCCAGGACCTGGCCACCTCTTCAATCATCCACATGGTCAGGTGGCGGATAAAGCCGGTCTGCTCGGCAAAGGGGATGAAGTCCATGGGCGGCACCATGCCGCGCACCGGATGCTGCCAGCGGATCAGCGCCTCGGAAGCAATCACCCGGTTGGTCTGCAGGTCAATCTTGGGCTGCAAAAACAGGCGCAGCTGGTTGCCGGCGATGGCTTCGCGCAGCTCGCCCAACATGGACAAAGACAGGGCACTGCCCGAGTCCAGTTCAGGCTCGTAGACCTGGGTGTCCGAGCTCTTGCGTTTGGCCGAGTACATGGCCACCTCGGCGCGCCCCACCACCACGTCGGCATCAAGCAGTCCTTCTGCACACACGTAAATGCCAATGCCCACACGCAGGTCCACCGCCTGCCCCTCCATGCGCACCGGCTCTTCCAGGGCGTCGTGGATCTTTCGGGCCACAGCCAGCGCCTGGGGTTCACCACAGCCCTCCAGAATGAGGGCAAACTGCCCGCCGCCCAGCCGGCTGGACAGATGCGGGGTATTGGCAAATAGCTGCTGCAGGCGCTCGCCCATGATGCGCAGCACCTTGTCGCCAAACGAATAGCCCAGCACATCGTTGATGTGTTTGAAGCGGTCCAGGTCCAGCACCACCACAGACAGTTGGCTCTTCGCAGCCGCACCTTCCGCCAGCAAAGCCTTGAGCTTCTCGATGAACTGGGCACGGTTGGGCAAGCCGGTCAGACGGTCCCAATAGGCCAGGCGCCGCACCTCGGCTTCAGACGCCTGGATGCTCTCGCGCATGGTGTCAAACGATCTGGCGAAATTGCCGACCTCGTCCTGCCTGCCAAAGTCGGCAATCTTCTGCGAATAGTCGCCCCGGGCCAGGCGCCTGGCGTCCTTCATGAGGGAAGTCAGCGGCTGCGAGACCCGGCGGGCCAATTCCATGCTGCCCAGGGCAAACAGCAACAGGCCCACCGCATCAATCAACACCAGCATCTTCTTCATGTAGCCAAACACCTCACGGGCCTGCTCCTTGGGCGACAGCAGATACACCTCCACCGATTCCAGGTCGCGCCGGTTGGTGACCTTCTGGAAGGCATAGTCCTCGCCACCAATCTCTGCGCTGCCCGCGTTGGTGTCCGTTGGCAAGGCATCTTTCTTGCCTTTCAGGGCCATGGAGCTGAAGACCTCATTGGCCCGGGCGGCCCCCTGCTTCTGGAAGATCACCACCTTGGTGGCAGTGAGCGTTTCCATTTCGCCCGCCAGTGCGGCGTCCACTGCAAAGCCCATCACAATCCAGCCCACCACCGAGGGCGCCTTGATGGGTGTGGCCACGAACTGGTGCAAGCGGCCGTTGACGACCACGCAATAGCTCTTCAAATTACTGGTCGCCAGGTTCCTGGCAAACACCGGCAAATTGTCCATGAGCTCGGGGTTGCCAATGCCGCCGGAGTAAGTCTTCACGTGGAAGCTGGTGTCCAGAATGGCGCCCACGGTGGCGCCTATGCGGTCCTGGCTGTTCTC
>CANCCF010000248.1 GCA_947374485.1 Comamonadaceae bacterium | reverse complement strand
GCCGGCAAAATTCTGGCGCTGTACCAACCCCAGTTTGCGCAGGCTCCGCGTGTGGTGATTGCCGGCATTGGCGACGGCAGCGCCAAGCAGGTGCGCAGCGGCATTGCTGCCGCCCTGGCCAGCGCGAAGTCGGACAAGCTGAAAAAGCTGGTGGTGGCCTTTGCCAGCGCAGCCTCGGATGCCGCGGTACGCGCCACTGTGGCGGCCGTGGCTGACGCCACCTACAGCTACACCACCACCAAGTCCAAACCGGAAGCGCGTACCGTGCAAACGGTGCTGCTGGCGGCCAGCAATGCCCCGGCCTTGCAGGCCGGTTTCGAGCGCGCTGTGGCCGTGGTTGCGGGTGTGGAGCTGGCCAAGGAATGGGCCAACCGGCCGGCCAACCACGCCACCCCTACGCTCTTGGGCAAAGCAGCCCAGGCCCTGGCCAAGCACGCCAAGATCAGCTGCGAGGTGCTAGGCCCCAAGGAAGTGGCCAAGCTCGGCATGGGTGCCTTCATGGCCGTGGCCCAGGGCTCGGAAGAGCCCTTGCGTTTCATCGTGCTGAAGTACAGCGGTGCGGCCAAATCGGTGGCGCCTACGGTGCTGGTGGGCAAGGGCATTACTTTTGACAGCGGCGGCATCTCCATCAAGCCGGCGGCCGAGATGGACGAGATGAAGTTCGACATGTGCGGTGCGGCCAGCGTGCTGGGCACGTTTCGCACCCTGGCCGAACTCAAACCCGCCATCAACGTCATCGGCCTGATTCCTTCCTGCGAAAACCTGCTCAATGGGCGCGCCGTCAAGCCCGGCGATGTGGTCACCAGCATGAGCGGCCAGACCATTGAAATCCTCAACACCGATGCCGAAGGCCGCCTGGTGCTGTGCGATGCGCTGACCTATGCCGAGCGCTTCAAGCCGCGCGCCGTGGTCGATATCGCCACCCTCACTGGTGCCTGCGTGGTGGCCCTGGGTAATGTGCGCAGCGGCATGTTTTCACCCGACGCCGCGCTGGCCCAGGCCCTGAGTGCAGCCGGCGACGCGGCGCAAGACCTGTGTTGGCAAATGCCTCTGGACGAGGAATACGCCGAGGGCCTGAAGACCTCGTTTGCCGACGTGGCCAATGTGGCCGGTCGGGCCGGCGGTGCCGTGTCTGCGGCCAAGTACCTGCAACGTTTTGCCGGCACCTACCCCTGGGCGCATCTGGACATCGCCGGCACCGCCTGGAAGAGCGGCGCCGCCAAAGGCGCCACCGGCCGCCCGGTGGGCTTGCTGGTGGAATACCTGTTGGCCCAGGTCAAAGTGGCCTGAACCTCTGCCAGTTGAACCGGCAAACGCTGCAGTGACCGAAGTCGCATTCCATTTTGGCGCGCCAGACCGGCTGGCCTACACCTGCCGGCTGCTGCGCAAGGCCAGCGCTGCCGGCGCGCGGCTGCTGGTGCGCGGCAGTGCCGACGCATGTGCCGCACTGGACGCCGCTTTGTGGAGCCTGGCGCCCACCGATTTCATCACCCATTGCGATGCCAGCGCAGCAGAGGCCGTGCGCAGCCGCTCGGCCGTGCTGTTGTTGGACACGCAGGCGGCCCTGGACACGTCCTTCCCCATTCTGGTGAACCTGGCCGACGACGTGCCCGCGCAGTTCGAACAGTTTGAGCGCGTTATCGAAGTGGTCAGCACGGATGAGCAGGAGCGCAGCCTGGCGCGCCAGCGCTGGAAGCACTACACCGAGCGCGGCTACACCATTACCCGCCACGATCTGAAGCTGCGCACGGAGTCCGCATGAGCAGCCGCATGCCGCCGCGCTACCTGCCCACCCTGACCGAGGTGGTGGATCCCGGGTCGCTGGCAGTGGCAAAGACCGCTCCCGCCCTCGCGCCAGCCACGGCCAACCATGCCCCCATGGCTGAGGTGGCGCAAACGCCTGCGGCTGCATTCCACGTGCCCCATCCGACCTACAGTGCCGCGCCCGTTGCGGCCGCACCCGACCGCCAGGCACTGGCCCAGCAACTGATTCAGCTGGTGCGCCCGCAGTTGGAGGCTGAACTGCGCAACCTGGCACAGGAACTTTTTGAGGCCCAGTTCAGCGCCTTGCTGCCCTCCTTGCACCTGCATATCGAAGAGGCGGTGCGCGAAGCCATCGAGCAGGCACTGCCCGAGCCGCAGCACCCCAACGAATGATGTGAAAGTTTCCTGGGCCCAGGGCCAAAGCAGCCTGTGCTTGATGCTAGAATACGAGGCTCTGGAGCGGTGGATGAGCGGTTTAAGTCACACGCCTGGAAAGCGTGCGTGGGGTTAAACCCACCGCGGGTTCGAATCCCGCCTGCTCCGCCAGAAATAGGTTCTCTTCGGTTTTTCCAACCGTGTCAGCAGAATCCCTGAAAGCCCTAGTTTCCTTGTGAAGCTGGGGCTTTTTTGTTTGTGGTTGCGTGTTCTGTGTCATCCGTTAAAGTGTGCATTCATTCGCACACAATCGGCGCCTCCAAACACCTCCACCGCCATGAGCTCCTCCAAAGAATCCCCCCTGCGCTTTCGCAAACCCGCGAAATCCATCAAGGCAGCACCCGCCCGCACCCGCCGCTTGACCCTGGTATTCCCCCCGCTGACCATGCCGACCTCACCACCTTTGGGAGTGGCCATGCTCAAGGGCTATATCGAGCGCGAAATGCCCACGTGGCAGGTTACGGTGCTGGACCTGAACGTCTGGTTGTTCCGCTTTCTGCTGACCGGCATTGCCCAGGGCGAAATTACCCTGACGCCCTTGATGGAGCAGCGCATGGGCGTGAAGACGGCGGCGGTGCTGCGCGCCGCGCACATGTTCACCGGGCATGACGATGAGAATTTCTACAACAACCCGCAGCTCTATGACTTGCTGGGCCACACCTTCCTGATGTTCACCGAGATCTTCGTGGAGATCCTGACGCAGGAATGTGATCACTGGGAAAAGACCGGTGCGCTCTCACCCATGCTGAAGGCACTGTTGTAGCAGATCGAACAGACCCAGCCGGAGATGCTGGGTGTCTCCATGATTTTTTCCGAGCAGCTGCCCATAGGCGCCATGCTGGGGCGCTATGCGCGCGAGCAAATTGGGCGCAAGGTGTTTTTTGGCGGCAGCTGTTTCACCGAGGGCGTGGAGCACTTCATGCAGTGGTACCCCCACGCGGCCGATGTGATCGTGACCGGAGACGGTGAGCTGCCGCTGCGGGCCCTGCTGGAGGGCGAAGGGCAGCCGCAGGGCGTGGCCGGTGCCTTCTACCGTGAGGCGGAGCAAATCGTCAAAGTGCCCGCCTCGTTTCAAAAGGACATTGATGCCTTTGGTGCTCCGGACTTTTCGCAAGTCGATTTCAAGCGCTATTTTTCACCCAAGCCAGTGGCGGCTCTGCTGCTCTCGCGCGGCTGCTATTGGCGCAAGTGCACCTTCTGCGTCCATTATTTTTCAGCCGGTGATACCTACCGCATGCATTCGCTGGACAATGTGATTGCCATGTTGCGCACCATGGTGGCGCAGGGCGTGCGACACTTTTCCTTTGTGGACGAAATGATTGCACCGGGCCACTTTGTACGCCTGGCACGGGCCATTCGCGAAGCCAATCTGGATATTGCCTACTACGCGCTATCCAAGCCCAACAAGACCTTCACCCCAGAGATTCTGCAGGAGATGGCAGCCTCGGGCTGCAAGTACATTCTGTGGGGGCTGGAGAGCGGAAACCAGCGTGTGCTGGACCTGATGGGCAAGGGCACCAAGGTGGAGGAGGTGGCCGAGGTGCTGCGCGATGCGCGCGCTGCGGGAATTCACAACCATGTT
Organism: Comamonadaceae bacterium; assembly: GCA_947374485.1. Classification (GTDB taxonomy): domain Bacteria; phylum Pseudomonadota; class Gammaproteobacteria; order Burkholderiales; family Burkholderiaceae_C; genus Allorhodoferax. The sequence goes on along the minus strand of CANCCF010000248.1, from coordinate 1,543 downwards.
TACGTGATCTGCGGTTTTCCCACCGAAACGCCGCAGGAGTTTTCCGACACGCTGCGCTTTCTGGAGCAGAACCAGGCCCATATTTCCGCCATTCACCGCAGTGTGTTTTCGCTGGAGCAAGGCTCACCAGTGTCCAAGGATTTGCCCAAGTTTTCGATTGAAGATGTGTGGTTGCGCCAGGACTCGCCCCTGGGTGGGCGCCTGGGCTATCGCTGTGCCAGCGGCATGTCCATGGACGAGGCGGCCAAGCAGTTCCAGGCCGCTTTGCCATTCTTTCGTGGCTTCAATCCTTACGCCAGGCACATGGCCTCATTCCGTGACCATGCACTCTTGCTCTACGCCGAAAAAGAGTCCACGCTGGACTTTCAAACCCGGCACATACCAGCACCACTTTTGGTGGCGGCGTAACACCCCGCCGGGAACCAACCCTCCACTACTTGCTGGTCTGCAGCATCTTCATGGCCGTGGCAATCAGGGTGGAGACCTCGCTCATGTTGCCGGGGATGATCAGCGTGGTGTTGGCCTCGTTGGCCACCTTGCTAGAGGCCTCCACCGCTTTTTCAGCTACCTTGAGTTGCACCGCCTGCTCGCCACCGGGCTGGCGGATGGCGGCCGCGATGCGCTCGATGGCGCCGGCCGTGGCATCGGCCACCGCCGTGATGGCAGCTGCCTGGCCCAGTGCCTGGTTGATGGCGGCCTGCTTTTCACCTTCAGAGCGGGCGATAAAGGCCTCGCGCTCGCCGGTGGCGATGTTGATCTGCTCCTGGCGGCGGCCTTCAGACGCCGCAATCAGCGCGCGCTTGCCGCGCTCGGCGGTGATTTGCGCCTGCATGGCGTGCAGGATTTCTTTAGGGGGTGTGAGGTCTTTGATTTCATAGCGCAGCACCTTCACACCCCAGTTCAGCGCGGCCTCGTCGATGGCGGCCACCACCTGCGCATTGATGATGTCGCGCTCCTCAAAGGTCTTGTCGAGTTCGAGCTTGCCGATGACCGAGCGCAGGCTGGTCTGGGCCAGCTGCGAGATCGCCACGATGTAGTTGCTGGAGCCATAGCTGGCGCGCATGGCGTCGGTCACCTGGAAATACAGAATGCCGTCGACCTGCAGCTGGGTGTTGTCGCGCGTGATGCAGACCTGGCTGGCGATATCCAGCGGGATTTCCTTGAGCACATGCTTGTAGGCCACCCGGTCCACAAAGGGCACCAGGATGTTCAGGCCCGGGGTCAGGGTGCTGTGGTACTTGCCCAGGCGCTCTATCACCCAGGCGTGCTGCTGCGGCACCACCTTGATGCTGCGGCTGATGAAGAGGATGGCGATAACCAGTATGACGATTGCAATTTCCATGGTGTTGTCCTTGAAGTCTGTGTTGTTGTCTGTGTTGTTAATTGGATCGGCGTTCAGGCCTTGTCGACCAGCAGGCGGGTGCCCACCAGTTCAGCCACGCGATGCGGTCCTGGGCTGGGTGTTACGCCGGGTCTGTGTATGGCTGTCCAGCGCGCGCCGCGGTAGTGTACGTCGGCGGTGCCGTCGGGGTTCCAGGCGGCT
>CANCCF010000247.1 GCA_947374485.1 Comamonadaceae bacterium | reverse complement strand
GCTGGCTCCCAGCAGGTCGGAGAGCTGTTGCAGGAAGGCCCGGGCCCGGGCCCGCTCCTCCGGACCGCTGAGGCCCGACACACCGTCCGCTGCGTCAGGCGGGGCATCTTGCAGGCTGGCCATGGCTTGCAGGGTTGCCGCGCGGGTGTGATGCACCATGCCCAGCAGATCGGGCAAATGCAGCATCGGGTCCAGTTCGGGCGTGGCGCGTTTGAAGAGTGTTTCCAGGGCGGCTGCATGGTGCGACAGCAGCATGGCACCCAGTGTGGCCGAAGTGCCTTTGATGGTGTGCATTTGTGCAACGAGCGCAGGAAACTGCCGCGCCTCGGCTGCCCGCTCGAAGTCGCCCTGCACCGCGTCCAACGCCAGCACGAACTCCTGCGCAATGTCCACATACAGCGAAGTCAGGCCCGATATACGCTCCAGCGCAGGCCCCAACGCGAGGTAGGGGCTGCTGAACGCTGCGGCATCGGGGGACGTGGCGGATACCGGCACCTGTCCGGGCTCCTGCAGCACCGCCGCCATGGGTGATTCACGGCCAGTGGCTTTCAACAGCACGCCGACCAGATGGCCCATGTCAAACGGCTTGCCCACGTGGTCGTTCATGCCGGCGTCCAGGCAGGCCAGGCGGTCACTGGCCATGGCGTTGGCCGTCATGGCCACAATCGGCAAACGGGTGCGGCCGAGTTCCTCGCGGATCTTGCGGGTGGCACCAAAGCCATCGAGCACGGGCATCTGGATGTCCATCAGCACCACGTCAAAGCCCGGCTGCGACACGGCTACCGCGTCCACCCCGAGTTGGCCATTGGCTGCAAGGGACACCAGCGCACCTTCGGCATTGAGCAACTCTTCGGCGACCTGCTGGTTGATCAGGTTGTCTTCCACCACCAGCACGCGCATGCCGGCCAGGGGCCTGTGGCTGCTGCGCTGCACCGGGTGCGTTTGTGCGTCGTGGCCATCCTGCCCCAGCAGCGCGTTTTGCAGCGCACTCGCAGTGACGGGCTTGAACAGAAAACCGTCAATCTGCGCCTGCTCAAGTGCGGTGCGCAGCCCCAGGCTGTCATTGCTGTTGGCACTGAGCATGATGATGCGGGGCTGCTGCGCCAGGCCATGGCTGAGCTGGCGAACCTGCAGGGCAGTCTCCCAGCCATCCATGCCGGGCATCTGCCAGTCCAGCACCACCACGTCAAAGGCAAAGTGGTCGGCGCTGGCCTGGCTCTGCATCAACTCCAGCGCCTGTTTGCCACTTTCGGCCATCTCAGTGGGCCAGGACCAGGAGCGGGTGATGGCCGCCAGAACCTCACGCGCCACCGGGTTGTCGTCCACCACCAGCACCCGCTGCGGTGCTTGCGAGAGGCGGGCTGACTCTGGCGCTAGCGGGGCTGCCGACGCGGCCCTTGGCGCTGGTACCGGCGCTGGCACCGGCAATTGCAGGGCGAAGCTGAAGGTGCTGCCCTGCCCGGGCGCGCTCTGCAGCTGCAATTGCCCGCCCATCAGTTCCACCAGACGGCGGTTGATGGCCAGCCCCAGGCCAGTGCCACCAAAGCGCCGGGTGGTCGAGGCCTCGGCTTGTGAGAAGCCACTGAATATGTGCTCCTGCTGCTGCGGCGCAATGCCTATGCCGGAGTCCTGGATGGCAAACTCAAGATGGGCGTGCGGGACGGCGCTGCCATCCCTGACCAGGGCGCCGGACAGATTGCGCACCCGCAGCACCACCTGGCCCTGCTCGGTGAACTTGATGGCGTTGCCACCCAGGTTCACCAGCACTTGCTGCAGCCGCATGGCATCGGCCACCACCACTGCAGGCACGTCGGGGTCGATATCAAACAGCAGCTCGATGCCCTTGCCGGCCATGGTGGAGGACAGGATGACCGCCACGTCCCGCAGCATGTGGTCCAGACGCAGCGGCTGCAGGTCTAGCTCCATTTTGCCTGCCTCCACCTTGGAGAAATCCAGGATGTCATTGAGCAGGCGCAGCAGCGACTGGGCCGCGCCCTCGGTCTTGGAGGCATAGTCGCGCTGCGCCGGGCTGAGCCGGGTGTTCTGCAGCAATGCCAGCAAACCCAGAATGGCATTCATGGGTGTGCGGATTTCATGGCTCATATTGGCCAGGAACTGGCTCTTGTAACGCGACGCCTCTTGCGCCTCTTCAGTGGCCTTCACCATCTCGGTGATGTCCACCCGGATACCGGCAATATTGCCTTCGGGGGTGCGCCGGTCTATCACGCGCATCACGGTTCCATCGTCGCGCCTCTGGACGCGCGATTCGTTGCCCTCACGATGCGCCCGCAGGCGCTCGGCAATCCATTCTTCCTCGCGCCCTATCGAGTCACGGTAGAGCCCACGCCGTGCGCCGACGCGGATCATGTCCTCAAAGCGCGCGCCTGGCACCACCACGTCCTGCATGCCGGGGTAGAGGTGGAGGTACTTGGCATTGCAGTAAACCAAGCGGTCGTCGGTGTCAAAGAGCACGAAGGCCTCGTCCACGGCGTCAATCGCGCTGCGCAAGAGTGCGGAACTGCGCTGGATTTCAGTTTCTGCCTGCTTGCGCAGGCGCAAATCACGGATGAAGGAAAAATTGTATTCAAGGCCATTGAACTCGATGAAGTTGAGCTCGACCTCGACTGGCACATCCTCGCCCTGACCGGTTCGGTGCATGGTCTCAAAGCGCATGTTTCTGGACTTGCGCAGGCGCTCCCAGTGAGACGCCCATTGCTCCATCGGCATGGCCGGGTTGAGGTCCGGCACGCGCATGGCCAGCAATTGCGACTCCGAATACCCATGTAAATCGCAGGCAGCCTGGTTCACCCGCAGGACGCGGGCATCCGAACCAATCCACAGCGTAGGCAGCGACGATTTCAACAATGAGATCTCGCTCAAGCGCAGCGCCAGTTCGGCCTGCATACGCCTGCGCAATTGGGCAATCAACAGGGCGGTGGCCGCGCCCAGGAACAGCAGCAGCAAGACCAGTGCCAGGCCCTCCATCAGTGCCCGCTCGCGCCAGGGCTCCAGCACTTCGTCGAGAGACAGGCCCAAAGCCACTACCAGCGGGTACTCCGTCAGCACCCGGTAGCTGTACATGCTTTCAATGCCGGTTGCCACTACCTTTTGCCGCACCACTCCCGCCGCATCCTGGCTGATGTGGGTTTTGAACAGGGGCGAATCCAGCCAGTTGCGCTCGGCAACCTCCGAATTGAAGGGCCAGCGTGCAATGGCCCAGCCTTGGGTGGTGAAAAGGGTGACAAAGCCGCTGTCGCCGGCATCAATCGACTGGTAGAGGTGCTGGAAATACTCGGGGTCCACAGCGCCAATCAGGTAGCCGCCAGTTGCGCCCTCCAGCCGGATACTGACCGGAATGATCCACAGACCGGAAATCCTGCTCTTTATGGCCTGACCAATGAACAAGCCGGACTGTCCAGGCTGCTGGTGCGCCAGGTAGAAGTCGCGGTCGCTGGCCACCGGCAGATCGGCCACCGCGTCCGTCAGTGTGGAGGCCACCGTCTTGCCCGAAGCGTCCAGCACGGCAAAAGAGGCAATCAACCCGTCCTGTGGCAAATAGGCACGCAAACGGGCGCCCAGGGAGGGGGCCAGGCTGTTGTTGGCTTGGGTCTGTGACTCCACCTCCTGTGCGGCCAGAGACAGTGCCAGCTCCACCCGGCGCATGCTCTGGCGGGCATGCTCTTCGAGCAGTTGTGTCAGGCTGCTGGTTTTGGCGCTGGCCGCGGCGAACTGCTGTTCGTAGTCTCGCTGCAGGTCATTGGCAACCAGGGCGCAAAGCACCAGCGCCAGCACCAGGGCCAAGGCCCCCACGGCGCGCTGTGGCTGCAGGTGCAACCATTGCAAAAAGCCGGGCAGTCGTGGCGGGGTCATGCCGGATTCTACGGTCTGTTCAGAGCACCGGGAGTCGCATTCACCACAGTCCACAACACCTTGCCGGGCCCACAATGCAGCGCTGTGAAAGCCAAATATTTCTTCCAGTTGGTGGCCCTGTCCGCGCTGTGGGGAGCGTCCTTCATGCTCACGCGCATTGCCGCCCCGGTACTGGGCCCCAACCTGGCGGCGGGCTTGCGCATGGTGATGGCCACCACCATGCTCAGCTTGATCATGTGGCAGCTCAAAACAGCGTGGCCCTGGCAGCACTGGCGCGAGTTGTTGTTACTGGGCCTGCTGGCGGTGGCCGGGCCGCACCTGTTGTATGCCCGCTCTTCGCTGCAATTGCCCGCCGGCTATGGCGCCCTACTCACCGTCACCTCGGTCTTGTTTGGCGCCTTTGCCTCGGCCTGGCTCAAGGAAGAGGCCTTGAGTGGGCCCAAGATGCTGGGTTGCCTGCTGGGTTTTGTGGGCGCCGCGCTGGTGGTGCGCCTGGGGCCGGTGGAGCCCACCCATACGCTGGTGATAGCGGCCCTGACCTGCATGGGCGGTGCGGCCATCTCGGGCGTGTCCACACCCTTCCTGAAAAAAGCCATTGCCCGCATGGAGCCGCTGCAAATCACCGCCGGCATGCATGCCGCCGCCGTGGTGCTGATGCTGCCCGGCGCTGTGTACGACCTGCCAGGCGCGCATTTTTCCTGGGGTGCACTGGCGGCCGTGACCCTGATGGGGGTGCTGACCTCAGGGCTTGCGTACTGGATGTACATGCGCATCATGCGCCACGTGCCGCCCATGGCGGCCCAAAGCTCTACCTTTTTGAGCACCGGCTTTGGCGTGCTGTGGGCGGTGCTGCTGCTGGGGGAGCCCACCACGGCTGCCATGTTCACGGGCGGCGGCCTGATTCTGCTGGCCTGCCTGCTGGTGATGGGCCTGAACCCCTTGCGCTGGAGTTTGTCGGCCTGGCTGGCGAAGCAATCCGATTAGCGCGCCGTGCGCTGCCCCACGCCCAGTGCCGCCACCACGCTGAGCAGCAGCACCACGGCCGCGCCCACCAGGGTGGCGCCATACCAACCCCGGTCCATGAAGGGGCCAAACACCAAGGGCGATACGGCAAAGCCGGTGTCCAGCCCGGAGTACACCAGGCCATAGACACGGCCGGTGGCGCCTTTGGGGGTGGCCTTCTTGATCATCATGTCGCGCGAAGGGCCGCCAATGCCAATGGCAAAACCGCTGGACGCCAGAATCACCATGGTCGCGTTGGCACCCAGCCAGCCGGCACCGCACAGCGCCAGCAGCAAGGCTCCCGCCCCCATGCACAGCGCCACCACGCGGTCGCTGTTGGGTGTGCGCGCTGCCACAAAGCCGCCTATGAACATGCCCACCGCACCGGCCAGCATGTAGCCAGTGATGGTAAGCGTGGCCGCCTCGAAGCTCACGCCGTGCATGGCCTTGAGAATGGACACAGAAAAGCTCT
>CANCCF010000246.1 GCA_947374485.1 Comamonadaceae bacterium | reverse complement strand
CCGGACTATCGCCTTGGGTTACCCGGATCTGGATCGCCGGCGCCGGCGACCAGATCTTGTAAGCCGGCCTGCCCTGCGCGTCCCGCGAACCGAAATAGGTGGCAAACAGCAAACGTTCATCAAAAAAAGCGAGCCTGGGATCGCGCATGGCCCAGGATTTCAGGGGTGCATCAAATTGGTCCAGGCCCTCTTGGATATGTCGGCTTTCTTGCGCCGTCTGCCATTGCGTCAAAAAAGGTGGCCAGTTCTGGTCGTCAAAGATGCCGACTATGACAAATTTGACCTCGCTGTGACGTGCATGCACCTGTTGCACCACTTCCTTGATGCGAAGCACACAGTTATCTATGGTGCGCATGGCGGCTGGCGCATGGGGATCGTTTGCGAGTTGGTTCTTGACGTCCTGGTCGCTGATGTCAACGATGCCGCTGCGGATGATGACCACAGCGCGCTTCCAGCCCTCGGGGTTCTGCTCCATGACGGCCAACAGGTGCGGCAGTTGCGCCGCCAGTCCCTGGTTCAGGTCGTTGCAGCTTGCGCCAGCAAAGGCATAGTTGTATTCAAAATCTTCTTTTTGCGGTGTGCGAACGGGCAAGCCCACCCAGCTGCGCATTTGTGCCACCATGCGGCGCGAACCACGCAGACCCCAGGGCCCCAGATCCAGATCTTCGTGCGCCAGGCGCTCCAGGATTTCGGTCCATTGCAGTGTGTGGGGGGCATACGCGCCACCGGGTGGATGGGAAGAGGGTGCCAGCCGGGTCTGGTAGCTCTGGCTGTCCGAGTCGCCCATCACGGCCGTCAGCCAGCGCTGGGGTGGTGCCGTGGCGGTGGACACTGGCGTTGACGGTGTTGTGCTGGGCAGCGCTGCCACGCTGGGTGCGCAAGCCGTGGCCAGCAGTGAGCCCATCAAGACAACATAGGCGCGCTTCATGTGCCTGAGCCCGGGCACCGAATCAAGACCCCAGGGCTACGCTTTTGGCCCAGTTGCACAGCGAGGAGCTCAAATGCTTTTGCGAATGCAGGGCGGTGGCCGTGTGGTCCACATCGGGCCAGTATTCGCAGCGGATCTTGCCGAGAAAGGGCGCCTTGCCAAAAGCACTGAACTGGTCCAGATCGCCCGCAGTGACTTGCATGCTTCCGGTAAACACGCAGTAGATGTTGACGCCGCGCGCAATCAGTTGGCTCATGTCGTGGTCAAACTCTGCCATGGGCGGCATCACCACACTGATGCTGGCATCAATGGATGTGGCCGGCGGTGCCTTGATGCGGCGCTTCAGGCGTGCGAGCAGGTGTGCCGCAAACCCTGGCATTTGGCGCGCCGAGAGCAGGCGCAGACGGCCCAGGAGGTCGCTCAATTTGGAAAACCTGGAAGGGTACGAAAAACCGTCGAGCATCAGGATGCCCTTCACACGGCTATCGGCCTTTGCCACGCTGTAGGCGTTGACGGCGCCCGAGCAAATACCAAAAACGACGAAGTGGTGTATGCCGAACCGGGTCTCAAGCGCCGTCATGGCCGCCTGCATGTCGCGCACCGCCTGGTCCAGGTAATTGCCATCCGAGCGCACCGCCGAGCTGTCACCAATGCCCGACAAATCAAAGCGCATGGCGGTCAGGCCGGCCTGGGCCACAGCCCGGGCCAGACGCACATTCAGACGGTGCGGCCCAATGCGGTGCGCCAGCCCGACGTTGGGAAACAGGCAGGCAACACGCGCCTTGCCAACCGTGGCGGGCGACAGCGAGACAATGCCGGTTAGCTGACCCGCATCGCCAAAACGGACAATTTCTTCATGCACTTTAGTCACCTAACACTTTGATCAGACATTGAAGCGCCTTGGCGGGCACGATGGCGCCGTCTTGCACCTCGTGTTCCATCCAGGAAAACGTAGCCGGCAAGGTGATCCGTTTCAGCGAGGGCGACGGTGTCTGGCCGGCAATCCATTTGGCAGACACCGCGTCCTGTGGATCGTGGATGACCGTGCAGGGCGTCTGGCTGGGCAACTGGCTGCTGCACAGGTCAATGGCGCGCAGTTGCTGCAGCAATTCGGGCGACACCGGGAAGCCGCTGGCCTCGTCAAAGTCCGTCGCGCAGCTTTTCTCTTGCCAGTCGCTCCAGGGGAAATCGGGGCGCCGGAACACCTCGGCCAGGCGGCTCTTGTGTTCCTCATGCAAGCGCTGCGCATATTGGCTGCCGTCCACGATCGGATCCCACAGGACCAGGCTTTCGGGTTGCACCTTGCCGTTGTGCAGCGCCTGCAACGCCACGTTGGCGCCCAGGCGTGGCCCAAACCAGCGAACCGCGAGAGGCCCCGCGTGTTGCAGCAGTGCCTGGTGTGCCAGTTCCAGGTTGGCAACCCAATGGGTCATATCGGCGGTTGCGTCGTCACCGGCGGAGTCGCCGGTTCCAAAATATTCAAAGCGCAGGACCGCCACACCGTTGCGCGTCAGCCGGTCTGCCAACACCCGAAAAAGTCTGTGGGTGCGAATGGCTTCCTGGCCGAATGGATTGCACATCAAGACACCGTGCTTGCACGCCACTGTGGGTTCGGGCACATGCAGGGTGGCAAACAGTTGGTTCTCTTGGGGGCCAAGATAGAGGGGGGTCACGGGCATGGTGCTTGGGCTAGTGCAGTTGGGCGCAGGCGGCAAGCCACCCAGGCCCTGCGTCTACGGAATGAAGTGTCACCGCATGCGTGGCCGCTGCATCGGTGATGTGAACCACAGCGTCGTGCCAGAAACCGGCCTCAAAGGTGTTGGGCGCAATCAGCAAGCCTTTGCCCATGGCTTTCAAACACGCTTCTTTTCGTGTCCATCCCCTGAGAAACATGTCGTCCACCCCTTCAGCAGTCACTTCGCATAGCGCTTTTTGTTCATTTATTGTAAAGCTTGTTGCGCAAAGTGCCGGCAGGTCATCCACCGGCCTGAGCTGCTCCAGGTCCACACCAATTTCAGCCTCCATGGAAACGCCGACCAGCGCCATCGAGGCACTGTGTGTCAGATTGAAATGGCACTGCGGCCAGTCGACCAGGTAGGGTTTGCCATGGACGCCTTCTGCGATTCTGAGCGTACCGGGCGCCGCGCCCAGCAACTCGCCCAGCAGTTGCCTCAGGGTGCTGTGGGCCTGGATGTAGCGCTGTTGGTGCTGCTTGAACACAAAGCGCAACGCCCGCGTTTTTTCCGCTGCGCTCAGCACGTCCTGCCCAGCCTCCTGCGACCCGTCCAACTCGACCATCCACAGCCTGCAGGACCTGTTGTGCTGTACGCAGCGAACACCCGGCAGGCGGTGGGCGTGGCCAGTCATTTACGGGAGAAGCTGGCTAGCAGTTTGCCCAATTTGCCCTGCTTGGGTGCTGGCACGTTTTGCGCCTCTGTCATGGCCAACTGGCGCAGGCTCTCGTAGATGTAGCGCTGTGCTTCGATGCGCAGGCCGAGCTGTGTACGGGCGGCTTCCACCGCGCGCATGGCCAGCAGGGAACTGCCGCCGAGGTCAAAGAAGTTGTCTTCGCCACGAATCTGGTCGGCATCGATTTCCAGCACAGTGGCCCAGATCGTGGCCAGCGCCAGGGCTTGCTGCGACATGGCTTCGGGCACGGCGCGTGCGGTCTGTGTGACCGGGATGGCTCTGGACGCTGGCGGTATGTCGAGTTCGCGGCCCAGACGCATCAGGTAGGTGCCGGCGTCCGAGTCGCCAGGGTCAAACAAATCCTTGATGGCAAGCCCGGGGTTCTTCGCAATTTTCTGCAGCAGTTCCACATAGCGGGTGCAGAAGGCCTCGGCGGTGGCGGCATCGAACATCTCCGCGTTGTAAATCACGCCGCCCTCGATGCCATAGGGCACCTCCATCAACCACAGGCCAAAGTCTTCGGTGGCGCCCTTCTGGAACAGCAGAATGGTTTTCTGGTCCAGCTGTCCCCATTTGCGGATGCGGTCACGCGCATCCTGGAAGGAGAACAGCGCCTGGTACAGGCCGGCCCGCTGCACGTGCTTGGCCACTTCGGGCGCGTTGGCAAACTGCTCGAAGGGAATGTCCTGGTAGGAGAAGATTTCCAGCAGCTCGCGCTTGACCGTGGCGATGAATTTCAGGAACGGCATGTCGCCATCGGGCTGCAGCGGCACGGGCAAGAGGTTGTTGAAAAAGCCCATCACCGATTCCACTTCCGGCGCTGAGCGCGAGCGCACCGGCAGGCCTATGAACACGGCCTGGCTCTTGACCACGCCCGAGAGCATGACGGCAAACGCCGCCATGGTCAGCATGTTCAGTGTGGCATCGGCTGCGCGCGCGGCATCGCGCAAGGTCTCCACCAATTCGCGCTCCAGCCGAATCCACTGCGCACCTCCCACGCCGGTCATGCCGGACTTGCGCGCGTGGTCTGGCGTCAGGGCCCGGGCAAACGGGGCCTTGTCAAAGCGGCCGGTCCAATAGGCTCGCTGGGCCTCGAATTCCGGGCCTTGCATCCAATCGGCCTGCCAGGCCGCAAAGTCGGCATAGGTGACGGGCAGCGGGGCGATCTGCGCCGTGCGCCCTTGCAGCCGGGCGTCGTAACAGGCGGACATTTCGTTGTAGAAAATGTCGAAAGACCAGCCATCAAAAATGATGTGGTGGGGCATGAACAGGAACACGTGCGCATCGTCGGCCAGCTTGTACAGGGCGACGCGAAACAGCGGCGCTGCAAAAATGTCCATGGGCGTGTTGATGGCCTCTTCCATGCGGCGAATGGCTTCGCCTTCGCGTTCGGCCTGGGGCAGATGGGTCAGGTCCACCAGGGGCAAGGCAAACGGGACGCTGTCCTGTATCACCTGCTGGTAACCGGTGTCGCCACGGGGCCTGGCAATCACGGTGCGCAAATTCGGCTGGTGCTGCACCACATCACGCAGGGCCAGCTCAAACAGCGCTGCGTCCATGGGGCCCGTGAGGCGGTGGCAGGACGGGGTGTTGTAGACCACACGCCCCGGGTACAGCTCCTCGACAAAGCGGATGCGGTCCTGCATGGGGGTGAGCGGCGCCGCACGGCGCAGCGGGTCGTGCACGATGGGCATGCGCTTGGGCTGCCTGGAGGCTTGCAGCAGGCGCACGGCCACGGCCAGTTTTTCCACCGTGGGCGACTCAAACAGGACCCGCATGGGCAGGTTCACTTCCAGGTCGCGGCTCAGGCGCGAAGTCAGGCGTGCGGCCAAAAGCGAGTGGCCGCCTATGGCAAAAAAGTCATCGCGCACGCCCAGGCCGCTCATTTTCAAAACCGACTCCATGGCGCTGAGCAGGGTTTGCTCCAGCGCATCGCGCGGCGCCACGCAGTTGCCAGACTCCATCACGGCACTGGGCGCGAGCGCGGGCAAGGCGTTGCGGTCAATCTTTCCGTTGGGCAGCAGTGGCAGCTGGGGCAGGACCAGGA
>CANCCF010000245.1 GCA_947374485.1 Comamonadaceae bacterium | reverse complement strand
TCTTTGGTGGGCGCGCCGGTGTGCACCTGGGGCGGCTCCTGGGCGGCCTCCTCGCGCAGCAACTGCACAAATTTGATGGGCTGCTCGGCAGAGGTCAGGGTATTCGTCATGCGTTGGCACTCCAGTCCAGAATCATCTTCAGACACGCGGCATCGCCAAATGCCGTTTCATAAGCAGCCAGCGCCTTGGAGGGCGATTGCTGGTGGGTAATCAGGCCGTCCAGGGACAGGCGGCCGGTGTGTGCGAGCTCGTTGACGGCCAGCAGGTCGGGCCGCTTCCACTCGGCAGCGGTGCGGATTTGCGCTTCGCGCATAAAGGCTGGGGCAAAGGCGAAATGCAGGTCGCTCTTATAAAAACCCGCCAGCACCACCTCGCCACCGGGGGCCAGGCGCTGAATGAGTTGGTCCAGCAGGTCCGAGTCGCCACTGACGTCGTAAATCGCCTTGTAGTCTTTGCGCGGATCGTCTTTGGGGTGCACGGTCTGGTAGCCCTGGGCACCGGTCATGCGCGCAGGCTGGGTTTCCCAGACAGTGGGTGCGGGCGCACCCGAGGCCACCGTCATGCGCGCCAGCAGGCGGCCCATGACACCGTGGCCCACGATGAGTTCGGGCGGGTTGATGATCTGGCGTTTGCCGCCGCCCGACACGGCGTGGTAGGCGGTGGCGGCCAGGGCCAGCAGCACGGCGTTGGCGCCAAGATGGTCTTCCACTGGCACCACGCGCTCCTGGCTCACCACCAGCTGCGAGGCGGTGCCGCCAAACAGGCTGCGCACGCCTTGCAGGCAGCTGGCGCCCGGCACAAACACGCGCTGGCCCAGCAGTGCGTTGGCGCTGTCACTGGCCTTGACCACGCGGCCCACCGATTCGTAGCCCGGTACCAGGGGGTAGCCCATGCCCGGAAAGGCTGGCATGTTGCCATCCCACAACAGACGCTCAGTGCCGGTACTGATGCCGCTGTACTCCACGGCGACCTGGATCTGGCCTTCGGCCATTTCCGCCAGGTCCAGGGACTGCACCGAGAGTTGGCGCGGTTCTTTGAATACGATGGCTTGTGACTGCATGATCTTATTCTTTACGTTACACACATAGATGTAAAGCTACATTTACACATTTGAATAAAAAAAGGGTAAACACCTAGCCGCCCGGCTTGCGTGCCACCAGCAGCCGGGTGTGGATGGGCATGGCGTTGGGCAGCAGTTCCACATGTACAAAACCGGTGTCGTTCAGCATGCGGCCCAGCTCGGTGGGCGTGCGCAAACGCCCTGCCCCCATGGCCAGCAAATAGAAGTGGAAGTAGGCGTCCCCGGCCTGCGCCTCCAGCGGCTCCTGCGCCATGGGCTCGGCCAGCAGCAGGGTGCCGCCCACGGGCAAGGCGTCATAGATTTTCTGGAACAGGGTGCGCAGCTTGTCGTCCGGGTGGTCGTGCGCCACGCGGATCAGCGTGACCAGGTCGGCGCCCTGGGGCAGCGCGTCCTCAAAAAAGCTGCCGGGGTGGTATTCCAGCGTGCCCTGCAAGCCCAGAGCGGCGTGGTTTTGCTGCGCCAGCGCCAGCACCTGGGGCAAATCGAAGAGCTTGCAGTGCAGCTGCTTTTCGCGCTGCGCCAGCTCGGCCACAAAGCGGCCCTTGCCCGCCCCCACGTCGAGCACGCAGCGGTACTGGTCAAAGGGGAAGGTGTTGAGCACCTCGTCGAGCACAAAAGTCTGCGAGGCGGCCATCAGCTCGGAGTAGCGGCTCACGTGTTCGGCTTGGGCCTGCTTGGCCTGCTCGGGTGTGGCGGCATGGGCGTAGGGCCAGTAGGCCGCCATCTGGCCGCCCCAGGCGTCTTGCAGAAAAGCCGAGGGCTCGGTCAGGTCGCGGTAGAGCAAGCTGTTGTGCTCGATCATGGCGCGTATGCCTTCGTGCGCGGCAATCGGCGTGCCCAAAGGGCCCAGGCCAAAGCGCTGGCGGCTGCGGTGCTCCAAGAGCTTGAGCGACACCGCTGACAGCAGCAAGCGTTGCAAGGCCGCCTCCGGCATGTGGCAGCGGCTGGCCAGTTCTTCCAGCGTGGCGGGGCCATTCTGCAGCTGCGCAAACAGCTTGAGCCGCACGCAGGACAGCAGTACCTGCGAATACACAAAGCCCGACATCAAATCAAAGATCTGGCGCGTGCGGCGCTGCGCGAACCAGCGCGTGAAGGGGTTGGACAGGGCCAAGCGGTAGAGCCGGGGGTCAGCCATCCACTGCTCGACCTTGTGGTGCAGGCGGTCCATCCAGGCGAGGGGGGTGTCGGTGGCCAGGGGTAACGCGGCTGCGGAGTGTTGGCTTGGCATGGTGGGCCTTTGGGTCGACGGAGGCGGTGGGGTTTGGCTTAGGGTGCGCCGGGCTCAGGTCTGCAGCACGGTTGCGGCCTGGAACTTTGGCGCGGTGTTCGGCATGGCGTTTGGCAGGCGATAGGCGGCACAAGCGGCGCTGGGCACCAGGCGCTCGGACTCGTGCCGCACCAGCTGCTGCAGCATGTCGCGGCAGGTGCAGGCGGGCACGCTGTCCACGGCGGTCTGGATCAGGCCCTGGAAATAGTCAACCGCGCCGCCCAGCCCGAGCTCGCTGGCGGCACTGGGGCGGGTGTGCAACTGGTCCTGCCCGGCCGGCTTGCCCAGGTCGGCACTCAGGCCCATCACATCGCGGATGTCATCGGCTACCTGGTAGGCCTCGCCCAGGCTGGCGCCCAGCGTGACCCAGGGCCGCGCATCGCGCCCCGCGGCGAGCGCACCGGCACAGGTGGCGGCCACAAAAAGGGCGCCGGTTTTGGCACGCTGGTATTGGCCCAGGTCGGCGCGCGGCTCGCACTCCCAAGCCTGGCCCGCCACAATACCATTGGGCAGGCCCACACCGGCGCTCATGTTCTGCATCAGCCCGATCAAGCGCGCGGGGAAAGCGTGGCCGGTATTGAGCAGCACCTGGTAGGCCATGACAATGAGCGCATCGCCTGCCAGCAAGGCCAGCGGCTCACCAAAAGCCTTGTGCACCGTGGGGCGGCCGCGCCGGATGTCTGCGTCGTCAAAGGCAGGCATGTCATCGTGCACCAGCGAGGCGCAGTGCATCAGCTCCAGCGCGCTGCCCGCGGCATTGGCCAGCCCGGGCTGGTCGTCGCCACAGGCAATGGCCACCGACAGAGTGAGTTGGGGGCGGATGCGCGCGCCGCCAGAAAACACGGCATGACGCATGGCGGCCACCAGACGGGGAGGTGCGCTGCCGCTGCCAATAGCGGCCTCAAAGCAGGAGGCCAGGGATTGCTCGGCACGGGCTAACAGATTCATGGTGACCTCGCTTGTGTAAACAAAGTGTCATGTGAAATTGACACTAATACATGTCAATATAATCACTCACCATGCTTTGTCAATCGGAACTTACATCCGGGGAGGCGCTGCATCGATTGCCATCCATACAAGGAGGTTCGCTATGGGTATCTGGATTGAATTGGGGATCTTTGGCCTGGTGCTGGTCTTCGGCCTGTGGCAAATCCACGATGTGGGACAGGAGCGGCGCAAACGCGAGGCGGCCAAACAAGCGCCGGAAGAGCCATCCATTTCCGAATGAAGGTAAATTGGCAAATGTCTGATCCAGGTGACCTTGCATAGGGGAAAAAAGGGGTATACGGCGCGGCGTCAGGCTCCTATACTTTGTCTTGCTATCCATACCCAACCTGTTTTGGGTAAACAGGATAGGGACAAAAAACACCAATAAAGCATGGCCGTAATGCAGTGGGCAGAGCCCCCACCCGCAGCGGATATGCATAGGAGCTGACATGGACCTCGGTTTGGTTGCCCCCCAGCGTGGCGGGCTGCATTTGCCAAGTTATTTGCAGGATTGGAAATGGGCCGCCATGTCCATGCTGGGTTCCAGCATCCCCCGGCGCCAGCGCAACAGCAACTGCGGCGAAGAAGGTGATGAGGGTTACGACGAGTGCAAGGGCTCATTACGCAGCGTGATTGAGTCGCAGATCATTCCCCGTTTGCTACAGGCCCACGCAGCGCCTACCGCCTCCAATGCGCAGGATTTCAATGCGGTGTATGAGCCCAGTACCGCCGAGGTGGAAGCCTTTGCCACCCTCTGCATCCATGCCGCGGCAGAGCAGTCCATGGCGCTGGTGAAAGAGCTGCAGCGCAATGGCGTGGGCAATGACGACCTGTTTTTGAAGCTGATGGCGCCAGCGGCCCGTTGCCTCGGCGTCTGGTGGGAAGAGGACAAAACCGATTTCACGCTGGTGACTCTGGGCCTGCTGCGCATGCAGCAGATCACCCATGAGCTCGGTTACGACTACCACTCCGGGCCACAGGACGTGGGCATGGTGCGCCGTGTGATGCTGGCAGCAGCACCGGGCTCCCAGCACATTCTGGGGCTGGTGATGGTGAGCGAGTTCTTCCGCAAGGAGGGTTGGCAGGTCGTGGTGGAAATCGCCAACACCGAAAAAGAAATCTTCCAGGCGGCTGGCAATGAATGGTTTGACCTGATTGGGCTGTCGGTGGGGCTGGTGGAGCAATTGCCCACGCTGGGCAGCCTGATCACCCGTGTCAAGAAGGCGTCACGCAATCCCGACACCCCGGTGCTGCTGGGCGGCCCGGCGTTTTTCAGCAGCGAAGTCAGCGCCGAAAGCCTGGGCGCCAATGGCATCTCGCTGGATGCCCTGCATGGTGTGCGGCTGGCGTCTTCCCTGGTGGATCCGCTCAAAAGACCTGCCGCGCCGCGCTGATGCCGCGCGGGCCACGCGCCGCAAAAAACAAAAAAAGGGTTAGCCGGTACCACCAGCTAACCCTTTTGAATATTGGTCGGGGCGAAAGGATTCGAACCTTCGACCCTCTGGTCCCAAACCAGATGCGCTACCAGGCTGCGCTACGCCCCGACAGCCAGTATTCTATCCGCTGCTGGCCGCTTACCCTTTAGCGGCGGCACTATTTTTACCCCGGTCCCCCGGATACCTACGACCCATGCCCGCCCAACGCGCCCTACCCTGGTTGGAGCCAGGCGACAACTTTCCTGACGTGGCGCAAGCCTGGCCTGCCGCATCCGATGCACCCGGCCTCCTGGCCGTGGGCGGCAGCCTGGACGTGCAGAGCCTGGTGCTGGCCTATTCCAATGGCATTTTTCCCTGGTTCAGCCAAGGCCAGCCGATTCTGTGGTGGAGCACCGACCCGCGCATGGTGCTGCAGGTACACCAATTCAGGCTGCACCGCTCGCTCAGAAAGACCATCAAGACCTTCCGTGCCCAAGTGCGCTGCGAGATCCGCTTTGACAGTGCGTTTGAGCAGGTGATTCATCACTGCGCCCACACGCCGCGCAATGGCCAGGGCGGCACCTGGATCTTGCCGGAAATGCAGGTGGCCTACCGGGCGCTGCACCGGGCAGGTCATGCGCACAGCGTAGAAACCTGGATCGACGGCGCGCTGGTGGGCGGACTGTATTGCGTGGGTATTGGGCGAGCCGTGTTCGGTGAGTCCA
>CANCCF010000244.1 GCA_947374485.1 Comamonadaceae bacterium | reverse complement strand
AGCGTATTCCAGAGCATGATCAGCATGCCACCCAGATAGAGCAGACCGCCCAGCAAACGCAGCACATAGAAGGGATAGGTGGCCTTGACCGACTCGACAAAGGTATAGGTCAGCGTACCGTCGGGGTTGATGGCACGCCACATCAGGCCTTGCATCACACCGGCAATCCACATGGCAGCGATATAGATCACGATGCCGATGGTGGCGGTCCAGAAGTGCACCTCGATGGCCTTGACGCTGTACATCTGCTTCTGGCCAAACAGCTTGGGGATCAGGTAGTACATGGAACCCATGGTCACCAATCCAACCCAGCCGAGGGCGCCGGAGTGCACGTGGCCCACGGTCCAGTCGGTGTAATGGCTCAGCGCATTGACCGTCTTGATGGACATCATCGGACCTTCAAAGGTCGACATGCCGTAGAAAGACAGGGAGACGATCAGGAAGCGCAGGATGGGGTCATCGCGCAGCTTGTGCCAGGCGCCAGAGAGGGTCATCACGCCGTTGATCATGCCGCCCCAGCTGGGCGCCAGCAGAATCAGGGAGAACACCATGCCCACCGACTGGGTCCAGTCCGGCAGCGCGGTGTAGTGCAGGTGGTGCGGGCCCGCCCACATGTAGGTGAAGATCAGCGCCCAGAAGTGGACGATGGACAGGCGGTAGGAGTAGACGGGGCGGCCCGCTTGCTTGGGGATGAAGTAGTACATCATGCCCAGGAAGCCTGCGGTCAGGAAGAAGCCCACGGCATTGTGGCCGTACCACCATTGCACCATGGCGTCTTGCACACCGGCATAGGCCGAGTAGGACTTCATGGCACCGACCGGGATCTCGGCGCTGTTGACCAGATGCAACAAGGCCACGGCCAGGATGAAGGCGCCGTAGAACCAGTTGGCCACGTAAATGTGGCGCACCTTGCGCGTACCCACCGTGCCAAAGAACACCACGGCAAAAGCCACCCAGACCAGGGTGATCAGGATGTCAATCGGCCATTCCAGTTCGGCGTATTCCTTGCCGGAGGTGTAACCCAGTGGCAAAGAAATGGCCGCCAGCAGAATGACCAGTTGCCAGCCCCAGAAGGTGAAGGCGGCGAGCTTGTCACTGAAAATGCGGACCTGGCAGGTGCGCTGCACCACGTAGTAGCAGGTAGAGAAAAGCCCGCAGCCGCCGAACGCAAAAATCACCGCGTTGGTGTGCAGGGGTCGCAGACGGCCATAGGTGAGCCAGGGTATGCCCATGTTCAGCTCGGGCCACGCCAGCTGGGCGGCGATGATCACGCCCACCAGCATGCCAACGACCCCCCATACCACCGTCATCACAGCGAACTGCCGAACAACCGTGTCGTTGTACAGCTCCGCTTTCTGATTTGCAAATGCCATAGTTACCTCTTGATGAATGACTAAACCCGAGTGTCTTTTGTGCCGTGCAAAGCAGGGTTGACCCACATCAAAGCCGCACAAGAAACATTGTTACTTTCCGAGAATACCTGCCCGCGCTGCGCGAGCCTTTCACGAATCTTTCACGAGTCCTTGAGGATGCGTTCACCCTCGCGCTCGATGTCTTCAAACTGCCCGCGCTCAATGGCCCACCACAGGCCTCCGATGATGAAAAACACCAGCACCACCGAAAGCGGAATCAGCAAATACAGGATGTCCATCAGATTCCTTTTCGCGCCTCTGCCCTGCCGGTCAGGCGCAAGGCATTGGCCACCACCACCAACGAGCTGCAGGCCATGCCCAGGCCCGCCGCCCAGGCGGGTAGCCAGCCGACCACCGCCAGCGGCACACAGGCCGCGTTGTAGAGCAAGGCCCACCACAGGTTCTGCCGCACCACGGCCATGGTCTTGCGCGAGAGCACCACGGCATGCGCCACAGCCAGCAACTGCTCGCCCGGCACCACAAAATCCGATTGGGCCTGCGCCAGCGGCACCGCCTGGCCAAAGGCAAAGGAGACGTGCGCGCCAGCCAGCACCGGACCGTCGTTCAGGCCATCGCCCACCATGGCGACCTGGTGCCCTTGGGCTTGCAAGGCACGCAGGGCGGCCAGCTTGTCGGCTGGTGCGCAGCCGCCACGCGCCTGTGCAATGCCGGCCTCGGCCGCCACCCGCGCCACCGAATCAGCGCCATCACCCGAGAGCAGTTGCACCTGCACCCCGGCCTGCACCAGCGCGGCCACCGCCTCGGCGGCTTGGGGGCGCAAGGCTTCGCGAAGTTCGAAGCTGGCCAGCCAGCCCTTGTCGTCACTCAGATGCACGCGCAATGTGTCCGATATGGACCCGACCACACCACACCATTCAGCCGAACCCAGGCGCAGCGCAGCCCCCGGCAGGGTGCTGTGGCGGGGCGCGCCTGCCTGGGGCTGGGCCCAGCCCTGCAAACCCTGGCCACTGGTTTCGGCCACCGCCTGGCAAGCCCAAACGGGGGCCGCATGCAGGGGCCTCTGTGCCGCCGCAACCAGTGCCCTGGACACGGGGTGCAAGGAATGCATGGCCAGCGCCGCCGCCATCTGCAAGGCCTGCGCCGCCGGGGTGCCTGGGCGCACGGCAATCTGCCCCAGCGCCATGGTGTCCTGGGTCAGCGTGCCGGTCTTGTCAAACACCACGGTGTCCACTTCGGCCAGGGCCTGCAGCGCCTGCAGGCGGCGCACCAGCACACCCTGACGTGCCAGATTGCCAGCGGCCGCCAGCATGGCCGCAGGCGTGGCCAATGAAAGTGCGCAGGGGCAGGTCACCACCAGCACAGCCACCGCCACCATCAGCGCCCGCTCGGGGTCGGTGGGCCACCAGTACAGACAGGCCAGCCCCGCTGCCAGCAGCACCGCCAGCAAAAAGGGCCGGGCCAGGCGGTCGGCCAGGGCGGCGCTGCCGGGCTTGGTGGTCGAGGCGCTTTGCATCAGGGCCACGATCTGGGCAAAGCGGGTTTGCCCGCCCACGCCCTGCACCCGCACCTGCACGGTGGCACCCAGGTTGTGGCTGCCCGCCACCACCGCCGCGCCCACGCCACGCGGCAGGGCCCGCGATTCACCGGTGAGCAACGCTTCGTCCACCAGGGTCTGGCCTTCTTCCACCACGCCGTCGCCGGCAAAGGCCTCGCCCGGGTGCACCCGCACCAGGTCGCCCACGGCCAGGCGGCGCACCGCCACCCGTTCAAACTGGCCCTGTGCATTCAGGCGCTCCAGGCTGTCAGGCAAGCGGTTCATCAGCGCCTCCAGCGCGCCCGAGGTGCGCCCGCGCAGGCGCAACTCCAGCCAGCGACCGGTCAGCAAAAAGAACACGAACATGGTCAGCGAATCAAAGTACACCTCGCGCCCGAACACGCCCTCCGGTGAAAAGGTGCCCAGGCTGCTGACCGCAAAGGTGATGCCGATGCCCAGGGCCACCGGCAAGTCCATGCTGATGCTGCCGTGGCGCAGGTCGCGCCAGGCATTGCCGAAGAACACACCGCAGGAAAACAGCATCACCGGCAGCGACAGCACCCACGAGGCCCAGCGCAGCAGCTGCTCCATCTCGGCCGAGAGGTCACCCGCATGGGCAATGTAGGCCGGGTAGGCATACATCATCACCTGCATCATGCACAGGCCCGCCACCAGCCAGCGCCACAGCGCCCTGCGCGCCTCTTTGCGGCGGCTCTCGCTGGCAAACACGTCGTTGGCGGGCACGGCGCGGTAGCCGCGCGACTGGATGGCCTGCATCCAGGCCGAGGGTTGCACCTGCGCGGCGTCCCAGACAACTTTGGCGCGCTGGCTGCCTGCACTCACCTGCACCTGCAGCACACCGGGCACGCAGGCCACTGCGTCTTCCACGGTAAAGCTGCAGGCCGCGCAGTGCATGCCCTCCACCACCACGCTGGACTCCCAGCACCCCGGGCCACGGCTGGAGGGGCGGCTAAAGGCACTCCACTCCTGGGCGTCATCGAGCAAACGCAGGGCCGCGCTGCTGTGGGGAGCCAGGGGAATCAGGGGTGCGGAGGAGCCACCCTGCGGCATGGCCGGGGCCATGGGGTGTGCGCCGGGCGCATCCAGTAGCGTGGAAGACATGCGCTGTAGTGTGCCCGGTCGATGCCAAACGGGCTTGATGCAAATCAAATCCCCATGACGCCCGCCATGTAAAGAGCGCCTGAGCCTGGCAGCTACAAATCGATTGTTTCCAGCAGGTCTTCCTGGTACTTGTTGCGGATCAGCTCCACATCGTCCCAGGCGTTGAGAAAGGCCTTGACGCAGGCCGGGTCAAAGTGGGTGCCCGCGCCGCTGGTCAAAAAGTCCACGGCGGCTTCCACCTCCCAGGCCTTCTTGTAAGGGCGCTCCGAGGTCAGGGCATCAAACACATCGGCCACCGCAACAATGCGGCTGAATATCGGAATGGCCTCGCCCCGGGTACCCTCCGGGTAGCCCGTGCCATCGAATTTTTCGTGGTGGCCTTTGGCAATTTCGGCGGCGGCCTGCAGCAGTGGTGAGGTGCTGCCACTGAGCAGCTCGTAGCCAAACACGGCGTGCTGCTTCATCACTTCGAACTCTTCTGCCGTCAGCCGACCGGGCTTGAGCAGAATCTTGTCGGCAATGCCCACCTTGCCGATGTCATGCATGGGTGCGGCCTCCAGAATGAGTTGCTGGTCCGCCTCCGACAGGCCGAGCTCGCGCGCAATCAGCTGCGAGTAATGCGCCATGCGCAAGATATGGGCGCCGGTTTCCGGGTCGCGGTACTCCGCTGCCTTGGCCAGGCGGAACACGGTTTCTCGCTCGCGCTTGACGATTTCCTGCGTCGCCTGGCGCACTTCTTGCGCAAGCCAGGATGCGTGGTCGGCCATGTGCTTGCGGGCCTGGTTCAGGCCAAGCATGTTGCGGGCGCGGGCCAGAAATTCCACCTTGTCGATGGGCTTGGTCAGGAAGTCGTTGGCCCCCAGATCGAGCGCCTGGTAGCGAATCTGCTTCTGGTCGTTGGCGGTGATCATCAAGATGGGCACCAGCGCGTGGCCGGGCATGGCACGCACCAGGCGTATGAATTCGATGCCATCGAGGTCCGGCATCATGTAATCGACAATGATCAGATCGGGCACGTGGCCGGTCACCCAGGCCAGCGCCTCGCGGGGATCGGCAAACACATGGGCCTGGCAGTCGTCGAGCTTCTTGACCAGGGCGCCAAACAAGATCAGGTTGATTTCGGTGTCGTCGACGATGAGGACTTGTTGCGGCACAGCTGTATTCACCTTGTATCTAGTGCCCTCATCTTAGTCCGTATCACCAAAGCAGTGGGGTCAGGCGGCCAAGCAGCGTTCCAGGGCACAGCGCAGCAAGTCAACTTCGCCCTCCAGCGGCGCCAGCAGGGCGTCGACCGCTGCCAGGTCGCCTTGCTGGGCCAGCTCTTCCATGCGCGCGGCCAGGCGGCTGGCCGGGTCGGCGCCAAACAGGGCCAGCGTGCCCTTGAGGGCATGCGCCGTGTGGAACACCGGCATGGCCTCGGAACCCTGCACGCCCTTGCGCATTTTGGCCAG